>NZ_CP016499.1:4197500-4497500 GCF_001713475.1 Agrobacterium sp. RAC06
GGCGTCGGTGATCACGGCAAGCGGATTGCCGCAGAAGCGGGTGTCGGTGAAAACGTCGAGGGTGACGAAGGGAATGCTGCGGGAAGGGGACGGCATGATGGCTCCAGAGGATTCTAGCGCATCCTGATAACGCAAGAAGCCCGGCACATGGCCGGGCTTTCGTGTCCTGATGACAAGATTTCGCGTGCGGCCTCGGATCAACCGAGGGCCGGGGTCGATGCTTATTCGGCGGCGATCGCACCGACCTTGTTGACGCTTGCGGCATAGATCTGGTCGATGGTTCCGGCAATGCTCGCATTGAATTCGGCATCGCTCATCGAGACGCGAAGTTTCTCTGCCAGAGCACGCGAGAAGCTTGCGATCATGCCGTGGTTCTGGCTCAGCTTCTCACAGGCATCCGCAGTGCTGTAACCGCCGGAAAGTGCGACGACGCGCACGACGGCAGCGTTGGACATCAGCGGGGCGTAGAAATCGGCGACCGTCGGAATGGTCAGCTTCAGCATGACCTTGTCGCCGGATGGCAACTTGTCCAGCTCGGCCGCAATCGCATCGCGAAGGATTGCCTCGGCCTCGGCCTTTGTCGGGCTCTTGATCGAGACTTCCGGCTCAACGATCGGCACAAGACCCTGGCCGATGATCTGGCGGGCGACTTCGAATTGCTGTTTGACGACGGCGGCGATGCCGGCCTTGTCGGCATGGGCGATGACCGAGCGCATCTTTGTGCCGAAGATGCCCTTGTCGCGGCCGCGGATCAGGAGCGCGTCGAGGTCGGGCATCGGCTTCATCAACTGGACGCCGTTCTCTTCGTCGAGCAGGCCCTTGTCGATCTTGAGGAAGGGCACGACGCCGCGCTTCTCCCAAAGGAAGGTCGGGACGGGCTCGCCGTCGACATCGCCGTCCATCGTGCGTTCAAAGAGGATCGCGCCGATGACCTTGTCGCCGGAGAAGGCCGGTGCCTTCATGATGCGCACGCGCATGGCGTGGATCAGGCGGTACATCTCGTCGTCGCCGTTATAGTCGGTTTCGGCGACGCCGTAGAGGCGCAGGGCGCCGGGTGTCGAACCCCCACTCTGGTCCAGCGCAGCGATGAAGCCGGGCGCCGAGGTGATCTTGTTCAACATTTTCGCGTCCACCATAACTCACTCCTATCCCGATCATGGCGCGCAAGGCGCCGGCCTGTTGTCTTGCTCTTAGGACGGACACTCAGGCCGTCCGGTCACTCCCTGACCCTGTTCGGTCCCTCGGGACCGTGGTGACTTTGGCGATAACAGAACTTCCCCGAGGGGAAAATGGGCTGCTAAGCTATTGAAACGATTGAAATCATTTCAATCGTTTGAAAATTCAAAGATTTTTAAACCCGTTTCAATTGACGTGAGTTGCACGGTCCATCCAACGCCTTCTTCGCGATCCGGCTCTTCACGATACAAACCCATTGCGTGTGACCGAGGTTCCCTTGAGCGGATGGTAACACGTCTCTGTCGACGGCCAAGTGACGCACGAAAAAACCGCGCGCCGGGAAGGCACGCGGTTCATTCGAAATATCGGGCTGTTGAGCCGCTGTCGTTCAGCCCTTGGTGAGGACAGCCACGCCCGGCAGTTCCTTGCCTTCCATCCATTCCAGGAAGGCGCCGCCGGCGGTCGACACATAAGAAAAGTCGTCGGCGACTTCGGCATGGTTCAGGGCGGATACCGTGTCGCCACCACCTGCGACCGAAACCAGCTTGCCAGCTCTGGTCTGTTCAGCGGCATGCAGGGCTGCAGAAACCGTCGCCTTGTCGAAAGGGGCGATCTCGAAGGCGCCGAGCGGGCCGTTCCAGACCAGGGTCGCGGCCTTGCCGATCCAGCCATTGATCAGCTCGACCGACTTCGGGCCGACATCGAGCATCATCGCGTCGGCGGGGATGGCGTTGATATCGACGGTTTCGTTGGCGGCGTTTGCCTTGAATTCCCGAGCGACAACGCCGTCAACCGGGAGCACGATGGCGCAGCCTGCGGTCTTCGCCGTTTCCATGATCGAGCGGGCGGTGTCGGCGAGGTCGTGCTCGCAAAGCGACTTGCCGACATCGATGCCCTGGGCAGCAATGAAGGTATTGGCCATGCCACCGCCGATGACGAGCGCATCGACCTTGGTGACGAGGTTGGACAAAAGCTCAATCTTGGTCGAGACCTTGGCGCCGCCGACAATGGCCACGACCGGGCGGGTCGGCTGTCCCAAGCCCTTTTCAAGTGCTTCAAGCTCGGCCTGCATGGTGCGGCCGGCATAGGCGGGCAGGTGATGGGCGAGGCCTTCCGTAGAGGCATGGGCGCGGTGGGCGGCGGAGAAGGCGTCGTTGACGTAGATGTCGCCGTTCTTCGCCAGTTCGGCGGTGAACTCGGGTGTGTTCTTCTCTTCGCCCTTGTGGAAGCGGGTATTTTCCAGAAGCAGGATGTCGCCATTTTCCATCTTGGCGATGGCATCTGCTGCCGGGGCGCCGATGCAGTCGGAGGCGAAGGCGACGCGCTGGTCGAGCACTTCCTCAACGGAGGGTGCAATCAGCGACAGCGACTGGTCGGCAACCGGTTCACCCTTTGGGCGACCGAAATGCGCGAGCAGGATGACCTTGGCGCCCTTTTCGGACAATTCGAGGATCGTCGGCGCCACGCGTTCGATGCGCGTCGTGTCGGAAACCTTGCCGTCGGTGACGGGAACGTTGAGGTCGACGCGGACAAGCACGCGCTTGCCTGCGATGTCGGTGAGATCGTCGAGTGTCTTGAAAGCCGGCATGGAATTACCCGTCTTGAATGCTGTTGAATGGGGCTGACGGGCCGGACCTTACACCGCTTGCGTGACGGCGCAAGGCGAGCGCCGTCATTTTTCGCCGCCGACTTCGCCTCTTGCTGCAGCCTGCTTGCGGCGCAGGTAATCGCGGGTCGCGAGGGCAAGTTCACGCAGGTTGAGAAAGATCGGCCAGGTGGTCGCCGGCTCCACCGGCTCCATGGAAACGCCAACCGTGGCAATATGGCCATGTTCGTCTATATCGCGAACAATGAGCACGATGGTGCCGAGACGGACGCGATCGGCATAATCGGCGCGACCGCCGAGACGCTGGGTGATCATCTCGGCAACCGTCTTGCCGCGTTCACTGTCTGTGATCGAAAGAGGCCCATAGGCTTCGTCGAGGTCGCGGACATGGGTCGAGGGCGAAATGGCAAAGGTGCCGAAGAACTCTCCATCGTCCTCTTCGACGGGTGCCTCGGTTGCAAACAGGCGGTCGAGCAGTTTCGAATAGCTGGGGGCGATGAAGAGATAGACCTGATCATTCTCGCGCAGGCGTCCAGCGTATTGATAGCGCATCGACTTGCCATCACGAATGACCAGCGAAGGCATGGCCCAGCGCGGGATGCGCTCGCCCCGCAACACGGGGCTGCCAGCGACCACACGATAGGCCAGCAGCTCATGATTGGCCGTCCCCGGCAGGTCGAGTTCGACCTTGTCGATCGCGCCGATGCGCGGCGGGATGATCAGTCCGAGGCGTTTGGCGAGCGGCTTGATCGTCCAGCCCTGCAGGACGAGCGAGATCATGACGACGATGAAGGCCGTGTTGAAGAAGGTCTGGCCGTTTTCCATCGCTCCGACGACGGGCACGATGCCGAGCAGGATCGAGACCGCGCCGCGCAGGCCCACCCAGGCGATGAAGCCGGTTTCACGCTGGGTGAAGTCGAAGGGCAATAGACACAGCCAGACAGCGATCGGTCGGGCGATGAAGACCAGGAAAAGAGCGAGCAGAACTGCCGGCAGCAGGATTTCCGGGAACTGCGATGGGGTCGCCAGCAGTCCGAGGACAAGGAACATGATGATCTGGGCAAGCCAGGTCATGCCGTCCTGGAAGCGCTTGATCGAGACCGTTGAAGGCAATTTCCGAGAGCCTGCGTAGATGCCGGCCACATAGACGGCGAGGAAGCCGCTGCCGCCGATCAGGCCTGTGAAGGCGAAGATCATCAGCGCCATCGCCAGCATGAAAATCGGAGCGAGCCCCTGCTCGATCTGTAACTTGCGCAAGATGAAGGCGATCGAGGCGCCACCGAGGAGGCCAAGGATCAGGCCGATGCCCATCTGTTCGATGAAGAGCCTGAGCAGTTCGAGCGACAGTCCTTCGGAGCCGCTGCCGCTTCTAATCAGTTCGACGAGCGCGATGGTGAGAAAGATCGCCATCGGGTCGTTGGTGCCGGATTCGACTTCCAGGGAGGAACGAACCCTGTCGCGGATGTTGATGCCGCCGATACGGAGAAGGAAGAACACGGCTGCGGCGTCGGTGGAGCCCAGGATCGCGCCGAGCAACATGCCTTCGAGATAGCTGAGGCCGAACAGAAGATGCGCGGCGACCCCGACGAGAAGGGTGGTCAGCAGCACTCCCAGTGTCGCCAGAGTAAGGGCAGGGCCTGCCGAAAGTCGGAAGGACTGGAGCGAGGTGCCGAAACCGGAATCGAAAAGAACAACCGCTAGAGCGAGCGAGCCGATCACGTAGGCAAGCGGGAAGTTGGAAAACTCGATGCCGAGACCATCGACACCGGCACCAAGGCCGATGGTCAGGAACAGAAGGAGAAGGGGAGCACCGAAGCGGAAGGCTATGAGGCTCGAAAAAGCGGCCAGGAAAACCAGGGCTGTCGCAACCAGCGTGACCGCATAGAACTCACTCAATCCTCTTCCCCTCTCACCCTATTCCCAATCCCCGAGGTCCCGCTCGTTCTACGACAGGCATGGCGACTGTCAGACCGATTGCGTCTGTGCGAGCGACATGCCTACAGGCTGACAATTTCATGAAACTCAGATTTGCCGGATGGCACGAAGAAAATGGAATGGGATCATGATGATATTAGGGCGGATTTAAATTTTTAAATCCGCCCCAACCGAGTTTTATCGTGGTTCCGATAGGAGCCCCTTGATCAAGGCATAGCTCGCGCCAAGCAGGACGATCGCGAAGGGCAGGCCGGTGGAGACCGCCATGGCCTGGAGCGCCACGAGCCCCCCACCGAGAAGCAGGGCAACGGCCACCAGGCCTTCGAAAGTCGCCCAGAAGACGCGCTGGGGAACCGGTGCGTTGACCTTGCCGCCAGCCGAGATCGTGTCGATGACCAGCGAACCGGAGTCCGACGAGGTCACGAAGAAGACAATCACGAGCACGATACCGACAAACGAGGTTACCGCCGTGATCGGGAGATGCGCCAGCATTTCGAAGAGCTGCAGTTCAAGGGCGGCATCCTGAACGCTGGTCAGGCCGTCGTTGACGAGCTGGCTGATCGCCGTGCCACCAAGCGCAGTCATCCAGAGGACGGAGACGAGCGAGGGGATGAGCAGGACTGCGGTCAGAAGGCCGCGAACCGTGCGACCACGGCTGACGCGTGCGATGAACATGCCGACAAACGGCGACCAGCTGATCCACCAGGCCCAGTAGAAGGCCGTCCAGCCCTGCGAGAAGTTGGTATCTTCTCGACCGAACGGATTGGCCAGAGCCGGCAGATAGGTCGCATAGGCCTTGAGGTTCAGGAAGAAGCCCTGGATGATCTGCATGGTCGGGCCAACGGCGATGACGAAGACCAGCAGCAGCGCTGCCAGACCAAGGTTGACCTCCGACAGAAGTTTCACGCCCTTGTCCATGCCGGCAACCACCGACGCGATGGCAATGCAGGTGATGGCGAGCACGAGCAGGATCATCGTGGTTTCCGTTGAGGGAATGCCGAAAAGGAATTCCAGGCCGGCACTGGCCTGCTGGGCTCCGATGCCCAGCGAAGTCGACAGGCCGAAGATGGTGGCAAAGACCGCGAGAATGTCAATCACATGGCCCGGCCAGCCCCAGACGCGCTCGCCAAAGATCGGGTAGAAGACCGAACGCAAGGTGAGCGGCAAGCCCTTGTTGAAGGAGAACAGGGCCAGCGCAAGCGCGACGACAGCATAGATCGCCCAGGGATGCAGGCCCCAGTGGAAGATAGTGGCGGCCATGGCAAGGCGGCGCGCTGCTTCCGGATCGCCGACAGCGCCATTCAGCGGTGCCCAGTCCGTGCGAACGCCGTCTTCGAAGACCGGTCCGCCAAGTGCAGCCGTGAAATGCCCCATGGGCTCGGAGACCCCGTAGAACATCAGGCCAATGCCCATGCCGGCGGCAAAGAGCATCGAGAACCATGCGAGATTGCCGTAGTCCGGTGTTGCTTCCGGTCCGCCAAGACGGATTCGCCCGAGCGGCGAGAGGATGAGGCCGATGCAGACGAGCACGAAGACATTGCCGGTCAGCAGGAAGAACCAGTCGAGATTGCTCGTCAGGAAGTTCCTGAGACCCGTGAAGGCTGGTTCAAGCGTGGTCTGGAAGGCCAGCGTCAGGAAGGTAAAGAGTACGATTGACAGAGCCGAGACGCTGAAGACGACATTATGGATGTCGAGCTCGAAGACGAAACGGCGGCGGAAGTTGATGTTGTCTTGACCGATCTCATAATCAGTGTCGATGATTTCGGTCCGCCCTTCGGGCGCCGGTATCGCATCTTCGGCGACGGCTGTATGGGGATCGGTCGTTGTGAGAGCCAATGGTCTGGTATCCTTTCGAGGTCATCAGGGGCAAAACAATCCCCGGGAGAAGGCGCAGGTTCTGCGCCAGAATGTGGTGAAGCGACCACAAGGGTGGCCGCATTTGCGCCACAATTCGTAGGGGCAACTGACGAGGCGGCTTATTGTTCCCGTGCGGAACAATTTTTCCTGCCTGTTTTGGGGAGCTGCCCGGAATAAAAAAAGGCGGGCCATTGCTGGCCCGCCTTCATGCGAGATCAGTTGGTCTAGCTCAGATGAGCTTGGCCAGTGCCACTGCCGTATCCGACATGCGGTTCGAGAAGCCCCACTCGTTGTCGTACCAGGTCAGGATGCGCACGAAGTTGCCTTCGAGAACCTTGGTCTGGTCGAGGGCGAAGATCGACGAGTGGCTGTCGTGGTTGAAGTCGCGCGAAACCAGCGGCTCGTCGGTATAGCCGAGGATGCCCTTCAGCGCGCCATCCGAGGCGGCGATGATGGCGTCGTTGATTTCCTGAGCCGTGGTGTTCCGCTTGGCGACGAACTTGAAGTCGACGACCGAGACGTTCGGGGTCGGCACGCGGATCGAGGTGCCGTCGAGACGGCCCTTGAGGTGCGGCAGGACCAGGCCGACGGCCTTGGCGGCACCCGTCGAGGTCGGGATCATGGAGAGCGCTGCCGCGCGGGCGCGATAGAGATCCTTGTGCATGGTGTCGAGCGTCGGCTGGTCACCCGTGTAGGAGTGGATCGTGGTCATGAAGCCATGGTCGATACCGACGGCGTCGTCGAGCGTCTTGACGACCGGAACCAGGCAGTTCGTCGTGCAGGATGCGTTGGAGATGACCAGGTGGTCCTTGGTCAGCTGGTCGTGGTTGACGCCGAAGACGACGGTGAGGTCAGCGCCATCGGCGGGAGCCGAAACGATGACGCGCTTGGCGCCAGCCTGGAGATGCAGGGCAGCCTTGTCACGCGAGGTGAAGATGCCGGTGCATTCCATGGCGATGTCGACGCCGAGTTCCTTGTGCGGAAGCGTTGCCGGATCCTTGATCGCGGTGACCTTGATCGGCTTGCCGCCGTCGATGATGATCGTGTCGCCATCGACCTTTACCGTGGCCGGGAACTTGCCGTGGATCGAGTCGTAACGCAGCAGATGCGCGTTGGTCTCGACCGGGCCGAGATCGTTGATGGCGACGACTTCGATGTCGGTGCGGCCGGATTCGACGATGGCGCGCAGAACGTTACGTCCGATACGGCCGAAGCCGTTAATGGCAACTTTCACAGTCATTGGTGCACTCCCGATTGAATATTGAGCTCTTGGGCAATGTCAGGGCGCCCCGGGGGGACGCCCTGGCGGGATGGTGTCAGGCAAGCTTGGCTTCGGCGGCTGCCACGACTGCGTCCGCCGTGATGCCGAAGTGCTTGTAGAGTTCCTTGGCCGGGCCGGAGGCGCCGAAGGACTTCATGCCGATGAAGGTGCCGGTGGAACCGATGATGGCGTCCCAGCCCTGGCGGATGCCGGCTTCGATCCCGATATTGACCGCAGCATGACCGATGATCGCTTCCTGGTAGTCGGCGTCCTGTTCGAAGAAGAGTTCGAAGCAGGGAACGGAGACGACGCGGGCCGGAATGCCCTTGGCTTCCAGCTGCTGCTGGGCCTTGATCGCGATCTCGACTTCCGAACCGGAGGCGAAGATCGACACCTTGGCGTCGCTGGCCGAGATCAGCTCATAGGCGCCCTGGGCGCAGAGATTGCGCTCCTCATACTCGGTGCGGGCCGGGATCAGGTTCTGACGCGTCAGGGCGAGGCCGGACGGACGCTCCTTGTTCTCCAGTGCCACCTGCCAGCACTCGACCGTTTCGGTCGCGTCTGCCGGGCGGAACATCAGGAGGTTCGGGATGGCGCGGAGCGCTGCCATGTGCTCGACCGGCTGGTGCGTCGGGCCGTCTTCGCCCAGACCGATGGAATCATGGGTCAGAACGTGGATGACGCGGATGCCCATGAGGGCGGCCAGACGGATCGACGGACGGCAATAGTCCGAGAAGATCAGGAAGCCGCCGGAATAGGGGATCAGACCGCCATGCAGCGCAATCCCGTTCATCGCAGCCGCCATGCCGTGTTCGCGGATGCCGTAGTGGATGTAACGGCCAGAGAAGTCGGTCGGGGTGATCGACTTGGTCTGGCTGGTCTTGGTGTTGTTCGAGCCGGTCAGGTCGGCCGAGCCGCCGAGCGTTTCGGTGACGACACCGTTGATGACTTCAAGCGCATCTTCCGAAGCCTTGCGGGTTGCAACCGTCGGCTTGGTTTCAGCGAGCTTCTTCTTGTAGGCGTCGACGGCACCGGCGAGCGTGCCCGGCAGTTCGCCAGCGAAGCGGCGGTTGAACTCGGCGCGCTTCTCAGCATCGGCAGCCGCCAGACGCGCTTCCCAATCCTTGCGGATCTTGGTCGAGCGCAGGCCGGCCAGACGCCAGGCGTCAAGCACGTCGGCGGGGATCGAGAAGGCTTCCTCGTTCCAGCCGAGCGCCTTGCGGGTGGCGGCGATTTCGTCGGCGCCGAGCGGTGAGCCGTGAACCTTGTGGGTGCCGGCCTTGTTCGGGGCGCCGAAGCCGATGACGGTCTTGGCGGCGATCATGGTCGGCTTGTCGGAGGCCTTGGCGGTTTCGATGGCAGCGGCGATCGCTTCCGGATCATGGCCGTCAATCGCGATCGTGTTCCAGCCGGCGGAGCGGAAGCGGGCGTGCTGGTCGGTCGAGTCGGCAAGCGAGATCGCGCCGTCGATCGAGATGCCGTTGTCGTCCCAGAAGACGATCATCTTGTTGAGCTTCAGGTGGCCGGCCAGCGTGATCGCTTCCTGGCTGATGCCTTCCATGAGGCAGCCGTCGCCTGCGAGCACATAGGTATAGTGATCCTGCAGCTCCGAGCCGAACTCGTCTGCGAGCTTCTTCTCGGCGAGCGCCATGCCGACGGCCGTGGCAATGCCCTGACCGAGCGGACCGGTCGTGGTCTCTATGCCCGAGGCGTGGCCGTATTCCGGGTGGCCGGCAGTCTTTGCGCCAAGCTGACGGAAGGACTTGATGTCCTCGATCGTCATGTCCTCATAGCCGGTCAGATAGAGGAGCGAGTAGATCAGCATCGAGCCGTGACCGGCCGAAAGCACGAAACGGTCGCGGTCTGGCCAGAGCGGGTTCTTCGGATCGAAGCTCAGGTAGCGGGTGAAAAGAACGGTCGCGACATCGGCGCAGCCCATGGGCATGCCGGGGTGGCCGGAATTGGCCTTTTCCACTGCATCCATGGCGAGGAAACGGATCGCATTCGCCATCCGCTGATGTTTTTCGGGAGAAATCATGGCTTATCCGCTTGTTCCGGGGCTTCGAGACACGGCCTGCCGGGACGGGCCGTCTGAACGGGGGTGATCCTTAGCAGGTGCATCGCGCAAGTCAACAAATGGGCCGGGTTGCGGCGTTTCCGGGATGAAGAAAACATCTCTTTGCCTCTTTCCTGTGCGACGGCGCCGGATGACTTACGGAGCGGCAAGAACGAGACAGTCTTCCACAGAATTGGCTACTTCCGGAGGCGTGCGCTTTATTGACGCGTGCCAAGGGCGGGGCTTACTGTCCCGGCTCACATGATCGGGGCGGCCGTGACGATTCGTGTAGCGAACAGACTTCACTGAGGCAGGGGCAAGAGAATGCCGGCGGAAAATTCGGTGGATGCCGCGCTCGCGGCGCTGCGGCAGGCTGTCGCCGGGCTCGAGAACGCCGTCGACATGCGTTTCGAAGCGGAGCGCGAGAGTATGGAGATCGATGGCGAGGTGCGGCGCGTGCATGCCGATCGCGCCCGCCTTGCTCAGGAACTTGACCAGTCGGAATTCCGGGCCAACCGGCTCGAAGAGGTCAACCGCGAGGTCTCGCGTCGACTGGTGACGGCGATGGAAACGATCCGCGCGGTGCTCGATCGGTAAAATTCGGGCCGCGGGGCGCTTGTTTGCATAAGGTGCGGGAGCACCACGCGTAGAAGAGAGTTGGAACGCCGATGGCGCAGGTCACAGTCACGATCGACGGAAAAGCCTATCGCATGGCGTGCGAGGAGGGGCAGGAAGCCCATCTGACGGAGCTCGCGAGCGAGTTCGATCGTTATGTCGGCCATCTCAAGGGACAGTTCGGTGAGATCGGCGATCTGAGGATTACCGTCATGGCCGGGATCATGGTCATGGACGAGATGGCCGAGATCAATCGTCGGCTTGCCGCAGCCGAGGCGGAGCTCGCCGGTTTCCGCGAGGGGCGCGATACAGTCCTGTCAGGCGTGCATCATCGCGAGGAGGCGGTGGCGCATGCGATATCAGACCTTGCAGATCGCTTGAACGGCATCACCCGCAAACTGACCCAGCGGCCCGCTCCCCAGACTCAGGCTTGAGGACTATTTTTCGAGCCCACTGGCGCAGTGCCCGCGAAGCGCCTATATCTGAGTTGCGATCTGCGCCTCACGACAGGAACCACAATCCCTGGGGCCATACTCGATCCAAAGGGAGCTGTCCCTGGCCGGGCCCGTGGGCTCGGACATATGGCGCCCACCTACGTTTGTAGGCACCCAGGATCGTAAATCTCCATCGGTTGCCGTGGATCGCACCTTCCTCTTCTGAACAGACATGATGCAAAAAGCCGCCGCGATGACTCGCGACGGCTTTTCTTTTTGATCGGTTCCTGGGATCAGAATTCTTCCCAGTTGTCCTGCGAGGTGGCGGCCGCCGTGCTGCCGCCACCGAAGGCCTTGGCGAGGTTGCCGACCATGCGGCGAGCCGGGGAGGCTACTGGGCGCGTCTCGGCCTGAGCCGGAGCCGGGCGTGCTGCGGGACGGGCCGTCGGTGTTGGTGCAGTGTAGCTCGGCGCGGGAGCGCGGTTCGAGGAGGCTGCGCCGCCTGCGACACGGAACTGCGCGACGAAACTCGCCAGATTGCGGGCGCTGTCGGCCAGACGGTGGGTCACGGCGGTCGCCTCTTCCACCATGGCGGCGTTCTTCTGGGTGAACTGGTCCATGTGGTTGACCGAGCCATTGATCTCGTTCAACGCGGTGGACTGCTCACGGGCAGCCGAGGCGATCGACGTGATGTGGTCGTTGATGACGGCCACCTGGTTGGAGATCTCGGAGAGTGCCGAGCCGGTCTGCTGGACCAGCGACACGCCGCCGGCGACGGCTTCACCCGACTTGTTGATCAGCGCCTTGATGTCCTTGGCCGCATTGGCCGAACGCTGGGCGAGTTCACGGACTTCCTGGGCGACGACGGCAAAGCCCTTGCCGGCTTCACCGGCGCGCGCTGCCTCGACGCCGGCATTGAGCGCCAAGAGGTTGGTCTGGAAGGCGATTTCGTCGATGACGTTGATGATCTTCGAAATCTCGCTCGACGCCTGCTCGATGCGGCTCATGGCCTCGATTGCGTTGGACACGACCTTGCTGGAGTTCTCCGTGCTCTGGCGCGCCTTGGTCGCCATGGTTGCAGCTTCGTCTGCCTTGGCCGACGAGCCACGCACGGTCGATGTGATCTCCTCAAGGGCGGCGGATGTCTCTTCCAGAGAGGCAGCCTGCTGTTCGGTGCGCTTCGACAGGTCGTCGGTCGCGGAGCGCATCTCGGCCGAGCTCGCTTCGATGCCCGAGGTTTCGTCGCGGATTTCGGCAAGCGTGCTGCTAAGCTTCTCGACAGAGGCGTTGAAGTCGACGCGCAGACGGTCGAGGTTTCCAGTGAAGGCGCGATCGATGCGAACAGTCAGGTCGCCGTCGCTCAGGCGGTTCAGTCCGTCGGCGAGGGCATCAACGGCTTCCTGAACGAGACGCGCATCTTCGGCCTTGGCGCGCTCACTCTCGGCACGTTCCTGATCTCCTTGGGCTGCTGCTTCAGCCGCGCGGCGCTCGACCTCAATTTTCTGGATGGCGCTTTCACGGAAGACGTTGATTGCACGCGCAAGTGCGCCGACCTCATTCTTCAGGTCCTGATCCGGCACCTCGGTTTCGAGCTGGCCGGAGGCCAGACGGTCTGCAACGGCCGTCAGGCGCGGCAGGGAGCCAATGATGCGACGGACGAGAAGGGTGATCAGCGTTGCGGCGATCAGAAGCACGATCAGCGCAGTGGTGCCGATCGCATAGGTCATTTCGGTCGCGATGCTGTTGATGTCGGCCTTGCGCACGCCGGCATAGAGAATGCCGAGCACATCACCGGCCGGCGAGAAGATCGGCTGATAGATCGTGTAGTATGGCGTCTCCAGGATGACGGCTTCGCCGCGATAGATCTCGCCCTTGACGGAATAGGGATAGACAGCCCCGGTCTGGCCGAGTGCGGTGCCGACGGCGCGGTTGCCGTCCGGCTTGATGATGTTGGTGGTGCGGCGCCAGAAGTCCTTGCTTTCGGCATCCCAGGCAAAGATCGTGGCCGTCTGGCCGGTCATGCGGCCGATAACGTCGATCATGCCGTGCTCGGTGAATTCAGCCGGAATGGCTTCCATGACGATGCGCTGGACATTGCCGTCTGCGGCCCATGTCACGGTCGTGCCGGGCAGATCCCGTTCGATGATCGTGGCCGCCGTGCGAAGACTTGCATCCTGGCCGGCAATTGCCTGCTGCTGGATGCGGGTTTCGATGCTGCCAGAGATGACCCAGGCCACGGCTCCGAGCGCCGCGATCAGGATCAGGACCGTCGTGGCGGTGATTGTTTTCGTGATGCCGAAGCGCGAAAAGATCTGCATAGGGAATGGCCTTTGGTCGTTGACTTGGACGTAAGTCTAAGCGCTTTGAGTTAATCCTTGGTTTTTTAGGGGTTTTCGAAACAGGCTTGACCAAGCGCAAAAACACGATTTTCTGTTGGACTGCCTCCCCAAATCTGGTGTGGCTGGAAGAAAAGAGCCTTGTGATGGTAGAAAAGCGGGAGTTGAAGGCCGGGATCCGGAAGGCGCGGCTGGCGGTCCGGGACGCGATCCCGGCGGAGATGAGACTGGAGCACAGTCTTGCCATGGCGGAACTTGCGGGAGACGATCTATCGCTGGAGCCTGGCCTTGTGATCTCCGGCTTCTTCCCGATCCGTTCCGAGGCGGATATTCGCCCGCTGATGGCGCGGCTGAAAGCCCGGGGTGCGCGGCTCTGCCTGCCTGTCGTTCTCGACAAGGAGACGATTGTTTTCCGCGAACTCGCAGCCGGCGCGGAGCTCGTCGATACCGGATTTGGCACCCGGGGCCCAGGCCCTGAAGCTGCGGTGCTCGATCCCGATCTGCTTCTGGTTCCGCTCTCTGCCTTCGATGCCGGTGGCAACCGGATCGGCTATGGTGCGGGTCATTATGACAGGGCGATCGCCCGTCTCAGGGAAAAAGGCCGGCATCCGCGGCTGATCGGCATTGCATTCGACTGTCAGGAGGTGGCAGAAGTGCCCTATGAGGCCCATGACGTCCGGCTGGAAGCCGTGCTGACCGAGAGCGGCCTTAGAAGATTCATGGAGTGATTGGACGAAAATGCGACTTCTGTTCCTCGGAGACATGGTGGGCAAGACCGGACGTACGGCTGTATGGGAGCGGTTGCCGGGCCTGATCTCCGACCTGAAGCTCGATTTCGTCATCGTCAACGGCGAGAACGCCGCTGGCGGCTTCGGCATCACCGAGGACATCTATCTCGAGACGATCAATGCCGGTGCCGATGTGGTGACGACCGGCAACCATGTCTGGGACCAGAAGGAGGCCGTGTCGTTCTGCACCCGGCACGACCAGTTCCTGCGCCCGGCCAACTATCCGTCCGGCACGCCCGGTAAGGGGTCCGGCCTTTTCTACGCGCGCAATGGTGCGCGCGTGCTCGTCGCCAACATCATGGGTCGGGTGTTCATGCATCCCGAGCTCGACGATCCCTTCAAGTCCGCCGAGACGATCCTGGCTGCCTGCCCGCTTAAGGAGCAGGCAGACGTCATCGTCTTCGATTTCCATGCCGAAGCGACCAGTGAGAAGCAGTGCTTCGGACATTTCGTTGATGGCCGTGCGAGCTTTGTCGTCGGCACCCACACTCATGTGCCGACCGCCGACCACCAGATTCTGAACGGTGGTACGGCCTATATGTCGGATGCCGGCATGTGCGGTGATTATGACTCCTCGCTCGGCATGGAGAAGGAAGAGCCGCTGAACCGTTTCATCTCGAAGATGCCCAAGGGCCGCTTCGAGGCGGCAAGCGGCCCCGCTACGATCTGTGGCGTGGGTGTCGAGATCTCCGACAGCACGGGGCTTGCCGAAAAGATTGCGCCACTCCGGCTCGGGCCGCGGCTCGCCGAGACGATCCCGCCCTTCTGGGCCTGACGGCGGGATCGAGTGTCATGATGGCGACGGGGTCATCAATGGCGCGACGTCTTGCGCTCCAACCTTCCCAGCTTCTGCAAGACTTCGCTGGATGCGACCTCGACGCATTGCAGCTGCTTTAGCGCCGAACCGATGTCACCAGCGTTGTAGCAGCGGACGGCTTCCAGTCCGTGCTCGTGCACCCGGCAATGTGGTTCGTCCAGCGAAAGGAAGTCGCTGTCCTGGCCGAGTGGCGTCGTGCGGGCGCCGAGATACCATTTGCCGAGGCGGCAGTTCTTGTGGTCGGCCAGTTCCCGAGGATCGAGCCTGTCGCGGCCCACCATCATGTTGGCCAGGCGCCGTTTCCAGATCACATGGTCCGATTGCGCCAGCAGAACGACCTTGCCGGGGATGTCTTCCTCGGCCAGAACCTTCAGCCGCCTGTCGAGGCCGGCCTGGGCACTGGCGATCGCATCCATGACCCGGCCGAGTTGGCGGGTCGCGTCGCCGGCGCTCGTGGCGATATGGGTAATCCCGTTTGCCACGCTCGAAGAGGCCGCCTTCTGCTCGACGAGACCGCTTGCGATCTGGGCTGCGCTGTCGGCGCTCTCGTTGACCTGGCGCAGGGCATCCGCGAGCCGGGTTGAAAGCTTGTCGAGGGCAGTCGTGCCGGCACTTGCAGAGCTTCTGCTGACGGACATCGCCTCGTTCATCGAGGTCAGGCCCTGCTCAAGATCCATAACGATCTTGGAAATCTCCGTTGTCGCATTGGCAGTGCGGTCGGAGAGCGCCTTCACTTCCGAAGCGACGACGGCAAAACCGCGCCCAGCCTCGCCGGCGCGTGCCGCTTCGACGGCCGCATTGATTGCGAGCATATTGGTCTGGGACGCGATCTTCTTGATGTTGGCAGCGATCTCTGAAATGCGCGAACCCAGGGTATGGATCGAGGCGATCCGGTCGGAGGCATCGCCGAGAGCCCGGTTGATGCCCTCCATGGTCGTGCGTGTGTCCATGGCCGACTGCCGAGCCTCGTCACAGGCGGCGCCCGCGCGTCGCGTGCCGCCAGAAATCTCTTCGCCGTGACGGGCGATCTCATCCACCGTTGCCGCCATTTCTTCGGCCGCTGCGGCAATGTCATGCGTGCGGTGGTCGACCTGCTTCAGATCGTAGAGCAGATTGGCCGACATGGTGGCAGTTTCGTTGACGTTGACCGATATTTCGACAACGTCCTTCAGTTGAGCGCCCGACCGTTCCTGACAGCGCGCAATCAGGCGCGCGATGGCGCGATCCAGTGGGTCCGAGCCGGACGGCAGTTTGCTGAAATCCTCGTTGAGAGCTGCTTCTATACAATCCAGTAGGGCATAGCCGGTGGTCTGGGTGTCGTGGTCGAATAAGGCTTGCGCCGCCGGCATGGGATGTCCTCTCCAGATGTCTGTCGCAGGATGCAGGCCCCGCGTGGGTGCGAAGATTGACCAGCAGCGCTTAAGGTTCGATTAAGTCTCCCGCCTCGGAACAGGGTTCTTTCTGCGCCTGCGATAACGGCAAATTGACAAGCGCTGCTCGGTCTTGTGCCTTTACCCAAGGGATAAGCTGCCTCATGCTCGCATTTCTGATCTGGATGGGATGCAGGGAGCGGCATGATGCTGAGACTGGTGTTGTCCACGATGGTGCTCTCGGCTTTGGCCGGTGGTGCCTTGGCGCAAGAGGCACAGCGACCGCAGGTCAGCCAGTGCCAATTGATCGCCGAGAAAATTCCCAAGGTTCAGTACGCCAACTTCACGCCTTCATCCTCCGGTGCTCCCGCATTGACGCTAGCGCAGGTGCAGGAAGACGTGGTCATCACCTTCGTCGGCCATTCGACTTTCCAGATCGACACGCCAGCCGGCATCTCGATCGCCACCGATTTCAACGGCTGGCTTCGCACGTCGCGCACGCCTGACGTGGTAACGATGAACAAGGCGCATTCGAGCCACTATACCCTCAACCCGGATCCGGCGATCGGGGCTGTCCTGCAAGGCTGGAACGAAGCCCAGCCGGGCGAACCCATCGAGCATCGCCTGGTCGTTGGCGATGCCTATGTCCGAAACGTGCCGACGGATATCAGAAGCTGGGGCGGCACCATGGAGTCGAACGGCAACTCGATCTTTATCATCGAAGTCGCCGGTCTCTGCATTGGCCATCTCGGGCACCTGCATCACGAATTGACCGACACCCATTACGGCGAGATCGGCCGACTTGATATCGTCATGGTGCCGGTGGATGGGGGGCTGACGCTCGGGGCCGACAGCATGAGCCGGATCGTGCAGCGTCTGCGCTCCGCAGTAATCCTGCCCATGCATCGTCGTGGTCCGCCGATCGAGACTTTCCTGTCGATGTTCGACGATGGTTTCGATACGCAGATCTCGGAGAATCGCGGCTTCACGGTGTCCATGCGGACATTGCCGAAGAAACCGCTGATTCTGGTCTTGCAGGGGGTTTAGGACCCCCTATGGGCCTCAGGCGAAGCGCACCTCGCGGTGCACGCCGACGTCAGGCAGTTTATCGTCACTCATGTTCGCCTTGGCGATCTCCCAGCCGAACTTCAGCGAGCTGTTGGTGGACGCCCAGATCTCGCCGTCGTCCAGCTTGAGTTCCAGAAGCGTCAGCGTCGGATCGGACTTTCCACCCTCGTACCAGGCAGCAACGACCGAGTTCCAGTATTCGTCGATCTTCACCGGATCCTTGTTCTCGACCAACGTGCCTGCGAGGCAGGCGTGATAGTCATGATCCTTGCCAACGACGCAGAAGTGAGCGCGGCTGCCGGGACGCATGGCCTGCACAAGATGGCTATCGGTCTTGGTGAAGAACCAGATGGCGTTACGCTTGCGGTCCGCATTCGGGGCCATCGGCTGCATGTGCATGTTGCCACCCATCAGGCCAAGCATGCCGGCATGGACATTGTCGATTTCATCCCAAAGCTGTTCGACGGGATTTTCGCGGGCTTCGCTGAAACTTGCCATGTTCTATCTCCTTGTCGTGTGTGCTCACAGCAACGAGTTGGGCAGGCACTTGTTCCGGCTTTCTGAACCGCTGTAGCGGCCTTGAAACAGCTGGCTTTCGCCCTTATAAGGCGGCCATTCCCACAAACAGACCTGATCAGGGGTGCCATGGCTGGCCATTCACAGTTCAAAAACATCATGCACCGCAAGGGCAAGCAGGACGGTATCCGTTCGAAGATGTTCTCCAAGCTTGCGCGCGAAATCACCGTTGCCGCAAAGACCGGTCTGCCCGACCCTGCGATGAATGCCGCACTTCGCCTCGCCGTGCAGAACGCCAAGGCGCAGTCGATGCCGAAGGACAACATCGAGCGCGCCATCAAGAAGGCGTCCGGTGCCGATGCCGAGACCTATGACGCGATCCGCTATGAAGGCTATGGCCCTGGCGGCGTTGCCGTCATCGTCGAGACTCTGACCGACAACCGCAACCGCACGGCCTCCGTCGTTCGCTCGACCTTCTCCAAGGCAGGTGGTGCACTCGGCGAAACCGGTTCGGTGTCCTTCTCCTTCGACCATGTCGGCGAAATCACCTACAAAGCCTCCGTCGGCGACGCCGACAAGGTGATGGAAGCGGCGATCGAAGCCGGTGCCGAAGACGTGGTGTCGGATGAAGACGGGCATACGATCTACTGCGCCTTCGAAGACATGAACGAAGTGTCCAAGGCGCTCGAAGCCGTGCTCGGTGGCGCGGAAACCGTCAAGGCAATCTGGAAGCCGCAGAACACTATCGAAGTCGATGAAGAAAAGGCGACCTCGCTGATGAAGCTCATCGACACACTCGAAGACGATGACGATGTGCAGAACGTCTATTCGAACTTCGAAGTCTCCGACGAAGTCATGGCGAAACTCTCGGCCTGATCGTCTGGACCTATCGAGACAAACAAAAGCCCGGCTGTATCGCAGCCGGGCTTTTTGCAATTCAGGGTCCCTGCATCGGCTCAGGCAGCGGCGCTGCGGACGCTTGCGATGACGTCGACGAGTTCGTTGACGATGCGCTCGACCTGGGCGCGGTCGTCGCCTTCAGCCATGACGCGGATCAACGGCTCGGTGCCCGAGGGGCGGATGACCAGACGACCGGACTTGGCAAGCTCTGCCTCCGCGTCAGCGATGGCCTGCTTGACGACGGCGTCTTCCAAGGGCTTGCCGCCGGAGAAGCGGACATTGCGCAGGAGCTGCGGTACAGGCTCGAATCGGTGGCAGAGCTCGCTGACCGTCTTGCCGGTGCGCTTGACCGCTGCCAGGATCTGCAGGGCAGCCACAAGGCCGTCGCCGGTCGTGCCGTGGTCGGCCAGCACGATATGGCCGGACTGTTCGCCGCCAACGTTGAAGTCGTGGTTGCGCATGTGCTCGACGACATAGCGGTCGCCGACCTTGGTGCGGGCAAGCGTCAGGCCCTTGTCGCCGAGGAAGCGTTCCAGGCCGAGGTTCGACATGACGGTCGCGACGATGCCGCCGCCACGCAGCAGCCCATCCTGCGCCCAGGTTTCGGCAACGACCGCCATCAGCTGATCGCCGTCGATGACGGTGCCGTTTTCGTCGACGATGATGACGCGGTCGGCGTCGCCATCGAGTGCGATACCGATGTCGGCGCGGGTTTCATGGACCTTCTTCTGCAGGGCGTCCGGATGGGTCGAGCCGCATTCCAGGTTGATATTCGTGCCGTTCGGCTCGTCGCCGATGGTGACAACGTCAGCACCGAGCTCCCAGAGGGCTGCGGGCGCTACCTTGTAGGCGGCGCCGTTGGCACAGTCGATGGCAACGCGCAGACCGTGCAGCGTCACGTCGCGGGGCAGGGTGCGCTTGGCGAATTCAACGTAGCGGTCATGCACGCCGTCGATGCGCTTCGCACGGCCGATGTCGTTGGGGGCTGCGAGCTGGCCATAGAGGTCCTTCTCGAGCAGTTCCTCGATCTGCTGCTCAAGCTCGTCCGACAGCTTGTAGCCGTCGGGGCCGAAGAGCTTGATGCCATTGTCGGCGAAGGGATTGTGCGAGGCGGAGATCATCACGCCGAGGTCGCAGCGCAGCGAGCGCGTCAGCATGGCGACGGCGGGCGTCGGGATCGGGCCGAGAACGAAAGCATCGAGGCCGGCTGCCGTGAAACCCGCGACCATGGCGTTTTCCAGCATGTAGCCGGAGAGGCGCGTATCCTTGCCGATCACCACCCGGTGGCGGTGTCCGCCGCGGCGGAAGATCGTGCCGGCGGCAATGCCGACACGCATGGCGAGGTCGGGTGTCATGGGGAAGCGGTTGGAGAGGCCGCGAATACCGTCCGTGCCGAAGTAACGACGTGTCATCAAGTGTTCCTTCAAGTCCATTTCGCTGGCGGTCGCTGCACGTGATCAGCCAGGAGCGATCATGCATGGGCCCGCGGTTGGCTGCTCATGCCATAGAACGCGACGAAGAACACGTAAAATAGCGCTAAAGCTCATTACATGCCGTTACTGCCGGAAGGGTCATCCACCGGATTTTGCGGCCAAGGTCCGTTGCTTACAAAAAAGGCCACCCGGTCGGGGGTGGCCTTTGGCTGTTTGTGGAGGCTCGTAATCAGTGCGGCTGCGGTTCCAGCCCGCCTTCCGGTTCGCCACCCTTCGGTGCGTCCTTGCGGCCGGTCGACGGAACGGCGGAGCCACGGCTCGGTGTGCTGTCGTCACCGCTGTCGCGGGACGGCTTTTCACCGCGGATGAGGGCCTTGATCTCTTCGCCCGAGAGCGTCTCGTATTCGAGCAGACCTTCGGCGATCGCTACGAATGCATCGTGGTGGTCGGTCAGGATGCGGCGGGCCTCGGTATAGGCTTCGTCGATCAGGCGACGCACTTCCATGTCGATCTTCTGAGCGGTCGATTCCGAGACGTTCTTCGACTGCGAGACCGAATGACCAAGGAAGACTTCCTGCTGGTTCTCACCATAGGCGACCTGGCCGAGGACATCCGAGAAGCCCCACTGGGTGACCATGGCGCGGGCCAGCTTGGTTGCCTGCTCGATGTCGGAGGAGGCGCCCGAAGTGATGTTCTCCTTGCCGAAGGTCAGTTCTTCAGCGACGCGGCCACCCATCATGATGACGAGGCGCGAGACCATCCATTTGTAGCTCATCGAGTAGCGGTCGCCCTCGGGGAGCTGCATGACCATGCCGAGAGCACGGCCGCGCGGGATGATGGTCGCCTTGTGAAGTGGGTCGGCTGCCGGTACCTGCAGAGCGGTAATGGCGTGGCCGGCTTCATGATAGGCAGTCAGCTTCTTTTCGGCTTCGGTCATGGCGGAGGAGCGACGTTCCGCGCCCATCATGATCTTGTCCTTGGCGTCTTCGAATTCCGACATGGTGACGACGCGCTTGTTGCGGCGGGCGGCCATCAGGGCGGCTTCGTTGACGAGGTTCATCAGATCCGCACCGGAGAAGCCGGGCGTACCACGGGCAAGAACCTTGAGGTCGACATTCGGGGCCAGCGGCACGTTGCGTGCGTGCACCTTGAGGATGCGCTCGCGGCCGATGATGTCGGGGTTCGGCACGACGACCTGACGGTCGAAACGGCCCGGACGCAGAAGGGCAGGGTCGAGAACGTCGGGACGGTTGGTCGCGGCGATCAGGATGATGCCTTCGTTGGCTTCAAAGCCGTCCATCTCGACCAGAAGCTGGTTCAGCGTCTGCTCGCGTTCGTCGTTACCACCGCCAAGACCGGCGCCACGATGGCGACCGACGGCGTCGATTTCGTCGATGAAGATGATGCAAGGGGCATTCTTCTTGGCCTGTTCGAACATGTCGCGGACGCGGCTTGCGCCGACGCCGACGAACATTTCGACGAAGTCAGAACCGGAAATGGTGAAGAAGGGCACGTTGGCTTCGCCGGCAACCGAGCGGGCGAGCAGCGTCTTACCCGTGCCCGGAGGGCCGACGAGCAGCACGCCGCGCGGGATCTTGCCGCCGAGACGCTGGAACTTCTGCGGGTCACGCAGGAATTCGACGATTTCTTCCAGATCCTGCTTGGCTTCGTCGACGCCAGCCACGTCATCAAAGGTGACGCGGCCATGCGCTTCGGTGAGCAGCTTCGCCTTGGACTTGCCGAAGCCCATGGCACCGCGGGAGCCACCCTGCATCTGACGCATGAAGAAGAGCCAGACGCCGAGAATCAGCAGCATGGGGAGAAGCGTGCCGATATAGCTCAGGAAACCGGAGGAGCCGTCCGTTTCGGGGCGGGCCACGATCATGACGTTCTTGGCTTCCAGCTTGGTCAACAGGTTGTCGTCGACCACGGGTGCGTAGGTCTGGAACGCCGTTCCAGACTCGACATACTTGCCCAGAACGCGGTTGCCAGTGACCGTCACTTCACGCACGCGCCCCGCATCCACCTCGCGGAGGAACTGCGAGTAGGGAACCTCGCTGGAGGCCGTCTGCGACGGCGAGGTCTGGAACATGCTGAAGAGCGCGATCAGCAACATTGCGATAATCGCCCAGAGCGCGAAATTGCGAAAATTTGGGTTCATTGAACTCCCCGAACCTGTGGTGCGGGACGAAGCCCCGCAGAATTACTCTCTAACATAGGATCGCGCCGCATCCTTGCCAAGGCAAACGGGGCGTCGCAGATCGTTTTCCGTCAATAAGTCTTAAATCGGACATGCGGGGCTCGGATCCACGCCTATCAACGTGGCAATCATGTCGGCCAATGGCTGGTCGAAACAGGGCATGAAGTCGCCATAGAGCGAGAGCCGCGGGGTTGCCGTCACGGCTGCGCCCTCAGTGTGTCGAACCTCTTTGTTTTCAATGATTTGTGGTGCGTTTTCCTGCAGTGCAGAGCGGATCGAACCGGGTAAGGTGCGATCGATTGTGGGTGCCGGACCGCCCGTAACCGTGATCTCGCTGTCGCTCGAATTCACGATTGTGTAGCGGCCGTCCCAGATGCTGGTCGCACCGGGCGCAAGCGACAGCGGCAAAAGACCGCGCCTTTCGCGCACGAGATGGAGCCGGTCGCGTCGTCGAATGACCAGGGTACCCGACAGGGTCAGGCGAAAATCCGAGCCGTCGTCCAGTTTGAGGCTGAGCCGCGCGAGGCTGTCGGCACCGGGACGATGCGGCTTACCACCCAGCACGGCTACGAGTGCGCCGAGGGCATGATCGCGGATCCCTTTCTCCAAATGTCTGGAGGCATCCAGCGACACGCTCACCAGCATTGCGGGGCCAGCAGTCGCATGGCGCTTCAGCCAGTCTGCCGCTTTTGCCGAAAGCGATGTTCTTTGTCCGACGGCAGCGTCGATCGTTGCGGCATCGAGTGTCTGAGCCGCGCGCCGGGTCCGGACCCGCTCGTAGCGGGGGTCGTCATTGCTCGGGTCATCGATCCAGCTCCGGCCATCGGCCTCGAGACAATTGCGGATCGCTGTGCGGCGGGTGCGCAGAAGCGGACGGAGGATCCAGAGGTGGCCGGCGTAAAGCGTGGCCGGCGCCATGCCGCTAAGACCGAGGACTGAGTCTGCGGAGCGATCCAAGCGCATGGCCACGGTCTCGATCTGATCATCCAGCGTATGGCCGGTGACGATCGCGTCCGCTTTGAGGATGTCTGCTGCATGGGCGAGCAACCGATAACGCGCTTCGCGCGCTGCTGCGGAGAGGCCGCTCTTGGGTTTCTCGCCGGACCAGCGCTCGATCCGATGCGGGATGCCGAGTTCTCGGCAGAGTTCCGAGACCTCGCCGGCCTCGTCGGCAGCTTCCGGCCTCAGGCCATGATCAATCGTTGCGGCGGAGAGTGTGTGGCGGTGGGGATAGGTCTGCCCGTCGATCGCGCGCTTCAGGAACAAGAGAAGTCCGAGCGAATCGCTGCCACCGGATACGGCAACGAGAAGGCGCATGGGACGGTTGAGCGAGACGAGAAATTCTTGGATCGCGGCTTCGGGCATAAGTTCGGGGAGTGAAGATCCTGCCGCGAGCGGGGCGCTCATCAGCAGCCGAGGCGTTTCTGCTCGCTCGCAACCTTGGAGACGACAGCGCGAGAAGCCTTGGGGTAACGCTTGGAGACTTCACGCAGCGTTGCGCAGGCTGTCTCGTTATTGTCGAGGGCGGCGAGCGACATGCCGAGCTTCAGCAGCATCTCAGGCGCCTTGGGCGAGGTGTTGTAGGTCTGATGGGCGTTGAGGAAGGTCTTGGCCGCTTCGTTGTAATTGCCCTGAGAATAGAGCGCTTCACCGAGCCAGAAATTGGCATCAGCGATTCTCGCGCTGCTCGGATAGGCCGCGATGAAATCGCGGAACTCGCTTTCGGCCAGCGAATAGTCGCCTGACAGCACATGGGCATAGGCAATCTGGTAGACGTCGCTCTCGGAATTGAGCGAGGCGGTCTGCTGCGGCGCGGACTGCGGCGTCGCCGAGGGTGCCGTGACGCCGGTATCGACGCCGGGCAGGGCGGTGGAGCTGTTGTTCAATGCATCCTGATTGAGCGTGGCCGTTACGGGCATTCCGTTTTCGTCGAGCGCAATGGAGCCCAGCGTCTGTTCGCCGGGTGCCGTGCCTGGCGACTGGCCGAGACCGGAAGCGTCGGCGGTTACGCCGACGTCCGGGGTTTCGGTGATGATTTCAGCAACCGAATCCTGCTGTCCGTCGCCGTTCGCAGGACGGGTCAGCGAGCCGCTCTTCTTTTCGAGATCCTGGAAGCGGAATTCGTTGTCTTCCTGCTGCTTGCGGATGGCTTCCTGCATTTGCAGAAGCTGGAAGGTCATTTCCTCGATCCGCCCGTTCAGGGCACGGATTTCTTCCTCAAGCTGCTGGACACGCAAAGTCGGATCCGTCGCCTGAGCGAACTGGACTTCGGCCTTCGGCGTATGCCCGGGCGCAGCTTTCTGGCCGAGCTGGACATTCGGAAACAGCTGAAATGCGTTTGCAGTTCCGCTCAGTCCCGTCAGCGAGGCCGTCGCAAGCAGAGCGGCCATCACAAGTTTGTTCATGTTCCTTCTTCCTGTTTTCGCGACGAATTGCGCCGAACCAGCGCCGACAGGAGTTTTCCCAATTGCCTGCAAAAAGCAACCAAGTTCGGCCAAAGTATGGAGAAATGTAAAAGGCGGCCCAAGGGCCGCCTTCAAGCTCTGGTGATGCCGGTGTGAACCGGATCACATGCCGGCGCCACCCAGAACGGTGACGGCGCGGCGGTTTTGCGACCAGCAGGAAATGTCGTCGCAAACCGCGACCGGACGTTCCTTGCCGTAGGAAATGGTCTTCAGGCGCTGAGCTGGAACGCCACGCTGTGCGAGGTAGTCGCGGGTCGCCGCTGCACGGCGGGCACCGAGTGCGAGGTTGTATTCGCGCGTGCCGCGCTCGTCGGCGTGACCTTCGATCGTGATTGCGTAGTTCGGATAACGCTGCAGCCACTGTGCCTGACGATCGAGCGTCTGGGCGGCATCGGCGCGGATGGCGGTCGAGTCGGTGTCGAAGAAGATGCGGTCGCCAACGTTGACGGTGAAGTCCTGGGCAGAGCCCGGGGTGGCGGCGCCAGCGCCACCGGCGCCGAGGCCAAGTTCGCCGGCGCTGTTCGGCAGGTTCTTCTTGTTGGCGCAGCCGGCAAGAGCGAGGGCCACTGCAAATGCGACCATGGCCGGATTGGTTGCCATCTTCTGCAGGCGGCTCTTGGCCGGGGAATGAATGCGGCTCATCGCCGGTCTCCTTGAATTCTCTGTTAGGGTTGCCGGAGCATAACCAATCGCGGTTAACCGGCTTCCAACAATTATGGTGAACGAAGCGTTAATTCTCGTCAGAAACAGTGCAATTGCAGGGCCTTTGAGGCGAGAAAGAGGCGCAAATGCGCCTCTTTCCAGTCACTATTCCATCAGCGGCGACCAGGCCGGGTCGGAGGCGAAGGATGGCGTCTTCACCAATTGCTCGTTGTAGCCCGTAAGGTCGATCGAGTAGAGCTGCGGTCCACCGGCGCCAGCGTTCTGGCGGAAGAACATCAGCACGCGGCCGTTCGGTGCCCAGGTCGGGCCTTCGTTGTGGAAGCCCGTGGTCAGGATGCGCTCGCCGGAACCGTCGGTCTTCATGACGCCGATCGAGAACTTGCCGCCGGACTGCTTGGTGAAGGCGATCAGATCGCCACGGGGCGACCAGACCGGTGTCGAGTAGGAACCGTCACCGAAGGAAATGCGGCGCTGGCCGGAGCCGTCGGCACCCATGACATAAAGTTGCTGGCGGCCGCCACGGTCGCTTTCGAAGACGATCTGGCTTCCGTCAGGCGAATAGGACGGCGATGTGTCAATCGCGGCCGTATTCGTCAGGCGTGTCGTGGTGCGCGAGCGCAGGTCCATCGTGTAGATGTTGGCGTTGCCGTCCTGCTGCAGGCTCATGATGACCCGCTGGCCATCGGGAGAGAAGCGTGGCGCAAAGGTCATGCCGGGGAAATTGCCGACCACTTCGCGGGCGCCTGTTTCCAGCTGCAGGAGATAGACGCGCGGCTGCTGGCCTTCGAACGACATGTAGGTGATTTCCTGGCGGCTCGGCGAGAAGCGCGGCGTCAGGACGATGTCGTTGCTGTTGGTCAGCATGCGGATGTTCTCGCCGTCCTGGTCCATGATGGCCAGCTGGCGCTTGCGGTCGGTCTTCGGGCCGCTTTCCGAGACGAAGACGACACGGGTGTCGAAATAGCCCTTTTCGCCGGTGATGCGCTCATAGATCGCGTCGGCGATCATGTGGGCGACACGGCGCCAGTTCTTCGGATCGGTGAAGAACTGCTGGCCGGTCATCTGCTGGCCACCGAAGGTATCCCAGAGGCGGAATTCGGCGCGCAGGCGGCCATCGGGCTCACGCACGATGCGGCCGACAACCAGGGCCTCGGCCTTCAGGGCTGTCCAGTCGGGAAAGCGCGGTGCCTGGTCAGGGTTCTGGATCCGCTCGATGAAAGCGGCACGGTTGACCGGGGCGAAGAGGCCCGAGCGCTTCAAGTCGGCTTCCACGACCGCAGAGATCTGCGCGCCGATGCCGTCTGCCGAGATGAAGTCGGTGATGGCGATCGGCAGCGGCTGGACGTTGCCGCGGTTGATGTTGATTTCAACGGCTGCGTTTGCAGGCGCCACGAAGGCAGATGCCATGCCGGCACAGACCAGCAGAATTCGGAGGAGGAGAGTTTTCATGCTTATCAAGCCTTTCAGCTCTTACATCAGTTCGCTGGGGTCGAAATTGACGACAACTTCAGACCAAGCGTCGTATTTGTCCGGGGGCAGATTGGTGAAGGGGGCGGACTTGCGCACGGCGCGCACGGCGCCGCTCATGAGGACCTGTTGGGCCGAGGGCGAACCGCCAGTGGCAGTCGCCTCTGGTTCGCCGATCAGGGCGCCATTCTGGTCGAGGCGGAAGGTGACGCGGACGCGCACGTCGGCGGCATCCGCCATACCCGGCGTGATCAGCCAGTTGTCCTGGATGACGCCACGCAGCGCGTCCAGTTCGCTCTGGCTCAGTTTCGAGCCGCCGGTATCGGTGCGGCCGCCGAGTGCTTCCTGATCGGTAGAGCGTTTCGCACCACCGCCGGCAGCATCCGTCTTGTTGAGAAGGGCTGCCACTTCGTCGGCGTTGAAGTCGCTTTCCATCTGCGGTTTGGATTTCGCCGTTTCCTGCGCCTTGGTGTCCTGCTTGGCATCGGGCTTGGGCGCCGGCTTCTTTTCCGCCGGCTTGGCGATCTCGGGCTTCGGACGCGCAGCCGGGATCGGCGCCTGCTCGGGCAGGGGGATCTCTTCGGCTACAGCTTCTTCCGCGGGTTGGGGCTCAGTGGGCTGGGGTTCCGGCTCCGGCGGCGGGGCCGTGTCTTCCTTGACCACTTCCTTCACCTCGTTCGCCTTTGGATCAGGCGTCGGCGCCGGTGTCTCGACCTTCTTTGGCGCGGCCGCGACTTCCTGTTCGACCGGACGCTTGGAGGGGGTCGGTGGTGATTTCAGATCGACGTCGTTGTCACCGATATTTTCGGCGGGCTCGGCAATCGCCGGCTTCTGGGTCGGCACGGGTGCGGATTTCTCCGCCAGCGGCGCGTCTGTCGAACCCTTCTGGATCTGGGTGAACTCCTCGATCGGAACGATATCGACCGGGAGCGTTTCCATGGGGGCAAATTCGAGTTTTGCGGGCGAGCCGAGGCTCACCAGCGCCGCCGAGAGCGCCAGAGTGTGCAGAAGCGAGGATGTGAAGAGGCTGCCCTTCATGTCCGTCCGATCAGTTCTGCTGTTCCTGCAGGGTCACAAGACCAATATTGGTGAAACCTGCGGCCGAAATCCGCGCCATGACCTGCATGACGATGCCGTAGGTGGCGGCGGTATCGGCGCGCACGAAGATGCGTTCACTGTAGCCGGTGGTGGCGATCGCCTGCAGTTTCGGGACGACTTCCTCGATCGGGATCGCCGTTTCCTGCAGATAGATTTCGCCGGCCGGATTGACCGAGACGGTGATCGGCTGATTTTCGCTGCTCATCGCCTGGGCCTGGGTCTGTGGCAGGTCGATCGGCACGCCAACGGTCATCATCGGGGCTGCGACCATGAAGATGATCAGCAGAACGAGGACGACGTCGACGAACGGCGTGACGTTGATTTCGCTGACGAGCGCGCGCTTTCCGCCCCGCCGTCCGCGGCGTCCGCCACCCTTGCTCCCTGATCCAACCGACATACCCATGATGCGTCTCCTGCCTTCCGGGCCTTACTGTGCTGCCTGGCGCGGCTGCAGCTTCTCGTCGATCTGGCGCGACAGGATGGCCGAGAATTCGTCTGCAAAGCCTTCCATGCGGGATGCGAGCTTGCCGGCCTCACCGGAGAACTTGTTGTAGGCGATGACGGCCGGGATAGCGGCGATCAGGCCGATGGCGGTCGCGAGCAGTGCTTCGGCGATACCGGGGGCGACGACTGCAAGGCTTGCATTGTTCGAGCCGGCAATTGCCTGGAAGGAGGTCATGATACCGATTACGGTACCGAAAAGGCCGATGAAGGGGCCGGCCGAACCGATGGTGGCCAGAGACGACAGACGCGATTCGAGCGCTTCGGATTCGCGTGCCATGGTCACATCCATGGCGCGGTCGATGCGCATCTGCAGGCCGATAGGCGAACGGGCGCCGCGCTCGAAGCTCTTCTTCCATTCGCGCATGGCGGCGACGAAGATGGCGGCAAGGCCGGTATTGCTGCGCTCGGCAAGCGTGCGATACAGCTCTTCCAGCGACTGGCCGGACCAGAAGACCTGTTCGAACTGGTCGAACTGGCGTCGCGCGCGGGCATAGCTCACATATTTGTCGATGACGATTGCCCAGGTCCAGACGGAGGCGGCCACCAAGCCGATCATGACCAGCTTGACGATCAGGCCTGCCTGCATGAAGAGGCCCCAAAGGCTCACATCATGCGCTGCTGCAGCCATTCCAACTTGTTCCATCGCCTTCAATTCCCCGAAATCCAAACGCCCGGTGGGTTGGACCGGGCGGTGACATGAGCTCTACTGGTGGAAAATGTTTGCGGTCGCAGCCGCCGAAACCCTTTTCCCGCCTTAGCTCCCAGAGTGCTTCTGGTATGAAAATTTGGTCAAAGGAAGGCGTGCGATGCACAAACTTCCAGCCTCCGAGTAAGACCCGATTAAGGTTAAAAAGGGGTTACCGCAGAGCTCGCTCAGGGCTTTGTGAAGTCAGGTGAGGAACTGCCTGGCGAGATCGTCCGGCAGGCGTCTGGGGCGGCCGTTGCGATTGACGACAGCGATCACGACCTTTGCCGCGATCAGCAACTGATCCGTGCGGCGGATCTCCTGTTGCAGGATCATCTTGGCGCCCCCGGCCTTCTCCGTTCGCGTCACGACAGTGATGATGTCATCCATGCGGGCAGGGGCTTTGAAATCGATCTCCATCCGATGAACCATGAAAGCGAGGCCTTCGTCGGATGTCTCGAAAAGGGTCGATTGCTCGACACCGAGACAGCGCAGATAGTCGGTCCGGGCGCGCTCCATGAAATGGAGGTAACGGGCATGATAGACGGCACCGGAAAAATCGGTGTCTTCGTAGTAGACCCTCTGGATCAGGTGATGGCCGTCTGCTGTCAGTCTGCCGGAGAGCGATATTTCCATCGAAGACATTGTCGTCCCTGGTCCTGCATGGGCGTGCACTGCTTGGTGCCTGCCCCGGTGATTTTGTCTTCAGGCGCATAGCAGAAAGTGCAGGAGCTTCGCAAACCAGGATGCGCCTGCTCGGCTATCCGCTTGGGCCAGATAGAAAGGCCGGCCCTCGAGCGCCGGCCTTCCGTTTCAGTCTTGATCAGGAAAGCCCCATGACGGGTTCCGACCGATCGCGCAGGCTTGATGGGTGTTCGGATCGCTGGTCGTCACCGAGCGCCAAAAGCATGAGCTGCGTCGCCAGCAAGGCCAGCGTGAGCAGCAGGGCATAGGCAAGCAGGATCGTCGTCATCGGGACGACGAAATTGAGCTGCGGCATCGCCCCGAGAAGCAGGGGCACGTACCAGGAGGTGGCCGACAGGGCGCCTGAGGCAAAGAACAGGCTGCGCTGTCCGGTCGACATTCCGTCGAGCAGCGAGCGCCCGATCTGCGCTTTTACCTTGGGGAGTACGGCCATGTGCAGGAAGACCCCGTTGATCGTCAGGATGAGGACGATCGTCATTTTGGCCCAGACCTTTTCATTCTCGAGCCGGATCGGATCGAAGGCGCTGTAATAGGCGAGAAAGCCAAGGCCTGTAATCCACAGGAGGATCAAGCCGGCATTGACGATGCGGGAACCGAAATGGAAGACGTTCCACTGGTCGCTCGTCACCTTGCCCTTTAGGAAAAACTTCAGGATCATCAGGTCGAGAACGGTTGCCGCTCCCAGGCCCAAGGCAAGGCCTATGAAGTGGACAATGCGCAACCCCGTCTTGATGGATGCGGCGGGATCGAGGCGTAAAGTATCGATAAGGTACATGAGGCCCATAACGGGAATCCTTCAGGTTGTGCGAGGCCCCCACTTCCTCCTTCTGTCCAGTTTTACAGACGTGCGGAACCATTTCCGCAAACGCCGGGCGTATGCTGACTGTGAGTTCAGGAATTACGCATTGCGTCGACTTAAGGGGCCGCACTTAACCTTAGGTCCATCGCCTCATTACTGGCGTATATGGACGGAAAAGGGGCTGGCATGTGGCGTCATTATGATATGCAGATTGTCCGATGCACGCGCCCCGCAGATGCGTTGCGACCTGCATTGTCAGGCTTCGCCCGGGTTCATGACCTGCGCTTCTGTTATCCCGAGACGCTGAAGAACATCCGAACGACTTGCCGCGTCATCGGCTACGATGAACTCGTCGATCTGTGGTGGCTCGATGCTGGTGCCGGCCAGCATGGCATGGGTCTGGCCGCGATGATGGGTCTGGTGCTGGAAGAGGTGGGAGAGCACGTCGTCGCAGCGCTCCACCTGGATGCGCCCTCCGCGGTGAATACTCACAGGGCGGTCGAGGTTTTCATGGTTCAGGGCCAAACAAAAGGCGAGCAGCCGCCGGTCGGATGCCAATTGCGCCGCGCGGAGTTCGGCCCGGTCCGGAAACGGGATCTGAGCGGCCCATGCCTTCGGGCCAAGATCACCGCCTTCAAGCGCGTCGACATAGAACCAGTCGATGATCAGGATATGATTGAGTGTTGCCACGAGTGAGGGAAAGAAGCCCGTGCGGGGTGCCTCGAGTTCTCCGACCTCCAGCTGCGAGACTGCCTCATGCAGGCGATCATTGGCCAGCATGTTGGCATAGGCGAGCTTGCGGACGAAGCGAAGGGCGCTCATGACTGGTCAAGATCCCCGTCGTGCCAGACGATGTGTTTCGGGGACGCCGGCAGGCACTCGATCTCGTCGGCGATAAAATAGGGCGGGATGTCGAGTGCGATCAGCGCATCCCGCGTGGCCGGCACCCATTTAAACTCAAGGCTGTTCTTGCCGTCCTCGTTTCGATGGATGATGTCGGTCGCGTGAAAGGGGAAGACCTCGGGGACCTCCATCCGATAGTAGAGCCCGAGTTCGTGCCAGGCCTTCTGTTCGTAGTCGAAGAAGTTTTCGACGATCCAGAGCAGCTCGCGGACCTCTGCGGTCACACCCAGCTCCTCCTGCATTTCACGCACCAGCGTCTCAGACGAGGTCTCACCGATCTCTGCTCGGCCGCCCGGAAAGGTCCAGAAGGTCTCATGGGTGGCGCGGTGGACCAGCACATGGCCGTCGCGGAAGGCAAGGCCCGCTATGCGATGGTTGAATCGCCGCTTGCCGTCCTTGATGGTGATCAGTGTGCGTTTCGACACGGGTTCAGTCATCCTCAAGCGTCAGCCGGAATTGCGCGGCCTCGAGATCCTTGGGCGGGGTCATACCGAGGTGCTTCCAAGCGGTGGCCGTCAACACGCGGCCACGCGGTGTGCGCTGGATGAAGCCCTGCTGGATCATGTAGGGCTCGATAATGTCCTCAATCGCGTCGCGCGGTTCGGACAGGCCTGCGGCGATGGTTTCGATGCCGACGGGGCCGCCGCCGAAGTTGACGGCGATCATCGAGAGGTAGCGCATGTCGAGCTGGTCGAGGCCCATATTGTCGACATTGAGCCGCGTCAGGGCTTCGTCGGCGATCTGGCGAGTGACGGCCTCGGCGCGGGCGACTTCGGCGAAGTCGCGGACGCGGCGGAGCAGGCGACCGGCGATGCGTGGCGTGCCGCGCGCGCGGCGGGCGACTTCACGGGCGCCGTCCTCGGTCATCGGCAGGTTGAGGAGCCGGGCGCCGCGACGGACAATCGATTCCAGTTCCTCGACGGTGTAGAAATTCAGCCTGACAGGGATGCCGAAGCGGTCGCGCAGCGGGGTCGTCAAAAGGCCGAGGCGCGTGGTTGCGGCCACCAGCGTGAACTTCGACAGGTCGATCTTCACCGACCGGGCTGCCGGGCCTTCGCCGATGATCAGGTCGAGCTGGAAATCCTCCATGGCCGGATAGAGGATTTCCTCGACGGCGGGGCTCAGGCGATGGATTTCGTCGATGAAGAGCACGTCGCGCTCTTCGAGATTGGTCAGAAGGGCCGCGAGGTCGCCGGCCTTGGCTATGACGGGCCCGGAGGTCGAGCGGAAGTTGACGCCGAGCTCCTTGGCCATGATCTGGGCGAGCGTCGTCTTGCCAAGACCGGGAGGGCCAACGAAGAGCACATGGTCCAGTGCCTCGCCCCGGTTCTTCGCCGCCTCGATGAAGATCTTCAGATTGGCGCGCGCCTCGGCCTGACCGGTAAAGTCGTCGAGCGTCTGCGGGCGCAGCGCCGCGTCCAGGTCTTCGCCACGCTTTTCCGGCGTCAGGATCGGGTTGTTTGTGTTCATGCGAGAAGTTCCATGCCGGGTACGCGGGAGGCGGCGCGTTTGTCGAAGGTCTTTATGGAGGCGCAGCCTTCTTGAAGAGATCGGGCCGAAATCAAGGCATCGGCAAAGTCGGCGTTTTTCTGTTCGACGTGTCGCAACGCCTTGACGACCAAATCGTGACTTTCAACCGTCAGTCCCCGAACCTGCAGGAGCTTGGCGATGGCCGCTGATGCGTCCCGTCTCGAATAGCCGAGTTGCGAGCGCATTGCCCAGTCCAGTTCCAATACGCAGATCAGTGGGAGAAAGGCGAGATAGTCCTTCCCGAGCCCTTCGGCAAAACGCAAGGCAAGTCGTCGTTGGTCAGGATCGTCATTTGTCAAAAGCCGGATAACGATGTTGGTATCGAGGCCGACCAGGGTCATGCCGCGATGTCCGAGGGATCGTCGCCTCCGGTGAGCAGCGCGTTTGCGCCCGCCGTCCGGATGACCGCTTCGTCGATCTCTTCCAATGTCGCGCGCCCGTTGGGCGGGGTCCCCAGAAAACCCGCCAGATCCTTCATGTCGATGTTCTTCGGCGTGATGACGATTTCTCCGCCGACAACGCTATAGACCATCTGATCTCCTGGGTTCAGCTTCAAAAGCTCACGCATCTCCTTGGGAATAGTGATCTGGCCCTTGGCCGACATGGTAGCTTCCCAGACCTTCATCGAGCACTCCGACATTTTTCGATTTTTCCGACTATACTCGAAATTTCCGCAGGCATCAATTTTGTCGGAGTGATCACCGCGACAGCTCCTTCAGCCCCAGCCGGATCAACTTGGCGCTGTCAGCCCCTTCGCCGCCGTTCTTCAAGGCTGCTGCGATCGCGTTTGCAGCCTGATCGCGGGAATAGCCGAGATTGGTGAGCGCCGAGACAGCATCGGCGACGGGGGCGGAGGCTACGCCTTCGCCAAGTTCCTGCTTGAGGCCGATATTGGCGGCGGCCTCGCCGGCAAAGGCGGGTGCCTTGTTCTTCAGTTCTGTGACGAGGCGCAGCGCGACTTTCGGGCCGACGCCGGGTGCGCGGGAGATTGCAGCCTTGTCCTGTAGCGCGATCGCATTCGCCAGTTCCGACGGGGTGAGCGTCGAGAGGACGGCGAGCGCCACCTTGGCGCCGACACCTTGCACGCTTTGCAAGAGGTTGAACCACTCGCGCTCTAGCGCGCTCATGAAGCCGAAGAGTTTCAGCTGGTCTTCGCGCACATAGGTCTCGATGAACAGGACGACGGCTTCACCGGCAGAGCCGATGCGCGACAGGGTGCGGGCCGAGCAATGCGCGACGTAGCAGACGCCGTGGACATCGACGAGGACGTAATCGTCGCCGATTTCGTCGATGGTGCCTTTGAGTTTGCCGATCATGGATGCGTCCGTCGCGTTACAGGGGATGGGTTTCGGGGGAGATGAGGGGCACGTCTGGAAAGTAGGTGCGATAGCTCTTGGGGTCTCTTGTCAGGATCTTGTGATTGCGGATCGCGGCGTGGGCGCCGATGAGGAAGTCGGGGAGAACCCGATCACGTCCTACGCCGGCGCGGCGATAGATGCGAAAGGCCACGCCGGCTGCGAAAGCGGCTGCCCAGGGCAGGTTTTCCCGGTGGAAATCTGACGGCGGAAGCAATTCCTCGACTTCATCGCGATCGGAATATCGTACCGAAAACTCCGAATAGATGATCGGGTTGATGACAAGCGGTTCGTCTTTTGCCAGCCGCATCAACTGGCCACGCGACCAGGCGAGCCATATTGGATCGCGCACCGCGACGTCCACCAGCACGTTGGTGTCGACCATAACAGCCATCGTTCAGCGATCCCTGGTCATCTGCATCAGCGTGTCTGCATTGATTTCCGGATCGCCGGTCCCTTCCAGTCGCGCCAATGCTTCCATCAGGCCTGCCAAGCGCGTCTTTTCTTGCTGGGCCTCGGCTCCATTTTTCGGCGTCAGCATCAAGCGGCCGTCCTCGACGGTAAACACGACTTCGGAATTCGGCTCGATGCCTATGAGTTCACGCAGATCGCGGGGAATGGTTACCTGACCTTTTGATGTCACACGCATGGCTCGCCTCCGATCAGGTAAGAATAAATCTTACAGATGGAACAAGTCAAGAACAAATCAGGCGGAGGCCAGCACCTTTCGCATGCGATCACCGCCGCGATTATGGGCATGACAGATGGCGATGGCGAGGGCATCGGCCGCGTCATTGCCCTTGAATTCGGCCTTCGGCATCAGGATCTTCAGCATCATGTGGATCTGTGCCTTTTCGCCATGGCCGACGCCGATGACGGCTTTTTTCACGGCATTCGGGGCATATTCGGCAACCGGCAAACCGGCGCGGGCAGGGACCAGCATGGCGATCCCACGTGCCTGGCCGAGCTTCAGGGTGGCCACCGCGTCCTTGTTGACGAAGGTCTGTTCGACGGCCGCTTCGTCGGGTTTGTAGGCATGGACCACTTCGGCCAATCCGTCATGCAACTGGCAAAGGCGCGATGCGAGGTCCATGTCTCCGTCGGAGGTGACCGTACCCGAAGCGACGAACCGCAGCGAGTTGCCGAGTGTCTCGATCACGCCCCAGCCGCAGCGGCGAAGGCCCGGATCGATGCCGATGATGCGAATCGTTGAAGTCATGGCCAAATCCTAGTGAAGGTCAGGGGAGGAGTGCCACTGAAATGTGAACAAAACAAAAACAAACGAAGTGATTATAATTTATCATCGTCGCCTCTTGGGCGCCTGTTCGGCTCTCCCTACATGATAGGTCTAACAGACCGAAGGCCGCCGACATGATCCCGTTTTCCATTCTCGACCTCTCCCCGATTGCCGAAGGGCATAGTGTGCGCGAAGCGCTTGATGCATCGCGGCGGCTTGCCCAGGTGGCGGAGAAAAACGGCTACCGTCGCTTCTGGCTTGCCGAACATCATGGCATGCCCGGTATCGCCAGCGCTGCAACCGCACTCGTCATTTCGCATGTCGCTGCCGGCACGCAGACGATCCGCGTCGGTTCGGGCGGCATCATGCTGCCCAATCACTCGCCGCTGGTGATCGCGGAACAGTTCGGAACGCTGGAGGCGCTTTATCCGGGGCGCATAGAGCTCGGTCTCGGTCGAGCTCCGGGCACCGACATGCGCACGGCGCGCGCCCTTCGCCGCAACATGGAAGCAGGCGCTGAGAGCTTCCCCCATGACATCATCGAATTGCAGCGGCTGCTCGGGGCTCCGGATGAAGAAGCCGGCTTGATCGCCGTGCCCGGCATGAACAGCCATGTGCCGATCTGGCTCCTCGGTTCCAGTCTCTACAGCGCGCATCTCGCCGCGGCGCTGGGGCTGCCTTATGCCTTCGCCTCGCATTTTGCGCCCGATCAGCTCCTCGAAGCCGTCGAGATCTATCGCGAACGCTTCCAGCCCTCGGCGGGCCTGCAGAAGCCGTACGTCATGGTCGGGGTCATGGCAGCCATCGCCGAAACGGATGCAGAGGCGTCGCACCTCTTCACCTCGGCACAGCAGCAGTTCGTCAATTTGCGACGCAACATCCGCCGGGCTTTTCCGCGTCCCGTCGACACAATGGAGGGTTTCTGGACCGAGATCGAGCGCATCGGGGTCGAACATACGCTGCGTTATTCCATCGTTGGGTCGCGGGAGACCGCATTGGACAAACTGGAGCGCTTCCTCGCGGCGGTCCGTCCCGACGAGGTGATCGTCTCGACGCCGGTGCATGACCTTTACGCCCGCCTACGGTCTGTCGAACTGTTTGCAGGTCTCAGACAGGGCGTCGAGCAGACGGCCTGACCCCCTGGATTACAGGGTTTAGCCTGAGATCTTTACCCCCGATTAAGCGCCAAGGGTGATTGTTCCCGCATAAGGGGAGCCTGCCGACTCGAATTGGCAGGCCATGAACTATGGGCGCAGGTCTTCTGGCCGGGCTGCTCAGGGGAACAACAATCATGACAGCTCGCATCCACTCGCTTTCGTTCAAAGTCATTGCGGTCTTTCTCGTTCTGACTTTCATCACCGTCGCGCTCCTCAATGTCTTTGCCTATCGCAGCTCCAGTGCGCTGTTCGGCGAGCAGACCGAGAAGGCGATGACCAGCATGTTGACCTTCCGCGGCGACATGCTGACGGAGAAGCTCCAGGCCCTGGAAAACCAGGCGGCCTCCATCGCCAAGATCGAGACGCTGCAGCAGTCGATGACCGGACTGAAGAGCGGTTGGAACACGATCAGCAAAAGCACGGGCGACGCGAAAGCCGAACTGCAGCGGGTCTTCGTCACGGAAAATCCCAATCCGCCCGGCGAGCGCGAGAAGCTGCTGAAGCCTGAGGGTCCGAGTGGCTTCTACTATTCGACGCACGAGACCACGCAGGCCCAGATTGGAGCCTATCTCGAAGGCACGAGCTTCAGCGACATGCTAATCGCCGACCAGAACGGCAACGTCATCTACTCCTTCAGGAAGGGGGCTGCTTTCGGGGAAAATCTCGCGGAGGGAAGTTATGCCGCGACGAACCTCGGGCGCGTGTTCCAGCAGTCGGTGCAGGCGGCGGCAGCAGCGGTCGACGATGTCGTCGGCGTCAACTTCTCCGGCCTGTCGGTGGGGGCAGATCCGGCTGCCCCGGACATTTATTTCGCCGTACCCTTCGTCAAGCTCGGTGGTTACAAGGGCAGCCTGATGTTCCAGGTGAAGGCCGATGTCTTCGAGAACCTTCTGTCCAAGGGCATTGTCGCCGGAAGCAGCCAGAAGGCCGCCATTCTTTCAGGCGAGGGGACCGGGATCGCGCTTGATGCCTCCGGCAAACTCACCGACATCAAGGCTGATTTCACCATGTCGGGCGACGGCGTTTCCGTGCAGTCCGGCGAACGTCCCGAAGGTGCCGCCATGGTCTATGGCCGGCGCATCGGCTTCGGTGACCAGAGCTTCGTGGTGACGGAAAGCCTGACAACGGCCGAGCTCGAAGCCGGCTCGATCCGCATTGCGACGATCCTGTTCGTGACCGGCCTGATCGCGCTCGGCGTGCTTGCCGCCGCGACCTGGGTCTTTACGCGCCGATTGTTCGCGCCGCTTGAGCGCCTTGTCGCTTTTACTGGTGCTGTGGCCGATGGTGAAATCGAGCATCCCGTTGCGAACCAGGAGCGGCGCGACGAGATCGGCAGCATGGCGCGGGCGCTCGAACGCTTCCGCCTGGCGCTGATCGAGCAGCAGCGGCAATCTGCCGAGCGCCGGGAAGAACGGGCGCGCGCCGAAGAGGAACGCCGCCAGCGTATGGAAGAGCGCGACAGCGAAGCTCGAACCCTGCAGGACGTGGTCGAAACCCTCGATCAGGGGCTGGACAGGCTGGCCGCGGGCGATCTCGCCTTCCGCATCGAATCCCGTTTTCCGGCCGATCTCGAGGCGCTGCGTTCTAACTTCAACAAGGCGATCGAGACACTGAGCGCCACGCTTGGCGGTATCGGCGGTAATTCGGTCGCCGTCCGTGAAGGCTCCGAGGAGATGCGGGCGGGTGCCGACCAGCTCGCCGAACGGACCGAGCGGCAGGCGGCTGCGATCTCGCAGGCTGCCACGGCAATCCAGGAGATCACCGGTGCGGTCAAGGTACAGATCGCACGAGCGGAGGAAGCCGAACGGATCGCACGGGCCGCGCGGGACGATACCGCGATGTCCGGCCACATCATGCGCGATACCATAGCGGCGATGGAGGCGATCCAGGGATCATCGATGGAGATCAACAAGATCGTTTCGGTGATCGACGAGATCGCTTTCCAGACCAATCTGCTTGCGCTCAATGCCGGCGTCGAGGCGGCGCGTGCGGGCGAGAGCGGCAAGGGCTTCGCCGTTGTCGCGCAGGAGGTTCGCGAGCTCGCCCAGCGGTCGTCGAATGCGGCGAAGGAGATCGCCGGTCTGCTCTCCAAGTCACGCGGCGAGGTCGATCACGGCGTGAAGCTGGTCGAAAAGGCCGGCAATGCGCTTGATGGTATCGGCTCGCATGTGCTGTCGATCAACAGCCATATCGCCGAGATCATGGAGTCCACCCGTGAAGAGGCGCAAACGCTGGTCGACATCAACACCTCGGTGAACCAGCTCGATGCGATGACACAGCAGAATGCCGCCATGGTCGAGGAGACGACTGCCGCCATCCATCGTCTCGCGGGCGAGGCCGCGGAAATGGACCAGCGGCTCGGGCTGTTTACCCTGGGGGCCGAGCGCTCCGGCTCGGTGCGCCACGCCGCCTGAGCATTCCGCGGACACACCGGCGAGATACTGAAATGCGGCCCTGCGGGGCCGCATTTTGTTTTCGCCCTGACGTCTCGCAGCAAGTATCGAGGTAAGCAAATAGATAATGTCTAAAGTTAAGATCTGTAGTTAATCCGAACTTAACCTTTCCACTCCATTATCTGTCCCAATTCAGGATGTTGGGTCTGCGACAGCCTGACGCGACAACGCTGGGATTTGGAGTATCCTGTTATGACGAAAACCATTCTTGCCGTGGCAACGGCCGCACTGCTTGCCAGCTCGGCCGCCTACGCCGCCGATGTCTATCAGCCCGAACCGCAGCCCGTTTATGTCGATGCTCCCGAGGTTGCCGTTGCGGAAGCCTCCGGCTGGTACCTGCGCGGCGATCTCGGCTACAGCTTCAACAAGCTGCGCGGCGCCAACTATTTTCAGGGCAGCAACAATAACCAGGTCGATTTCGCCACGTCCTCGATCAAGGACAGCTTCTGGGTCGGCGGCGGCGTCGGTTACCAGATCAACAGCTATCTGCGCACGGACTTGACGTTTGACTACCTGACCAAGGCCGACTTCAACGGTTCGACTCGCGGCTCCTGCGGCGTTTCGACCGCATGCACCTCGCGCGACATCACGTCGATGCGCGCCTACACGCTGATGGCCAACGCCTATGTCGACCTCGGCACTTATGCGTATTTCACGCCCTATATTGGCGGTGGTATCGGCGGTTCCTACGTAAAGTGGGACAAGCTTCGCAACACTTCGTGTGCGGACAACAACTCGTCCAACTGTGACGCAACCGTCGAGCATCACGGCGCAGGCAGCTGGCGCTTCGCCTATCAGCTGATGGCCGGCGCCTCGATCGATGTAACCTGCAACGTCAAGGCCGATGTCGGTTATCGCTTCCGTCACACAGCCGGCGGCGACATGTTCGGCTACGCTCTGAACGGCGGCCCCGGCTACGACAAGGGCTTCAACAGCCACAGCGTCCATGCTGGCGCGCGTTATGTCTTCGGTGGTTGCGAAACGCCTGTGGCCTACCAGCCGCCGGCAGAGCTGCCTGTCTACAAGTAAGATCCATTCCGCGATCATGCACAGGGCTGCCTTAGGGCAGCCCTTTTGCGTTTCAGCCCGTCGCTGTGGCGGCGCAGACGGAACAAAAATTTCTCCTCGTGCGACAAGACCCGCTTGACTGACATGGGCGACAGGAGTAGTTCCGACGGCGGGACACCTCTCCCCAACGAGAGGCTAATTACCTGGAAGGGTATCTATATGGCTGATATCATCGCCCCCGCCGCGCGTCCGGCAAACTCTCATTTTTCGTCTGGCCCATGCTCGAAGCGTCCCGGTTGGTCGCTCGATGCGCTTTCCGATGCCCCGCTCGGTCGCTCGCACCGCGCCAAGGTCGGCAAGGAAAAGCTGAAGCTGGCCATCGACCTTACCCGCGAAATTCTCAACGTTCCCGCTGATTACCGCATCGGCATCGTTCCGGCCTCCGACACGGGCGCCGTTGAAATGGCCATGTGGTCGCTGCTCGGCGAACGTGGCGTGGACATGCTTTCCTGGGAAAGCTTTGGCGCCGGCTGGGTCACCGATGTGGTGAAGCAGCTGAAGCTTGCCGATGTCCGCAAGTTCAATGCCGATTACGGCCTGCTTCCGAACCTTGCCGAAGTCGATTTCGACCGCGATGTCGTCTTTACCTGGAACGGCACGACATCGGGTGTGCGCGTTGCGAATGCCGACTTCATCCCTGCGGATCGCAAGGGCCTGACGATCTGCGACGCCACCTCGGCGGCTTTCGCGCAGGACCTCGACTTCTCCAAGCTCGATGTCACCACCTTCTCCTGGCAGAAGGTTCTGGGCGGTGAAGGCGGTCACGGCGTGATCATCCTCAGCCCTCGTGCCGTCGAGCGCCTGACGACCTATGTTCCGGCCTGGCCGCTGCCGAAGATCTTCCGCATGACCTCGGGCGGCAAGCTGATCGAAGGCATCTTTGTCGGCGAAACGATCAACACGCCGTCCATGCTCTGCGTCGAGGACTATGTCGATGCCTTGAAGTGGGCAAAGTCGATCGGCGGCCTCGAAGCCCTGATCGCTCGCGCCGACGCCAATGCCAAGGTCATCTTCGACTTCATCGAGGAAAACGACTGGATTGCCAATCTGGCCGTTGATGACGCGACGCGCTCCAACACCTCGGTCTGCGTCAAGATCGTTGACCCTGCGATTACGGCACTCGATGCCGATGCCCAGGCTGCCTTTGCCAAGGGCATTGCCAGCATCCTGGAAAAGCAGGGTGTTGCCTATGACATCGGTGCTTACCGCGATGCGCCGGCCGGCCTTCGCATCTGGGCGGGTGCCACGATCGAGACCGCTGACATGGCAGCACTGATGCCGTGGCTCACCTTTGCCTACGAGACGCAGAAGGCGTCTCTCGCCAAGGCTGCCGCCTGATCCTGGACGATTTCGGCTCCGCCTGACCGGCGGAGCCCCGCAATTCTCATCATTTTCTTCAAACGAACTCTCTGAAGGAGGCCTCGTCATGGCACCTCGCGTTCTCGTATCCGACGAATTGTCTGAAACCGCCGTCCAGATCTTCCGTGATCGCGGCGTCGAAGTCGATTTCCAGCCGAAGCTCGGCAAGGACAAGGAAAAACTCGCCGAAATCATCGGCAATTATGATGGCCTCGCCATCCGCTCCGCCACCAAGGCGACGGAAAAGCTGATCGCTGCTGCGACCAACCTCAAGGTCATCGGCCGCGCCGGTATCGGCGTCGACAATGTCGATATCCCGGCTGCCTCCAAGCGCGGCATCATCGTGATGAACACGCCTTTCGGCAACTCGATCACGACGGCAGAACACGCCATCGCCCTGATGTTTGCCGTTGCCCGCCAGCTACCGCAGGCCGATGCCTCGACCCAGGCCGGCAAGTGGGAAAAGTCGAAGTTCATGGGTGTCGAAATCACCGGCAAGACGCTCGGCGTTATCGGCGCCGGCAATATCGGCGGCATCGTCTGCAAGAAGGCGATCGGCCTGGGCATGCATGTGCTGGCCTATGACCCCTTCCTGTCGACCGAACGCGCCCAGGAAATGGGCGTCACCAAGGTCGAACTGGACGAGTTGCTCGCCAAGGCTGACTTTATCACCCTGCATGTACCGATGACCGACAAGACGCGCGGTATCATCTCGAAGGAAGCGCTTGCCAAGACGAAGAAGGGTGTCCGCATCGTCAACTGCGCCCGTGGTGGTCTGGTCGATGAGGCAGCCCTTGCCGACGCCATCAAGTCCGGTCATGTCGCCGGTGCCGGTTTCGACGTCTTCGAAGTCGAGCCTGCGACCGAAAGCCCGCTCTTCGGCCTGCCAAATGTCGTCTGCACGCCGCATCTCGGCGCCTCGACCACGGAAGCCCAGGAAAATGTCGCGCTGCAGGTTGCCGAGCAGATGTCGGACTACCTAATGAAGGGTGCCGTCTCGAACGCCATCAACATGCCGTCGATCACGGCTGAGGAAGCGCCGATCCTGAAGCCGTTCATCCGTCTCGCCGACGTGCTCGGCTCGTTTGCCGGCCAGATGACCGAAAACCCGATCAAGGAAATCGAGATCCTCTATGACGGCGTGACCTCCGGCATGAACACAAAGGCGCTGACCTCGGCACTGCTCGCCGGTCTCATCCGCCCGCAGGTGGCCGACGTGAACATGGTTTCGGCCCCGATCATGATCAAGGAAAAGGGCGTCATCGTCTCGGAAGTGAAGCGCGACAAGACCGGCGTCTATGACGGTTACATCAAGCTCACCGTCACCACCGAGAAGCAGACCCGCTCGGTCGCCGGCACGGTCTTCTCCGACGGCAAGCCGCGCTTCATCCAGATCAAGGGCATCAACATGGATGCCGATGTCGGTCCGAACATGATCTACATCTCGAACACCGACGTTCCCGGCATGATCGGCTTCATGGGCACCACGCTCGGCAATGCCAAGGTCAACATCGCGAACTTCCAGCTCGGTCGCGACAAGGAGGGTGGCGACGCGATTGCGCTCCTTTACGTCGATGGACCGGTCGAGCAGGGCGTGCTTGACCAGCTCACCGCCAATCCGGCCGTCAAGCAGGCCAAGCCTCTGGTGTTCAACGTCGACTGATCGACGTTCTCGATATCATCGACAAAGACGGCGCGGGATCAAACCCGCGCCGTCTTTGTTTTTCAGCTGCTTTCGGCCAAACGCAAAGTTACATATGGAAAAACATATGCGTTGAACTGACGCATGGCGGGTTGTCGCATTGTTTCTGCGATGCGAGGGTATAGTTGATGTTTATCACCTCCGGGAGGAGAGAAGGAAGGGACATCCCATGTTCGAGCACTTCGACGCACAACTCCTGGCACGCATACAGTTTGCCTTTACCGTATCGTTCCACATCATATTTCCCGCCTTTTCCATAGGGCTTGCGAGCTATCTCGCGGTGCTCGAAGGCCTCTATCTCTGGAAGAAGGACAAGGTCTATCTGGAGCTCTTCGACTTCTGGAAGACCATCTTTGCGGTCGCTTTCGGCATGGGCGTCGTTTCGGGCATCGTCATGTCCTACCAGTTCGGCACCAACTGGTCGGTGTTCTCCGACAAGGCGGGGCCGGTCATCGGTCCCTTGATGGGCTACGAGGTCCTGACCGCCTTCTTCCTCGAGGCCGGCTTCCTCGGCGTCATGCTGTTCGGCCGCAACCGGGTCGGGCCGGGGCTGCATTTCTTCGCGACGCTGATGGTCGCCTTCGGAACCCTGATCTCGGCCACCTGGATCCTCTCGGTCAATTCCTGGATGCAGACGCCTGACGGTTTTGCCATGAACGATGTCGGCCAGTTTGTGCCTGTTGACTGGTGGAAGATCGTTTTCAATCCGTCCTTCCCCTATCGCCTTGTTCATATGGTCATCGCCGCCTATCTGACCACCGCCTTCGTCGTCGGCGCCGTCGGAGCCTGGCACCTTGTCAAGCGCACGGCGCCGCGCCGCGCAGGCAAGATGTTCTCCATGGCCATGTGGATGGCGGCGATCGTTGCGCCGATCCAGATCTTTGCCGGCGACATGCACGGCCTCAACACGCTGGAGTATCAGCCGGTCAAGGTGATGGCCATGGAGGGCCATTTCGAAAGCCATCCGGAGGGCGCGCCGCTGATCCTGTTCGGGATCCCGAACCAAGACGAGCAGCGGATCGACTATGCAGTGCAGATCCCGAAACTCTCCAGTCTGATCCTCAAGCACGACCTCAATGCGCCGCTCGACGGTCTGGATACTGTGCCCCGCGAATTGCAGCCGCCGGTCGCCATCGTCTTCTGGTCTTTCCGCGTGATGATCGCCATCGGGTTTGCGATGCTGGGGGTCGGCCTCTTCTCGCTCTGGTGTCGCTGGAAGGGCACGCTTTATTCCAATGGATGGCTGCACCGCGCGGCCCTCGTCGTGGGACCCTCGGGTTTCGTCGCCGTGCTTGCCGGCTGGATCACAACCGAGGTCGGGCGTCAGCCCTATACGGTCTATGGCCATCTGCTGACGGCCGATTCGATCTCGCCGATCGCGGCGCCCGCGGTCGCGGCCTCGCTGATCGCCTTCATCGTGGTCTATTTCATCGTCTTCGGTGCCGGTACCTTTTACATCCTGCGCCTGATGGGCCGCCTGCCGCGCGATCCGATGCCGGATCTCGACGATGGCCCGATCCGCACCTCCGGCATCACGCCGGCCGCCCAGCCTGGACACCATGGAGGCAGACATGCCCATTGATCTTCCCTTCATCTGGGCCGGCATCATCGCCTTTGCAGTGCTTGCCTATGTCATCCTCGACGGTTTCGATCTCGGCGTGGGTATCCTCTTTCCCTTCTTCCCGGAGAAGCATGAGAAGGATCTGATGATGAACTCGGTGGCGCCCGTCTGGGACGGCAACGAGACCTGGCTGGTGCTCGGGGGCGGCGGGCTGCTCGCGGTCTTCCCGCTCGCCTATGCGACGATCCTGCCCGCCCTCTACGCGCCGCTGATCATCATGCTGCTTGGGCTGATCTTCCGGGGCGTCGCCTTCGAATACCGTTGGCGTACGAAGCGGGCGGAGCATCTCTGGAACTGGGCTTTTGCCGGCGGTTCCTTCGTTGCGGCCTTCTTCCAGGGCGTGGCGCTCGGGGCGCTGGTGCAGGGCATTCCGGTTGCAAACCGCGCCTATTCCGGCGGCTGGTGGGACTGGCTGACGCCGTTTTCGCTTGCGACCGGTGCCGCTCTCGTCATCGGTTATGCGCTTCTCGGCGCGACCTGGCTCGTGATGAAGACGGAAGGGGAGATCTCGGATCGGGCGCGGTCCTTCGCGCTGCCTCTGTCGTTTGCCACAGTCGGGGCGATGGGCGTCTTCAGCCTCTGGACCCCCTGGCTCGAACCGCTCTATTTCGAGCGCTGGTTCAAGTTCCCGACCCTGATCTTCTCGATCATCGTTCCGGTTCTAGTGCTCGGCTGCCTCTACGTGATCGTCAACGGATTGCGCAAAGGCCATGACGCGCGGCCCTTCCTGGCGGCACTCGGCCTCTTCGTACTCGGCTATGCCGGGATCGGGATCAGCTTCTATCCCTATATCGTGCCGACATCGCTGACGATCTGGGAGGCGGCAGCACCCGACGAGAGCCTTGCCTTCCTGCTCTACGGTGCCGTCATCCTCGTGCCGATGATCCTCGGATACACGGCCTATGCCTATTGGGTCTTCCGTGGAAAGCTCAATCCGGACGAGGGCTATCACTGATGGATAAGCGCCTCATGGCCAGCCGTTTGCTGTGGTTCGTCGGCCTTTGGGCCGGCGGCGTGATGGCGATCACCATCGTCGGACTGATCATCAAGTTCTGGCTTGGGGCCTGACTTCGATCACCTGAAATTCAATGGAAATCCGCTCGCTCTCTCTTCAAAAGAGAGCGAGCTCTCTCCATATGAGAGACAAGCCTGAAAAAGGTATTCAAGACTGCTTCGAGGAGGACAGGAAACACGATGCGGCAATACGCAAAAACATTCGCGACGCTTGCGCTTGGCATGATGGTCACGCTGGTGGCCGTCGATTTCGCCGAGGCGCGTCGCGCCAGCGGCGGCTTCGGCAGCCGCGGCACGCGTACTTTCGACGCCCCTGCTGCAACACGCACGGCGCCGGCACCGGCCGCGCCGATCGAGCGGACAATGACGCCGCGCACCAACGCGAACCAGCCTGCAACCAATCCGTCCACCGCCGCCAATCAGGCCGCGCGTCCGGGTGGCCTGTTCGGTGGTCTTGCCGGTGGTCTGATGGGTGGCCTGCTGCTCGGCGGCTTGTTCGGCATGCTGATGGGCACAGGCTTCGGCGGCGGCTTCGGCATCCTCGGCCTGCTCCTGCAGGGCCTCTTGATCTTCTTCCTGATCCGCTTTGCGATGCGCATGTTTGCCAATCGTCAGGCGACGGCGTCCGGTCCGGGCAATGCCCCGGGTTTCGGCGGCTTCGGCGGCATGGCGCGTGACAACCAGAGCGGTGATCAGGCTCGTCCGAGCTTCCAGATCCCGAAACTCGGTGGCGGCGGCGCATCGTCGGCGACTTCCGCTCGCCGGTCCGGTCAGTCTGACGAACTCGGCATCACGCCGAAGGATCTCGAGCGCTTCGAGGAACTGCTGCAGGAGATGCAGCGCGCCTATGCGGCCGAGGACTATGGTTCACTGCGCCGCATCACGACACCGGAAGCCATGTCCTATCTCGCCGAGGAACTGAGCGAGAATGCCACCAAGGGCGTCAAGAACGAGGTGCGCGACGTGCATCTGGTGCAGGGCGACGTGGCTGAGAGCTGGGCCGAAGACAAGATGGAATATGCGACCGTCGCGATGCGCTACGAAGCGATCGACTATGTCGTCGACCGCCAGAGCGGTGACGTGGTCGAAGGCGATCCGAACACGCCCACCGAATCCGTTGAGCTCTGGACCTTCGCGCGGCGTCCCGCCACAAAGTGGCAGATCTCGGCGATCCAGGGTGTCGAGCAAGGCTGAGTGCGTCGGCACTCTCCAACCCAAAACATGTTGGGGCCCGGCTTTTCGGCCGGGCCCCTTTTGCGTCAGCGGACGAGCTTGATCAACTCGAAGGGTAAGCCGCTGTCATCGTTCGGACGACGGCCTGTCTCCATGAACCCAAGCCGGTCGTAGAAGCGGCGGGCGCGTTCGTTGAGCGTATAGACCTCCAGCTCCAAACATGAGCGGAGTTGCGAGGCATGTTCCACGAGTTGTCGGCCGATGCCCGTTCCATGGTGGTTCGGATCGACAAACAGGCCACCGATGGTTTGATCCAGCAGGCTGATGAAGCCGACGATCTCGCCGTTCCGCAGCGCCACATGGGTCTCCGCCAGCGGCAAGTAATGGTCGGCCACGAGGGTCGCCTGGATGTCCAGTTGCTCGCGGACGAGGAAGGGGTGTCCTTTCTCAGATGCCGAACGCCAGATAGCGACGAGGCGAGTGGTATCCTCGGGCAGAAAAGCCCGGATTTGCAGGTCGTATTTCATGGATTGTTCCGTCAGTCGTGTTGTTGATGCGCATGCGACAGCGTTCGGCTGTCGAGCCGTTCCCATAGGGTTCAAAGGCTGTCGTTACTGCGCATCAAGCTCCTTCTTGCTGACGATCCTGAAGCTTTAGACCTTGAGGCGTTTCGCCTCAAGTGTTGAATGGCCTGACCGCCCGGTCAGATCACCCTCAGCCCGGGCACTGCTGTAGCTGCTTGGCATAGGTATAGGTGATGTCGGTGAAGCGCTTGGCACCTCTCAGCGCCTCCGGGCGCTTGTTGTAGGCGCCGCGCAGATAGCCGGTATGGCCGGAGTGATATGCCAGATAGAGCTTGTAGGGGTCGTTCAAGGGGATGTTGACCTTCGTCGCGCTCTCCCGGTGATACCAGCCGATGAAGCGGATGGCGTCGGCGAAGTCGGTGCGGCGGGCGCCCCAGCGGCCGGTTTCGCGCTGATAGCGTTCCCAGGTGCCGTCGAGGGCCTGGGAATAGCCATAGGCGGTCGACTGGCGCTTGCCGGGGATGAAGCCGAAGATCATCTTGCGCGGCGGCTTGGCGTTATGGCGGAAGCTCGATTCCGTATAGATCGTCGCCATCAGGATAGGGACGGGAACGCCATATTCGCGCTCGGCGGCGATCGCTGCGCGGCGCCAGTTGTTGAACAGCCCGTCGCGCTGCTCGAAAATCGCGCAGGCATTGCGGGTCTGGGATGGCGGCTTGGCACAGGCCGACAGCATCAGCATGACGCCGAGGGCAGAGTAAAGAGCGGTACGCATGACAAAACCTCGCTACAGGCCCGCCATTCTATTCATTAAAATTTAACGAAAGGTTTTCTTAACCGCCCCCGGATCTTGCATCCCCTGATCAGGGGTGGGGAACACTCCGCCTTGCATACTGTTACGCCCTAAGTAGCAATCGCAGACAGGAGGCAAGACCCATGTCCATTCGCGCCATGATCGAAACCCATCCGCAGATAGAAGGGGGCGCCAATGACGCGCTGATCGCCTGCATTCAGGCCTGCTTTGACTGCGCGCAGACCTGTATTTCCTGTGCCGATGCCTGCCTTGCCGAAGACATGGTGGACGAGTTGCGCCAGTGTATCCGGCTGAACGAGGACTGCGCTGATATCTGCCTTGCCACCGGGCGCGCGGCGATACGGCGTACGGGGCGGAATGCCCAGGTGCTGCAGGGGCTCGTCGAGGCCTGCACCCGTGCCTGCGCCGCCTGCGGCGAGGAATGCGGCCGCCATGCCGAGATGCATGACCATTGCCGCATCTGTGCGGAGGCCTGCCGGGCTTGCGAACAAGCCTGCCGACAAGCGACCACCCGGATACAATGAGGCGTTGACGGCAGTCGTATTTGCACCCAGTCTGCCGGGCGGTCGTTAGGCAGCGAGGAGGAACGGTCGCGTTCTTGCCCGGCGATCGCAGGTGGACATTCGTCCCGGGAGCGAGGATCTTCAACGCATGCAGCAGGTCGGCATCGGCATCATCGGATGCGGCAATATTTCAGGCGCTTATCTCAAGGCGCTCCAGCATTTTCCCATTCTCAAGGTCTGCGGTATCGCCGATCTGAACAGTGATCTCGCCGCAAGTCGGGCCGCTGAATTCGGTGTGCCCGCGCGCACGATCGACGAACTGCATGCCGACCCGGAGGTGCAGATCATCGTCAACCTGACGATCCCCAAGGCGCATGTCGAAGTGGGGCTGCAAGCGCTTGCCGCCGGCAAACATGTCTATTCTGAAAAGCCGCTCGGCGTGACCTTTGCCGAGGGCAAGCGGCTGGTCGAGGCGGCAAAGTCGCTCAACCTCAGGGTCGGCTCAGCCCCCGATACCTTTCTCGGTGGCGCGCATCAGATGGCGCGCGGGCTGATCGATGAGGGCGTGATCGGTCAGCCGATCGGCGGCACGGCCTACTTCATGTGCCCCGGCCACGAGCGATGGCATCCCAATCCGGATTTCTACTACGAGGCTGGTGGCGGGCCTATGCTCGACATGGGCCCCTATTATATCACCGATCTCGTCAATCTCTTTGGCCCGGTCGAGAAGGTGGCGGGCTTTGCCACCAAGGTGCGGAACGAGAGAAAGATCGGCAGCGAGCCGCGCCGGGGCGAGACGATCCCCGTGCATGTGCCGACGCATGTTTCGGGGCTGATGTCCTTTGCCAATGGCGCGGTGGTGCAGATTTCGATGAGCTTCGACGTCGCGGCGCACTGGCACAAGCCACTCGAGGTCTATGGCACCGAGGGCACGCTGATCGTGCCCGATCCCAACCATTTCGGCGGCGACGTCTTTGTCCTGCCGCTGACAGGCGAGGCGCAAGGCAAGCCCGTGACGCTGCCTTACTCCGAAGGGAATTGGCGCTCGCTCGGCGTTGCCGACATGGCGCATGCCATTCTCTTCAACCGCCCGCACCGGGCGAATGGCGATCTCGCTTTGCATGTGCTCGAAGTCATGGAAGCCTTCCAGACGGCTTCCGACCGGGGCGAGACGGTCGCCATCACCACCACTGTGGAGCGGCCGGCGCCGCTTGAACAATCGCTCATCGATGGCCTGATCGGCCGGTGAAGACAAAAACAGGGAAGTTTACATGCGTCAGGTTTTGATTTGCTGGGGCGGCTGGGATGGGCACCAGCCCGACCAATGCGCCGCCATCGTCTCCGGCATGCTGCAGGCGGAGGGGTTTGCCGTTCGCGTCGAGCCGGGCACGGCGGCCTTTGCCGATCCCGCGATCCGCGACTACAGCCTCATCGTGCCGATGCTGACGATGACCAAAATCGAGAAGCCCGAGATCGAGAACCTCGAACTCGCCATTCGCGGTGGCGTCGGCCTCGGCGGCTTCCATGGCCAGGCGGGCGACAGCTTTCGCGACTGCGTGCAGTATCAATACATGATCGGCGGCCAGTGGGTCGCCCATCCCGGCAATATCTACGACTACACGGTCAATATCGTGAAGCCCGAGGACCCGCTCGTCTCCGGCATCGGCGATTTTCCCTATCGCTCCGAGCAGTATTACATGCATGTCGATCCGAACAACGAGGTGCTGGCGACGACGACCTTTACCGGCGAGCACGATGCCTGGATCGACGGGCATGTGATGCCGGTGGTGTGGAAGCGCCGCCACGGGCAGGGCAGGGTGTTCTACTCCTCCCTCGGCCACCAGGCGGCGGAGTTCGAGGTGCCGCAGATGCGGGAGATTGTGCGACGGGGGCTGGTCTGGGCGGCGCGATAGCTCAATGTGGGCGGTGCCTAGCGTTATCTGGCGAGCTTCATCGATTATGTGTCCGTGTTGATAAAGGTTGGCAGGACGTTCAATGCCTTCGCTGAAATCCGAATTGAAAACTGTTACAGAGGTGTACTCGGGAGCACTCACTGAGGTCGGTAATTGGTGTTGCGGCTACGTAAAAGTCGAATTTCTTTGGCCAGATCAAGTTTACATCCAGAGCTTTGAAGGCCGAGACTTTTTCCTTGTACCGCCGTGCACCGGGCCAGATGGCGATGTGATGTACGCTGCGGTTGCTCTAAAACTCGCAGAAGCTGAGGAACATTCAGTCGGCGCTAAGGCAATCAACGAGTTACTCAGCGCAATGACTTGGTCCAAGGACAAAAGCGCTGTTGTGGTCGCTTGGGGTGGCGGAAGACGCCTGCATCCGTGCCTCGGCAAAGAGAGCGCAGATGTGACCGATCGGGCTTACTTTCCAGACCTGCCGGAGAACCTATCCGAGAAGGCCAAGTTGGCATTGGCGTTGTATCGGGAGGGGAAGAGCATGGACCATGTAGTCTATGCTTGCCTCAGTTTTCTGAAAATTCTGAATGTTCAGTTCTCTAACCCCCATGCACAAATGGCATGGATTAACAATTCTGTCGCTAGCATATGTGGTCACGAAGCGAGGAGGCGGCTTGAGGAGCTGACGCAAACAGAGTCGGATGTTGGTCAGTATCTATTCGTTTCGTCTCGTTGTGCCATCGCACACGCTTTCGCCTCGCCACTGGTCAATCCGGATGACCCTTCAGACGAGAGACGACTTCGCCAGGACTATCCGCTGATAAAGGAGCTTGCCGTTGTTGTGGTCGAGCAAGTGTTCGGAGTTAGGTCTCCTTCCACGGTGTACGCAGAGCATTTGTACGAACTGGCGGGTTTTAAGGAGTGGTTCCCGTCTGATGTCAGAGAGAATGCGACGCTACTGGCGCAAAGTTGCGGCTCGATCAGATTCCCGCGGCTACGTTTCGAGCTGGTCGGGCGTGACGGCTATGCGCCGTTGGATGAATTGGAAGCAACTTTCCTCGAAGCGGCCGATGGGTGCGCACTCATCGAGTGTCGGTCGGTTAGATATCCGGTTAGTATCAAGCTGTATTTAAATTTTGCAGAAGAGCGACTGCAGTTGGACCTGTTGAACGGGGTTTGGTGTGGAGACGACGGTACCGCCGACGCAGCCCAAGCAGTTTCGGATATGCTCCGCTTCCGTTGGGACTATTACCGGCAGTACATTTTCCAAGTGCGATCTGTGCCTGACGATATTGTGCTGGGGCGAGCTTCAGCGTTCATCCCCGAAAATCACTGGCTTGACCCAAACGAATTGAATGAAGTCCGCCGGTTTGAGGATCTAGCGCAAATGAGACGTGCGGCCAAAAACGACCTCTGACGTCTACACCACAGCATGTGCATTTGAAATTTTTGGTAGCGGGGGGCGGACTTGAACCGCCGACCTTGGGGTTATGAATCCCACGCTCTAACCACCTGAGCTACCCCGCCACACATCGAACATTCGGGCCTAGAAGCCGTCGCCGTCCGAAGCGATGGGCGGCTTATAAGGCGAGGGTCCGATCAAAGTCAAGCGCGGTCTGGGCAAAAACAGCGTGGCTTTCCACCGGCTTGACGCGAGACCTTGCACGCGGCCCGAAAGCCTTGGCCTCAGGCCGCCACGGGGCTGGCGAGAAGCGCCTTCAGCGCGCTTTCGGCTGTGCCCGAGCGTTCCGACCGCTCGATGAAGCCGCCGCCATAGACGCGGGCGTCGGCACCGGTTGCCGAATAGAGCACGCAGGCCTGGCCGGGGGCCACACCGGCTTCGCCGATTTCGAGATCGACATAGACGCCGCGCTCGTCGGCATGCAGTACCGCCGGCGTCGGCGGGCGGGTGGAGCGGACCTTGGCGAAGCAGGGCATGCCGTCTGCGGCATCTTCGGCGAGCGTGCGGTCGCCGAGCCAGTTGATGTCGCGCAGATAGACGCGGTGGGTTTCCAGCGCTTCCTTCGGGCCGACGATGACGCGGCGCGAGCGGGCATCGAGATAGATGACGTAGAGCGGCTCGCCGGTGGCGACGCCCAAGCCCTTCCGCTGGCCGATCGTGTAATGCAGGATGCCTTCGTGATTGCCGAGCACCCGGCCATCGAGATGCACGATGTCGCCGGCCAGAGCCGCATTCGGCTTCAGCTTGTTGATGACGTCGGCATATTTGCCCTGGGGCACGAAACAGATGTCCTGGCTGTCGGCCTTCTGGGCGACGACGAGGCCCATCTCTTCGGCGAGCACGCGGACTTCCGCCTTCGACATGGCACCAAGCGGGAAGCGCAGATAGTCGATCTGCTCCTGCGTGGTGGCAAAGAGGAAATAGCTCTGGTCGCGCTCGCTATCGATCGGCCGGAAGAGGGCGCGGTGGCCGGGATCATTGGCGAGCGGCACCGACTTCGAGCGGATGTAATGGCCGGTCGCCAGCGCGTCGGCGCCGAGTTCCCGTGCGGTCGTCAGCAGGTCGGCGAACTTGACCGTCTGGTTGCAGGCCACGCAGGGGATCGGCGTTTCGCCGGCGACATAGCTTTCCATGAACGGGTTGATCACGGTGTCGCGAAAACGCTGTTCGTAATCGAGCACGTAATGGGGAATGCCGAGCGTTTCGCAGACGCGGCGGGCATCGTCGATGTCCTGGCCGGCGCAGCAGGAGCCGGCGCGGTGGACGGCGGCGCCATGGTCGTAAAGCTGCAGCGTGATGCCGAGGACGTCATAGCCCTCGCGCTTCAGGATGCCGGCGACGACGGATGAGTCCACGCCGCCCGACATGGCGACGACGACGCGCGTATCTTCCGGTCTCTTGTCAAAATCCAGCGTGTTCACGGGCTTCGTCTCTGTGCTTCATGTGACCGTTCAGCCCGCAATATGCGGGGATCTGGCTTCAGGCTTTGCGGGCGTTTTCGCGCGCTGCCAGTGCCGGGCCTTATGTTGACGGATATAGAAAGGATTGCATCTTCGTGCAAGAGCAGCGATTCGCGGGGATTGCCCGTGAGAGGAGATCCCATGCCCGTCCAGATGACCGTCACGCCCGAGAGCTTCCCGATATCCGGCAGCTTCACGATTTCGCGCGGGTCGAAGACCGAGGCGAAGGTGGTCACGGTGCGGCTGACGGATGGCGCGCATGTTGGACAGGGCGAATGCGTGCCCTATGCGCGTTATGGCGAGACGGTGGAGAGCGTTGTCGAGTTGCTCACGGCGCTGGTGCCGGAGGTACGCCAAGGGCTCGACCGGGCCGGGCTGCAAAGCCGGCTGAAGCCGGGGGCGGCGCGCAATGCGCTGGACTGCGCGTTTTGGGATCTGGAGGCCAAGCGGGCGGGGCTCTCGGTCTGGCAACTTCTCAAGTTACAAGAGCCAAAGCCGCTATCGGTCACCTACACGCTGTCGCTCGGTAGCCCAGAGAGCATGCAGGCGGCGGCGGAGAAGGAGGCGGCGCGACCGCTGCTGAAGGTCAAGCTCGGCGGCGCTGATGATATCGAGCGCATCCGGGCCGTCAGGGCGGGCGCGCCGACGTCTGCGATCATCGTCGATGCCAATGAGGGCTGGAGCCTCGACCAGTACAAGGCGCTGGCGCCTGTGTTTCTCGATCTTGGGGTGAAGCTCGTCGAGCAGCCGTTTCCGGCTGGAGGCGATGATGCGCTTCTCGGGCTCGACCGCGTGCTGCCGGTCTGTGCCGACGAGAGCTGCCACGACACGGCATCGCTCGCCTCGCTGAAGGGCAAGTATGATGCGGTCAACATCAAGCTCGACAAGACCGGCGGGCTGACGGAAGCGCTTCTGATGCGCGATGCGGCGGTGGAAGCCGGTTTCGAGATCATGGTCGGCTGTATGGTCGGCACATCGCTTGCCATGGCGCCTGCCTTTCTGATCGGCCAGGGGGCTGCCTTTGTCGATCTCGACGGGCCGCTGCTTCTGGCGCGCGATCGCGAGCCTTCGATCGCCTATGACGGCGCGGTGATGCCGCTGCCGCCGCGTGAATTGTGGGGCTAAAGAAAGTCCCCTCCCAAACCCTCCCCACAAGGGGGAGGGCTTAACCCAGCCCTGCCGTCTGCGCCTCTGATTAACCGCTTTGCGATCGGCTGAAGGTTCTTTGCGCTCAAGCTGGCGGAAGGGCATCCGGGGGTCCTCTCCCCCCATGTGGGGGAGCTGGCCGGCAGGCCAGAGGGGGTGTGTTGGCGTGTCGGCTCAGCTCTTCGGAGCCAACGGCCCGTTCTTCGCCATCCAAATCACATGCTTCTTGCCGCGACCGGTTCTCCCCGCGCGGACGGGAATCTCCTCCACGCCATAGCCGCAATCCTTCAAGCGGCGCGTGAAGTGCTGATCTGGCCCCTGCGACCAGACGCCGAGCACACCGCCTCGGGTGAGGGCCGACTTGGATTTGCGTAAGCCATCATGGGAATAGAGGCCGTCGTTCGCCTCGCGTGTGAGGCCATCTGGGCCATTGTCGACGTCGAGCAGGATCGCATCGAACTGACCCTTGGATTTGGCAATCAGGGCGCCGACGTCACCGACGTGAATTGCCACGCGCGGGTCGTCGAGGCTGCCGGCATAGATCTCGGCCATCGGGCCGCGCGCCCAGTCGACGACGGCGGGCACGAGTTCGGCGACGGTGACCTTTGCATCCTGAGGAAGCACGCCAAGCGCGGCGCGAAGCGTGAAGCCCATGCCGAGGCCGCCGATCAGGATATGTGGGCGCTTGTGGGTCGCGATCCGCTCGAAGGCGAGGGTGGCGAGCGCTTCCTCGGAGCCGCTAAGGCGGCTGTTCATCAGCTCGTTGGTGCCGAGCATGATGGAGAATTCCGTGCCGCGGCTCTTCAAGCGCAATTCGCCGCCGCCGGGTATCTTGGCCGTGTCGAGCTGAATCCAGGGGAGCATGGGGCAATTCCTGCGCGTTGGGGTCTCGGCTGCCCGTATCACGACGGGACGGCCGGCTTCAACTGTGGCCGCCAATCGCCGTCCGTACCAAAGGTGTTTGATTGGCCCTTGCGGTTTGCGTCCGCCAGAGCGCATCTTGCGCCTCGAACACATCGTGTCGACACGTCCTGCAGTTGGAGAATGCCCATGCCCGCCCCCAAGAATGCCTTCAAGGCCGCTCTCTACGAAACCAACGAACTGCTTGTCGGTTTCTGGGTGGCGCTGGCGAGCCCGCATGTCGCGGAAGTCTGCGCCGGGGCTGGCTTCGACTGGATTCTCATCGATGGCGAGCATGGACCGAACGATATTCCGCTGATGGCGGCCCAACTCGCAGCCGTCGCGCGGCATCCGGCGCATCCGGTCGTCAGGCTGCCGGTCGGCGAAAGCTGGCTGATCAAGCAGGCACTCGATATCGGCGCGCAGACGCTGATGATCCCGATGGTCGAGACGAGGCAAGAGGCAGACCGCTTGGCCAAGGCCCTGCGTTATCCGCCGGAGGGCATCCGCGGCATGGGCGCGAGCCTGGGCCGCGCCTCCGATTTCGGCCGTATTGCCGATTATGCGGAGACGGCGAATGCGGAGGTCTGCCTGATCGCGCAGATCGAAAGCCGTCTCGGTGTCGAGAATGCCGATGCCATCATTGCGACGCCGGGTGTGGATGCGATCCTCATCGGACCGGCCGACCTTGCGGCCGACATGGGCCATCGCGGCAATCCCACGCATCCAGAGGTCATGCAGGCCGTCGAAACCGTGATCGGCAAGGGTGTTGCTGCCGGCAAGCCGGTCGGCATCATGTCCGGCGATCCGGCTATGCTCGCGATGGCGCGCAAGGCCGGAATCCGGTTCTTTGCCTGCTCCACGGATGTCAGCCTGCTTTCCGCTGCCGCCACCAACCTCGCAGCGTCGATGCGCGGCTGATCCTGTTTCCCGCGACATGCACATGGACATCCGATGAAGCTCACACTTGTAGAAGCCGAGGCGCTTGTGGTCGACGCCCTTTGCCGTTCTGGCGTGGATGAAGCCAATGCGCGATCCGTGGCCCGCGCGCTTGTGGCCGCCGAAGCTGCCGGACAAGGCGGTCACGGCTTGCGCCGGGTCGAGGCCTATAGTTCCCAGGCGCGGGCCGGCAAGGTGGATGGCTTAGCCAAGCCGCAGGCGTCGCGACCAAGGCCGGGCGTGCTGACCATCGATGCGATGAACGGCTACGCCTATCCGGCGCTCGATCTTGCCGTCGAGATGTTGCCCGGCATCGCGCGCGAGCAGGGTATTGCGATCGCCACCATTCACCGCTCGCACCATGCCGGGGTCATGGGGCTGACGGTCGCGCGTTTTGCAGAGCGCGGGCTGGCGGCGCTGATGTTTGCCAATGCCCCGGCCTCCATGGCGCCCTGGGGCGGCAACAAGGCGCTTTACGGCACCAACCCCATCGCCTTTGCCGTGCCGATCGAGAATGGAGATCCCATTGTCGTCGATCTGGCGCTGTCCAAGGTGGCGCGCGGCAAGATCATGGCGGCGCGGCAGAAGGGGGAGGCCATCCCCGACGATTGGGCCTTTGATGCCGATGGCCAGCCGACGACGGACGCCAACCGTGCGATGGACGGCTTCATGGCGCCACTCGGCGGAGCCAAGGGAGCAGCGCTTGCGATGATGGTCGAGATTCTCTCGGCGGGCCTGATTGGCGCGAACTATGCCTTCGAGGCCTCGTCCCTGTTCGACGACAAGGGGCCGCCCGTGGCGCTCGGCCAGACGATCATCGCCATCGATCCAACGGCGACAGGTGGGCCCGGCGTCTTCTCTCGCCTGGCGCTGCTGGCGGATGAAATCGGGGCGCAGGAAGGCGCGCGCATTCCAGGACGGCGAGGCCAGGATCTGGCTCGTGCCGCCGAGATCGACGGCATCGTGATCGACGACGAGGTCGTCGCGGCCATCCGGGCGATTGCCTGACGGGAAATGACGGTATCCAGCTATTCGTAATCGGCGCGGTTGATGCCGTGGCGCTGGAGCTTGTCGTAAAAGGTCTTGCGGGGAATGCCGAGCGTCTCGAGCGTCGAACGCACGTCGCCCTTGTTTGCGATCAGTGCCTCGCGGATCAGCTCGGCCTCGTGTCGTTCCATTTGCTCGGGCAGGGTGAGGCCCGGTGTGGCTGACCCTGGCGCCCGTTTCGGCGGCGGCGTAATCCCGAGCACGACCCGCTCGGCAAAATGCGAGAGTTCGCGGACATTGCCCGGCCAGCAGTGGGTCTCCAGATGACGGCGCACCTCGGTCGTCATGACGGGTATGTCGCGGCGGAAGCGTTCGGCGGCGCGGGTGGCGAAGTGGGCAAAGAGCAGCGGGATATCGGCGCGGCGTTCGCGCAGTGGCGGGATGGAGATCGTCACGACGTTCAGGCGATAATAGAGGTCTTCACGGAACTCGCCGCGCTCGGCCGGATTGCCGAGATCGAGTTTGGCGGCGGCGACGACGCGCAGGTCGACGGGCCTCACCTCGTTGGTGCCGAGCGGGCTTACCTCGCGCATTTCCAGGACCCGCAGCATTTTCACCTGGGTGGACAGCGGCATGCTCTCGATCTCGTCGAGAAACAGCGTGCCGCCGCTTGCATGTTCGATGCGGCCGACGCGCTTCTTCTGCGCGCCGGTAAAGGCGCCGGCCTCGTGGCCGAAGAGCTCGCTTTCGATCACCGTCTCGGGCAGCGCGCCGCAATTCAGCGCAACGAAGTTACCTTTTGTGCGGCGGCTCCAGCGATGCAAGAGTGTTGCCACCACTTCCTTGCCGCTGCCGGTTTCGCCGGCGATCAGCACGTCGACATCGGTATCGGCGATCTGGCGGAGCGTCTGGCGCAGATGCTCCATGGCCGGTGTCTGGCCGATGAGGGGCAGATCGTCGGGCATGGTCGTGGCTGCCTCACGCAGGCGGCGGTTTTCGAGCACCAGCCGGCGTTTTTCGGCAGCGCGGGCGACGCTCTGGACGAGCCGCTCGGCGGGGAAGGGCTTGGCGATGAAGTCATAGGCGCCGTCATGCAGCGCGCGCACGGCCATGTCGACATCGCCATGGCCTGTGATCAGCAGGACCGGCAGATCCGGGTCGAGGCTGCGGATGCGGGCGAAGAGTTCCAGCCCGTCCATGCCGGCCATGCGGATATCGGTGACGACGACGGCCTCGCTTTTCTGCGAAACTTGGGCGAGCGCCTGGGCTGCCGCACCGAAGTCGTGCACGGCATAACCGGCAAGCTCCAGGGTCTGGCGGGTGGCGCGGCGCAAAGCCTGGTCGTCGTCGACGAGGATGATCTCGATGCCGCTGCTCATGCCCGTGCCCTCGTGAGAGTGATGGTGAAGGTGGTGCCCGCCGCGCTCGTCTCGACCGAAAGCCGTCCGCCGTATTCAGTGACGATGTCACGGGCGATCACGAGGCCCAGGCCGAGCCCTGCCTCCTTGGAGGTGGTGAAAGGTATGAACAGGTTGTCCCTAACGTGAGGCGGCAGGCCGGGGCCAGTATCGCTGATCGCAAGATCGACCTCGTCGTCGGAGAGGCGCGCAATCCCGACGCGGATATCGCCATCCGCTTTGCCTTCAATGGCTTCAAGTGCATTCTGCAGGAGATTGATCAGCACCTGTTCTAGGCGGATGCGCTGGCCAAGCACTTTGAGATCGACAGGGATGTCACTGATGGTGAGGCGATCGAAGCTGCCAGCGAAGCGGCTCTTCAACAGGAAGAGGGCCCCGTCGACCGCAGCCTTGACTTCGACAGGTTCGCCGGCCTGGCGGCCCTTGCGGGCAAGACCCTTCAGCTCGCCGGTGATTGCGCCGATGCGGTCAGTGAGCTCGGCGATCAGGCCAAGGTTTTCCTGTGCCTGATCGCCGTTGCCGCGAGCGAGGAAGGTTTTCGCATTGTCTGCATAGGCGCGGATGGTGGCGACCGGCTGGTTGATCTCATGCGCCACGCCGGCTGCGACCTGGCCGAGGATCGCCAGACGGTTGGCCTGGACGAGATCCTGCTGCACGCCCTGGAGGCGGGTGTCGGTTGCCCTGTGTTCGGCGATCTCGGCCTCAAGGCGGTCGCGGGCTTCGGTGAGTTCTACCGTGCGCAGGGTTACCTGGCGTTCAAGTTCCGCCTGCGCGGCCTTCGCCTCTGCTGTGCGGCGGGCAGCGCGACCGCTGCGATACAGGAAATAGCCAGCCGCGGCGAGCAAGGGCAGGCCGAGCGCGACTGCCGTGGTGCGCCCGTGCAAGGTGCCGGCATCCATCGCTGCTGCGGCGGGTGCCAGCAGATGCAAGGTCCAAGGCGTTCCGGGCACCGGCAGGGTCTCGGCGACATGCGGCTGGCGCGGACGCGCACCGGAGGCGTCGGTCGCCACCATCGTGTGTCCGTCAAGGTCGAAGAGCGACCAGATCGGGACTGGCAAAAGCGGGGCTTCGCCAAATTGCAGGCTGTCGCGGATAGCCAGCCGATCTTGCTGGGGGATGTCGGTGATGGTGAAAAAACGCCAATCCGGACGGCTGGTGATCAGGACGATGCCTCTTGTGTCGGTGACATAGGTCGGGCGTCCGGACCGCTGCCAGTCCTGTTCCAGCGCGTTGAACTCGACCTTGACGACCACGACGCCCAATGGTTGGCCGGCATCGTTATCGACGCGGCGGGAGAGATAGAGCCCTGGCCTGCGGCTGACATTGCCCAGCGCATACTGTTCGGCCGTGCCGCTTGCCATCGCCCCGGTGAAGTATTCGCGGAAGGCATAGTTGCTGCCGACGAAGCTGTCGGGCTGACGGAAGTTGCTGGCGGCGATCGTCAATCCCTCGGTGTTGACGACATAGATCACGGATGCGCCGGTTCCCGAGGTGAGGGCCTCCAGCTTTTCGTTCAGGCGGTTGACGCTGTCGGGGCCGGGTGCCTGCAATGTGTCGGCCAGTTCGGCGTCCGTCCCCAGCACGAAGGGCAGGGTGCGTGAGCGGTCGAGCACGGCAATCAGCAACGCGCGCTTCAGCTCGGCATCGGTCTGCGCGTCCTCTGCGACGGCGTCCAGCGCCAGGATCTTGCCCTTCTCGCCGGCGTAGAACAATGCGAGGCCTGACAGCAGAACTGCCACAACGGCACAGATGAGCCAGAGTGTGCGACTTGAGCTTCGAAAGGGCGGCATCACGTATGTTGGTCCTGATAGGGTGTGCGGTAGATCGCATTCTAACACATCACACTTGTGTGGAAAACCGCACGCTCTTATGTGGTGAATCAAGTCTGAGTGCGTATAAAATTCAATTCTATCAGGGCTTTGGCTCCGTTTCCTCGGTCTGGCATGCGCCTTGCTAACCTTTCTTCCAAGCGGCCGCGCCGCTTCCAGTCAGTTAAGCCATCGCCCGGGAGGCCGGAACTCGTTCCGTCAGGGCGACCATGGAGGAAAACATGCATATCGATACCGCAGAGCACGCGCCCGTGGGCCGGCAGCCCTTCTATAAGCTTCTCTATGTTCAGGTCCTCGCCGCGATCGTCGCTGGCATCCTGCTCGGCCATTTCTATCCCGAGATCGGCGCACAGTTGAAGCCGCTGGGTGACGCCTTCATCAAGCTGGTCAAGATGATCATTGCGCCGGTCATCTTCCTGACTGTCGCCACCGGCATTGCCGGCATGAGCGACATGAAGAAGGTCGGCCGGGTCGCCGGGAAGGCGATGCTCTACTTCTTCACCTTCTCGACGCTGGCGCTTGTCGTCGGCCTCGTCGTTGCCAATGTCGTGCAGCCGGGTGCGGGCATGCATATCGATCCGGCCACGCTCGATGCGGCGGCTGTGGCGACCTATACGGAGAAGGCGCATGACTCGTCGATCACAGGCTTCCTGATGAACATCATCCCGACGACGATCGTTGGGGCCTTTGCCGATGGCGACATCCTGCAGGTGTTGTTCTTCTCGATCCTGTTCGGCATTTCGCTGGCGCTTGTCGGCGAGCGCGGCAAGCCGGTCACCGACTTCCTGCAGGCGGTCATCGCGCCAGTCTTCAAGCTTGTCGCCATCCTGATGAAGGCCGCACCAATCGGTGCCTTCGGCGCCATGGCGTTCACCATCGGCAAATATGGCATCGGCTCGGTCACCAATCTCGCCATGCTGATCGGCACCTTCTACCTCACGTCCTTCCTGTTCGTGGCGGTGATCCTCGGGGCTGTCTGCCGTTACAACGGCTTCTCGATCCTGGCGCTCATCCGCTACATCAAGGAAGAGCTGCTGCTCGTTCTCGGGACGTCGTCCTCGGAAGCAGCCCTTCCGGGCCTGATGAACAAGATGGAAAAGGCTGGCTGCAAGCGCTCGGTCGTAGGCCTCGTCATCCCGACCGGCTACTCCTTCAACCTCGACGGCACGAATATCTATATGACGCTGGCGGCGCTCTTCATCGCTCAGGCGACGGATATCCACTTGCCGCTCGGTGACCAGATCCTGCTGCTGGCCGTTGCCATGCTGAGCTCGAAGGGGGCGGCCGGCATCACCGGTGCTGGCTTCATTACCCTCGCGGCCACTCTGTCCGTCGTTCCCGCCGTTCCGGTCGCGGGCATGGCGTTGATCCTCGGCATCGACCGCTTCATGTCGGAATGCCGGGCGCTCACCAACTTCATCGGCAATGCGGTGGCAACCGTCGTCGTCGCGCGCTGGGAAGGTGAACTCGACCAGACGCTCTTCCATGCAGCCCTCGGTGGCAAGGTTCTCGAAGAGGACGACATCCAGCCGGCACTGCAGCCGGCGGAATAATACTTCCGCGCCGACCCAAGACGGCGATCGGAACTGAAGCGCGGCCCGGTATTCATCGGGCCGCGCTTTTTGTTTGCCTCTACTCGGCGGCGATGATGTGGAATTCCGGCGGCTGTGCCGGGTTCTGCGCCTTGCTCATCAGGTAGATCAGACAGCTCGTCCGAAGCAGGGATGCGAAGTTCGAAACCGAACCGTTGATCTCCAGTGCTTCGTCGTGGAGTGTCGACAGGAAGCGGGATGTCGAGAAATTCTGGCTGGCGGCGATCTCGTCGATCAGCACCCAGAAGGCGGCTTCAAGCTGGATGCTGGTGGAATGACCACCAATGCGGACGGAGCGGTTGACCGCGCGATAGCGGCCCGGGTCCTGTCCTGCGAAGACTTCACACATGGCATGCTCCTCCCTGATATCAGTTTTTTCGTTCTTCAGTGTTTTGAGCATTATGTTGCGCGCCGACGCTTCGGTCAATTTCCGTCTTTTCTAAACTGCCACGCCCGGGTGCGAAGAATGAATACATCTTTCGGCGAAAATAATCGGCTGCGGTAATGGGCTGCTACCAGCCTTCCGGCAAATCGCGACATTCTGCAAACATGACATTTGTCAGCATGCGAGGAGCAGCCCATTGGCGAAAATGATCCATTCGATGATCCGTGTCCTTGAAGAGGTCCGATCCGTTTCCTTCTACGTCCAGGCATTCGGTCTGGAAGTCGCAGAACGTCTCGATTTCGAGACCTTCACCCTGATCTATCTCAGCAATCCTGAGAGCGAGTTCGAGCTTGAACTCACGGTCAACAAGGGTCGCGAGGAGGCCTATGAGCTCGGGACCGGCTACGGCCATCTTGCCGTCAGCGTCTCGGACCTCGACGCCGAACACAAGCGGCTGACGGATCTTGGTCTGAACCCGGGCAAGATCGTCGAGTTCAACCGCGACGGGGCGCTGCTTGCCCGCTTCTTCTTCATCACCGATCCCGATGGCTACAAGATCGAGGTCCTGCAGCGGCACGGACGGTACAAATGATCGTATGGCCGGGGGAAGAGGAGCCCTCGGTCGTATGTTTTCGCAGCCGGCGGGCGCGGCAGCGCGCCTTCCAAGGGTGACGGTAAAACGCCGTTGCGCATCATCTCATGGGAGGAGAATGACGTGGTTACGATACTCGACAAGACCGGGGGCATGTCCCGTCGCCAGCTTCTGAAGACCGGTGCGGCGAGTGCCGTGCTGATGATTACGGGCACTGCCGTCATCTGTCCCGACCAGGCCTGGGGCCTGGAGGCGACTGCCCTGAAGCCGGACACGCTCGCGACGCTCATCAAGATGGCGCGCGACATCTACCCGCATGACCAGCTCGCCGAGCGCTTCTATGCGGCAGCCGTCAAGGGTCAGGACACGATGGCTGCTAAGGACGAGAAGCACAAGGCGCTGATCGAAGACGGCATCGCCGATCTCGACAGCAGAGCCGGTGCTGGCGGCTATCGTGGGCTCGGCTGGGAAGACGATCGCGTGGCGATCCTGCGCGACATCGAGACGACGCCCTTCTTCCAGGCTGTACGCGGCGATCTCGTGGTCAGCCTCTATAACCAGAAGGAGATCTGGCCGATCTTCGGCTACGAGGGCGAGTCCTATTCCAAGGGCGGCTATATCGAGCGCGGGTTCGACGACATCACCTGGCTCTGAGCTTAACCCTAGGACAAGCATTCATCGTCGCCGGAAGGAGGCCCATCGCGGATGGGAACGGCGGCGCTTACCCAAATTGACCGATTTCCCGGGAGGAAAACATGGCAGCGCCCTATGATCTCAACGACGACAGCGTGGTCGTCATCATCGGTTCCGGTGCAGGCGGCGGCACGCTTGCCAACGAGCTTGCCCAGAAGGGCATCGACGTGGTCGTGCTCGAAGCCGGCGCCCGTATCGAATACGAGGATTTCATCAATGACGAATGGGAGAGCTTTTCTCAGCTCGCCTGGCTCGACAACCGCACCACCGGTGGCGGCTGGCGGGTGTCGAAGGACTTCCCCAACCTGCCGGCCTGGATCGTCAAGGCGGTCGGCGGCACCACCACCCACTGGGCGGGTGCCTCGCTGCGCATCCAGGAGCACGAGTTCAAGACGCTGACCCATTACGGCAAGGTCGAGGGCGCCAATCTCCTCGACTGGCCGATCACACTCGCCGATCTCGAGCCTTACTATGCCAAGGCCGAAGACAAGATGGGCGTGACCCGCACCAACGGGATCGAGGGCCTGCCCGGCAACAACAACTTCAAGATCCTGAAGGCCGGTGCCGACAAGCTGGGTTACAAGAACTGTCACACCGGCAACATGGCGATCAACTCGGCCGATCGCGATGACCGCATGAGCTGTCAGCAGACCGGCTTCTGCTTCCAGGGCTGTAAATGGGGCGCGAAGTGGTCGACGCTCTACACGGAAATCCCGAAGGGCGAGGCGACCGGCAAGCTCGAAGTCCGGCCGAACTCGCATGTCGTCAAGATCGAGCATGATGACTCGGGCAAGGTGACAGCCGTTGTCTATGCCGACAAGGATGGCAATCTGCAAAGCCAGAAGGCGCGCATCATCTGCGTTGCCGGCAATTCGATCGAAAGCCCGCGCCTGCTGCTCAACTCCGCCTCGTCGAAGTTCCCGGATGGTCTCGCCAACTCCTCCGGCCAGGTCGGCAAGAACTACATGCGCCATACGACCGGCTCGGTCTATGCCGTCTTCGACAAGCCGGTGCATTTCTATCGCGGCACGACCATGGCAGGGATCATCCAGGACGAGGCACGTCACGATCCGTCCCGCGGCTTCGTCGGTGGCTATGAGCTCGAGACGCTGGCGCTCGGCGTACCCTTCATGGCAGCTTTCCTGGATCCCGGTGGCTGGGGTCGCTCGTTTGCATCTGCGATGGACCAGTATGCCAATATGGCGGGCCTGTGGATCGTCGGCGAGGACATGCCGCAGGAGCAGAATGCCGTGAAGCTGCATGGCGAGCTTAAGGACAAATACGGCATGCCGATCCCGGATGTCTGGTTTACCGACCATCCAAACGACGAGGCCATGCGCAATCATGCCTACAAGCAGGGCGTGGCCCTCTATGAGGCAGTTGGGGCAACCCGCGCCTTCCCGACACCGCCCTATCCGTCAACGCACAATCTCGGCACGAACCGGATGAGCGAGAAGGCGCAGGACGGCGTCGTCAACAAATGGGGACAGAGCCACGACATCAGCAACCTTTTCGTCTCCGATGGCAGCCAGTTCACCACCGGAGCGGCCGAAAATCCGACCCTGACGATCGTCTCTCTTGCGATCCGCCAGGCGGATTACATTGCCGAACAGATGGGCCAAGGCACGATCTGAGAGGCGGAACTACCTCCCTCTTGCGGGCAGCGATCGCGACGAGCGGTCCTGCCCGCTTTTTCGTGGGGAGAAGAGCCTTAGTGGCTTCGGGCCGCAACCAGAGCGCGGGCTTTCTCGCGTGCCTTGTTGCGGGTGCGGAGAACGGCCTCGCGGATGCGTGCGCTGCGGCTGTTGTCGTTGTCGGCGACAGTCATCGCATTGCCGCGCCATTCGAAACCGCTGCCGAACCAGGCGGCGACAAAGAGAGCCGGCAAAAGCAGATCACGGGCGAGCATCGCGGGCAGGATGCGCCAGCTGCTTGGCCAGCCATAGCCTCGAGCGAGCAGCACTTCTGCGCCATACCAGGCGGCAAGATAGGCGAGCGGGGCGAGAAGCGGCAGTGTACCTGTCGCCGCGAGCGCAATCATGGCTGCCGTCGGCAGGGCTGCGCCGGTCAGGATTTCCGGCAGGAAATAGAGCGGGAACGAGGCGCGGCGCAGGCGCGCCCAGCGCAGCTGTCGCTTCCAGACGGCGGCGATGTCCCGCTTGCCGAGCGGCTGCGGGAAGGGCTCGTGAACGATGCGGACCTTGAGGCCCGCAGTGCGGATCAGCAGTGTTGCGGCGGCATCCTCGGCGACTTCGTCGCCCAGTCGCTCGAAACCGCCGAGCTGCGTCATCACATGACGGTTGAAGAGCATCGATTTGCCCTGGGCAAAGCCAAAGCCACAGGCGTCGGCGAAGAGCTGCCAGCGGGCCTGGAAACTGTTGAGCCAGGCGCTTTCGAGAAGGGCGCCGGCGTTCTCCGGCTCGGTTCCCGCCGGTGGCGAGCAGACGAGGCCGGTCCCGCTGTCCCAGCGGGCGATCATGCGCTCGATGGTGTCTGCTGGCATCAGCACGTTGCTGTCGGTCATGACGATCCAGTCATGGCGGGCGGAGCGCCAGCCCTTGACCACGTTGTTCAGCTTGGGATTGGCGCTGAAGGGGTCTTCGCCAACGAGAAGTGTCGATGGGACGTCGGGATGCTCCGCCATCAGCCGGCGCGCGAGGGCGGCAGCGGGATCGTCGGCTCTTGCGACACAAAAAAGGATTTCATAGGTCGGCCAATCGAGCCGGAAGGAGGATGCGAGGCAGCGCTCGAGATTGTTTTCCAGTCCGCAGATCGGGCGGATGAGGGTGACCGGCGGGCGCGGCGTCGGCGCAGCCTCTCGGCTTCGGTGGCGCAGCTTGACGGAGAGGACGATGGCGATGCTTGCAAGCTGGGCGAGAAGCGCGATCGCGGCAAACCAGATCAGAAAAGTCATGGCGAGTCTCCGGATTTTGGTATCCGGATAGCACCGCTGTGTGACAGTTCGGCGAAGCCTCACCGGGTTCGAGATGTGGCTTCAGTCCTTGCTGCGCAGAGCGCGAAGCAGTTTGAAACCCAGGAATGCGGCAACGGCACCGGCCGCCAGGAAGCCGCTGATGCTGCCGCTGATTTCGGCGATCTCCGTGACGCTCTCGCTGAAGGCCGCTCCGAGACCGGTATAGAGACCGACCCAGACCATCTCTCCAAGGAGGCCTGCCAGCGTGAAGCGGGCCCAGGAAAAGCCTGAGGCTCCGGCCAAAAGGTTCAGATAGGGGCCGAGCGGGGAAAGCAGCCAGCGGGTGAGAAAGACGGCGACAGTCCCGCGTGCATCCATCTCGTGCTGCGCCCGTTCTATCGCTTTGCGGCGTGCCGGCTCGCGGCTGACGATCGGGACGAGGCGCTGTCCGGCGAGGCGGCCAAGCATGTAGCCGATCTGGTCTCCCGCCACGGCCGAGGCGAGTGCCACGGCAATGACATAGGCCAGCGTGAAGTCTCCGGCGGCCGCCAATGCGCCCATCAGCATCATGACGATCGAGGCGGGCAGGGGCGCGCCGAGGCAACTGATGCCGACGACCAGCGCAAGCAGCAACAGGCCATAGGACGGCAGCGATGCGAGCAGCGTCTCGGTCAGGGTCATCTCGGAGGCACCTGCCGGCGCAGTTCGGCAAGGGAGGCCTCTATCTCGGCCTTGAACTCTTCGAAGTCCTGGCCACGCTCTTCTGCCAATCGCTCCAGCGAGGGTCGCGGGCCATCCTTTGGCGGCGGTGGCAGATCAAGGTCGCGGGCGAGCTTCTCGACCGGCACATGCCAGGAATGGGCGACATAGCCGATCGTCATCCAGGGTTCAGGCGGAAGGTCCTGGCGGGCGGGGTCGTTCCAGTAGGTCACGAAGAAAATCGTTCGCCCGGCGAAGAAGATTGCGAGCGCCATCGCCAGCAGGAATGCCGATGTCAGAATGCGCTGGCGGCGCCAGAGTTTCAGGAATGACTTCACGGTTCTCTTGTGTGCTCAGGTCGGGTTGAGGTTGACAGGTCCGGTTGCCGGCTCTCTATCGTCACGAAGCATGTAAGCGAGAACGAGGAGCGGCGGCAATGGCGGAGGTGGGTGTCCGGCTCGAAGACAGCTGGAAAGCGGTGCTGGGAGACGAGTTCGCGCAGCCCTACATGCGCAATCTCAAGGATTTCCTGAGGGCAGAAAAGGCGGCTGGCAAGCAGATCTTCCCCAAGGGTGCGGAGTATTTCCGGGCGCTTGATCTGACCCCGCTCGACGAAGTCCGGGTGGTGATCCTCGGCCAGGATCCCTATCACGGGGCGGGGCAGGCGCATGGGTTGTGCTTCAGCGTCAAACCCGGCGTGCGCATCCCGCCCTCGCTCGTCAACATCTACAAGGAGCTGCAGAGCGACCTCGGCATTGCGCCGGCGCGGCACGGCTTCCTGGAGCACTGGGCGCAACAGGGTGTGCTGCTTCTCAACAGCGTGCTGACGGTCGAAGAGGCGCGGGCGGCCTCGCATCAGGGGCAAGGCTGGGAGCGGTTTACCGATGCGGTGATCCGCGCCGTCAACGAGGATTGCGAGCATGTCGTCTTCATGCTGTGGGGCTCCTACGCGCAGAAGAAGGCTGCCTTTGTCGATGGGTCCCGCCATCTGATCTTGAAGGCGCCGCATCCCTCGCCGCTTTCAGCACATAACGGTTTCTTCGGCTGCCGGCATTTTTCGCAAGCCAATGATTATCTTCTCTCCAAGGGCAGAAATGCGATTGATTGGCAGTTGCCCAGCGAAGCATGAGGCGGGATCCTGGATGCCCTTATCGAAACCTGCTTAAGTAAGTAAATCGTCATTCTACCGAGCGAACAAAATACAGCCTGACGTTTATTGTGTGCTTTATTGGGGCGGGGCAGATTGCTCGACGATTTTTCCAGTCGTTTTCAGGTCTCACCTTTATGCAGTCCGCAATTCCGGTTTCGTCCGTTTGGCGACGGCCCGTTTCGCCGCTTCTTTGTCGCTGTGAAGAGGGCGATCTCGACCTTGTTGTCATTGGTGCCGGGTATCAGGGTCTTTCGACAGCATTGCATGCGGCCCGCGCCGGGCTTTCGGTTCAGGTCATCGAAGCCGGCGGGATCGGTGACGGTGCATCCGGGGTGAATGGCGGCCAGGTGATCCCGGGACTGAAGCAGGATCCGGAAACGCTGCTTGCGCTTTTCGGTGAAGAGACCGGCCGAAGGCTGATCGAGTTTTCGGCGGGGACGGCAGATCTTGTCTTCGATCTCATCGCCCGAGAGGGGCTCGATGTCGAGCATACGCGCTCCGGCTGGATCCAGGCGGCGCATACCGAGACCGCCATGCAGGCGGCCGCTCAGCGCAATCGGCAATGGCGGGCTCAAGGGGCGGATGTGGCGCTTCTCAATTCTGCAGAGATTGCGCTTCTGACCGGTGCCGAAGGCTATCGCGGCGGTTTTCTCGACCGTCGCGCCGGTGTCGTCAATCCGCTGGCGCTCGTGCATGAACTGGCGCGTGTCGCGACGGAAGCCGGCGCGGCGCTTGTTCTGAATGATGCCGCCATGTCGCTGCAGAGGGACGGAGCGTTCTGGCAAATCACAACGCAATCCGGCCGCTCGTTCCGGGCGCCGAAAGTCCTTGTTGCGACCAACGCCTATTCCGAGGGGCTGGTGCCGAACCTTGCCCAGAGCCTCGTCTGGCTGCATTCCTTCCAGATTGCCACGCAGCCGCTACCGCCGGATTTCGATTTCGTCCTGCCAAGCGGACAGGCGGTGTCAGACAGCCGGCGGATCCTCGTCTACTATCGCCGCAGCGCAGACGGTCGTCTGGTTCTCGGTGGACGGGGGCCGATGCGCGTACCGCAATCGACAGACGATTGGCTGCATCTGGAGCGGGCCACGCTTCGTCTGTTTCCGATGCTTGGCTCCGTGCGGATCGAGCAGCGCTGGTTCGGTCGTGTCGCGATGACGCCCGACAATCTGCCGCATCTTCATGAACCCCATCCGGGGCTTCTGATGGCGGTCGGCTGCCAGGGGCGCGGCATTGGGCTGATGGTGGCGCTCGGTCGGGCTCTCGCGCGGTATCTGGCCGAGGGCAGCCGGGAGGCCCTGCCACTGCCGATCACGCCCGTGGTACCCATTCCGCTGCATCGCTTCCGACGTCTCGGTGTCGCTGCCCATCTTGCCTGGTATAGATTGCTCGATGGACTGGAACGCTGATCCCCGCATTGAGGTTGGGGAAAGCCTGATCACGCCGTTTTGGATGCTTGCCGTGATCCGGCATGTGACCAATAGTGCAAAATACCTTACTTTCACTCCGCTGGAGCGCGCATGTCCAACCATCTGAAGTTCTTCATAGACGGTGCGTGGGTCGATCCGCTGGAGCCTGCAGTGCTGGACGTGATCGATCCGTCCACCGAGGAGACCTTTACGACGATCTCCATCGGCGGACGCGGCGATGTCGAACGCGCCGTGGCAGCCGCCCGAAAAGCCTTTGCCACTTTCTCGCTGACCGACCGGTCGGAGCGACTGGCGCTTCTTGTGCGCATCCTTGCTGTTTACAACGAGCGCTTCGACGACATCGCCCAGGCCATCAGTCGTGAAATGGGTGCGCCGCTCACTTTCGCACGAGACTCTCAAGCCGGGGCAGGGCGAGCGCATCTGGAGGCAACGATTGCCGCCTTCAAGAGCTTCGAATTCATGGAACAGCGTGGCTCGACCCGCATCGTCAAGGAGCCAATCGGCGTCTGTGCGCTTATCACGCCCTGGAACTGGCCGCTCAACCAGATCGTCTGCAAGGTTGCTCCGGCAATTGCCGCCGGCTGCACCGTCGTGCTCAAGCCCTCGGAGATCGCGCCGGTCTCGGGGCTGATCTTTGCCGAGGTGATGCAGGCGGCTGGGACGCCTGATGGGGTGTTCAACCTGGTCAACGGCCGCGGCCCCGAAGTTGGCCAGGTGATGGCAGGCCATCCCGATGTCGACATGGTGTCGTTCACCGGTTCGACGCGGGCCGGCATCATCGTCGCCAAGACGGCGGCCGACACGGTCAAGCGTGTGGCTCAGGAACTGGGCGGCAAGTCGGCGAACATCATCCTTCCGGATGCCGATCTCGAAACTGCCGTGCGCAAGGGCGTGGAGGGCTGTTTCGGCAATTCGGGCCAGTCCTGCGATGCGCCGACCCGGATGCTGGTCCCGGCCGATCGCCATGACGAGGCGCTTCATATTGCGCGCGAGGCTGCGGACGCTCACAAGGTCGGTGATCCCAGAGCCGAAGATACCGTCCTCGGTCCTGTGGTGAGCGACATTCAATACAACAAGATCCAGCGGCTGATCGAAATGGGGATCGAAGAAGGCGCGCTGCTGGTCACCGGCGGTCCCGGGCGGCCCGAGGGCCTGAACCGCGGCTACTATATCCGCCCTACGGTTTTCGGCCATGTGACGCCGGATATGACGATCGCCCGTGAAGAGATTTTCGGCCCCGTGCTGTCGATCATGCCCTACGAGACCGAAGAGGAGGCGATCGCAATCGCCAACGACACCGTCTATGGCCTCGCTGCCTATGTTCAGTCGCAGGATATCGACCATGCGCGGCGGGTTGCAGGGCAGATGCGCGCGGGCTCCGTCTATCTGAACTATCCGGACTGGGACACGTCCGCGCCGTTCGGCGGCTACAAACAATCCGGCAACGGGCGCGAATATGCCGACTGGGGGATCAACGACTTTCTCGAGATCAAGGGCATCGTTGGCTGGGGCGCCTGAGCGGCTTTCAGAACACTCATCACGCCGTCCGTCCCGCCGCAAACGCGCCGTGGGCTTTTCAGCTTTGGCATCGGCTCGCCCTTGAGCGACTGCAGTTCTACTGCCACCTCAAGTAATATCTGCCACAGATGTTACGCTTCCGCCTAAATTCTGCCAATTTTTCCAAAGGCTTGCAGTAGAGCCTTAGGGCAGGTGCGCGGAACAATTTCGCGTGAAGTCCGTTCTTTCCGTCAATGGCAGTCAACGGAAAGGATCAAGCCATGAATACGAAGATTATCGCTCTTGGCGCAGTCGTACTTGGTGCCGTCGCTTCTCCTGTCCTGGCGCAGGAAGGTACGGTCACCGGTGCTGCCGGTGGTGCCGTGACCGGTGCTATTGTCGGCGGTCCCGTTGGTGCCGCCGTAGGTGGCGTCGTCGGCGCCATTGCCGGCACCGCAGTCGCCCCGCCGCCGGACCGGGTTGTCACCTATGTCCAGCAGCAGCCGGTCCCGGCTCAGCCGGTCGTGATCGAGCGGCAGGTGGTCGTCGGTGAACCTCTTCCGCAGGAAGTTGTCCTGACCACGATCCCCGAGGATCCGACCTATGCCTATGCCGTGGTCAACAACCAGCGCGTCATCGTCGACCCGCAGACCTATGTCGTCGTCGGCGTCGTTCAGTAAGCGCCGATTGCCAGCATTGTACATAAGCAAGCTAACGGCCGGCCGCGCAGCGGTCGGTCACCCAAACCAGGAGGAAATACCATGGACCAACGTCCTGACCCCCGCCTCGATCAGCGTCCGCACGTCACCCAGCAGACCACTGCGGGCAGCGGCGCGACCTGGGGCATCGCAGTCCTGCTGATCGTGGTGATCGCAGCCGGCGCATACTTCGTCTTCGGTGGCAATGACACCGCCGAAACCCCGGTTACTCCGGCCACGGAAAGCAGCACGCCTGCAGCACCGCCGGCCGATGCTCCGGCTCCGCCGCCGGCTGACACGACGACGCCGCCGGCAGGTTCGGCAACGCCTCCGGCTGCCGATCCGGTCAACCCGCCGCCGGCAACCGATCCGGCACCGGCGACACCTGCGACACCGGCTCCCACCGGTGGTGCCACCGATACGCCGCCACCTACCACGACGCCTTAATCGGTGTCTTGAAGCATTGCGAGGCCGGCCCCTTTGGGGCTGGCCTTTTTAGTGCCGATACGCTTTTCTCTCACTGCGTGCAGCGCAGCGACAGGACAGGAGAACGTCCAATGGGTGATGAGGGGCTCATGAGCACTGACACAGGTCGCCCACCACGTCTCGTCATCGATCCCTCCGACTATGCCGCTGTCTACGCAATCGGTGACGTGCATGGCTGTCTCGATGCGCTTCTGGAGCTGGAAGACATGATCCGCGAGGACGCGCAGTCGATAGAGGGGCGCAAGCTGATCGTGATGCTCGGCGACTATGTCGACCGAGGCCCGAAATCCGCTGCCGTCCTCTATCATCTCACGGCATCGCCGCCTTCAGGATTCGAGCGGGTTAGCCTGCGGGGCAATCACGACGACGCCTTCCTCGCATTTCTCGACGGTGATCCGGCCGGTGACTGGGTCCTCGACCACGGTGCGGAGACGACCTTGGCGTCCTACGGGGTCGAGATCGACGGTTTCACTCTGCCTGCTGGCCGATTTGCTTTGCGCGAGGCCATTAGGAATGCAGTTCCGAGCAGCCATGTGGCGTTTCTCAGATCGCTGCCGGTGCTGCTCACCATGGGTACGGATGTCTTCGCCCATGCCGGTCTAAAGCCGGGGCGACCGCTTTCCGAGCAGACCGATGACGACCTCATGTGGATCAGGCGATCCTTCCTCGATCTCGGTCCGGGTCTGCCTGTCCGTGTCTTTCACGGGCATACGCCGATGCGGGAAGCCCATGTCGGTCCGGATCGGGTCAGTCTCGACACGCATTGCTATCGCAGCGGGCGGCTGACAGCGGCGCGTGTTTTGGCTGGAGACGTGACAATCCTCTCTGTCGGCTAACCTTTCTTGAGGTTGTCAGCGCGGAGCCTTGTCAGGTGCGGGCTTGCCCCATTCGGCGATGGCAATGCCACCGAGAACCAGCACCAACGCCACCACATGGAAGACTTCCAGCTTTTCGCCGAGAATGGTGACCGATAGCAGCGTGCCGAAGACCGGAACGAGATTGATGAAGAGGCCGGCCCGGTTGGCGCCGATGCCTTCGACGCCCTTGATGTAGAGGATCTGCGAGATCAGCGAGGGGAACAGCCCGGCATAGAGAATGATCAGCCAGCCGCGCGTATCGGGGAGGATCAGCTCGCCTCGGCCCGCTTCCCACCAGAGAAGCGGCAGACAGGTGACGGCGGCGGCGAGTGCCGGCACCGCCATCAGGCTCTTCCAGTGGACAGGTGGCTTCCAGCGCAATGACACGGTGTAGATCGCGTAAGCGATGCCGGCAAACAGCATCAGCAGATCGCCATAATTCAGCGTCAGGGTTAGCAAGGTCTGGAGATCGCCATGGGAGGCGGTGACGGCAGCCCCGATGAAGCTGATCATGAAGCCCAGGATCTGGACCGCAGAGACGGCAATGCGAAACAGCAGGAAGTTGATGACGAAGATCAGGACCGGGATCGCACCCTGTTCGATCGCGCCGTTGACCGCGCTGGTATACTTGAGCGCCGTATAGAGAAAGCCGTTGAAGGCGGCATAGCCCACCGCGCCGTAGAAGATCAGCAGCTTCCAGTTGGCTTTGAGGACATCCCAGTCCTTGCGGATCTGCGGGATTGCAATTGACGCGATCACGAGGGTCGCCAGCGCCCAGCGGCCGAAGCTCAGGACCATCGGGCTCACATGGCCAAGCGCCAGCTTGCCAGCAATCGTATTGCCGCCCCAGAGCAAGGTCGTGATGACGAGAAATGTATAGGCGCGGATGGGCAAAGACGTCATTCCCTGCATGCGGACGCCGCTTGCCGAAACCGTGTGCCCCCCGGTCCGTCACGGCGCAATTGCCTCCGAAATAGGCCAGGGGGGACGCTTTGTCACGTAAAAAGCCAAATCGCCCGTCAAGACGGGTCGATTTCCCAAAAACAACACAGTATAGATGCGCGGGTTTGGGAAGGCGCAGGCACTGCGCAATATACAGGATTATGTGATGACGAATGTCGTGGTGATTGGTTCGCAATGGGGTGACGAGGGCAAGGGCAAGATTGTCGACTGGCTCTCTGAACGTGCGGACATCGTGGTCCGCTTCCAGGGCGGACACAATGCCGGCCACACGCTCGTCATCGACGGCGTTTCCTACAAGCTCTCGCTGCTTCCCTCGGGCGTCGTGCGCCCGGGCAAGAAGGCTGTCATCGGCAATGGCGTGGTCGTTGATCCGCATGCGCTGATCGCCGAAATCGGCCGTCTGAAGGATCAGGGCGTCGAAGTGACCCCGGACAATCTGCGGATCGCCGAAAACGCCACGCTGATTCTCTCGCTGCATCGCGAGCTCGACGGCATGCGCGAAGACGCAGCCTCCAACAGCGGCACCAAGATCGGCACCACGCGTCGCGGCATCGGCCCGGCCTATGAAGACAAGGTCGGTCGTCGCGCGATCCGCGTGATGGATCTTGCCGATCTCGATGCGCTGGAAGGCAAGGTCGAACGTATTCTGACCCACCACAACGCGCTGCGTCGCGGCTTCGGCGTTGCCGAAATCGAGCACAAGACGATCATGGAAGAGCTGACTTCTATCGCCGATCGCGTGCTGCCGTTCATGGATTCGGTCTGGGTGCTGCTCGACAAGGAGCGCCGCAAGGGCTCGCGCATCCTGTTTGAAGGCGCGCAGGGCTCCCTGCTCGACATCGACCACGGCACCTATCCCTTCGTCACCTCGTCGAACACCGTCGCCGGTCAGGCCGCGGCCGGTTCCGGCATGGGCCCGGGCTCGCTCGGCTATATCCTCGGGATCACCAAGGCCTACACGACGCGTGTCGGTGAAGGTCCGTTCCCGACCGAGCTGCACGACGAGATCGGTCAGTTCCTCGGTGAGAAGGGCCATGAGTTCGGCACCGTCACGGGCCGCAAGCGCCGTTGTGGCTGGTTCGATGCGGCGCTGGTGCGCCAGTCGGTTGCCACCAATGGAATCACCGGCATTGCATTGACCAAACTCGACGTTCTCGACGGCCTTGAAGAGCTAAAGATCTGCGTCGGCTATAAGCTCGACGGTCAGGAAATCGATTATCTTCCGGCAGCGCAGGCTGCCCAGGCACGCGTCGAGCCGATCTACATCACGCTCGAAGGCTGGAAGGAATCGACCGTCGGAGCCCGGAAATGGGCGGATTTGCCGGCTCAGGCGATCAAGTATGTGCGCCAGGTGGAAGAGCTGATCGGTGCTCCGGTCGCCCTCCTGTCGACAAGTCCCGAACGCGACGACACAATACTTGTGACGGACCCCTTCGAGGATTAATCTAGGATTTTATTGAAATTTTGCCGGCGCGGCGGGCCGGCTCTCAAGAGAAAGTGCTGATGGCTGACTTTATCGCTGTGATTCGACGGGCCGTGGACGGCCTGTCGAACAATACTCCGGAGATGCGCGCGCGAGTCTATGAAAAGGCTCGCGCCGCTGTCGTTCGGCAGCTCGAGAACATGTCACCGCGCCCGCCCGAGCATATGCTGCAGCGTCAGCTCGACAAGCTCGATGCGGCTATCCGTGAAGTCGAAGCGGAACATGCGGATGCCTTGCCTCCGCTTGAAGAGACGCCTGATTCTTCCATGCCTGCAGCCGCGGCTGCCGGTGTGGCAGCGGCAACGGCTGTTTCTGCGCCTGCCTGGGGCGAGCCGCAGCCGGAATACGCGCCTTCTTCGAACGAGGATGTGGCGGCGCCGGAACCGGCAGAAGACGCTGCTCCGGCCGAACAGCCGGTCGAGCCTCAGCCGGCGGTAAGCGGTGATGACTGGGCGGACGCCCACATGGCCGAGCCTGCGACACCTGCAGCGGTGGAGGAGCCAGCCTATGTCGCCGAAGAACCAGCCTACGTCGCCGAAGAAACCATCACGCCCGTAGAAGAGTCTGTTCCGGAACAGGCCGTCGAACCGATGCCGTCTGCGGAAACCGCCTGGCAGGACCAACCCTTTGCGGTTCAGGAGCCGGAGAACGACTATTCGCGGCTCTACGAGAGCCGTGAAGACGATGCTCCTGCCGTCGAGCCGGAGCCGCCATACGAACCGGCGCCGGAGGCGAGGGACGATGTCGAAACGGTCGCAGCCGCTGCACCCTACGGCGAAGGCCTGACCGCCGAAGAGACCTGGCCTCGGGGTGACGAGCCGGAAACGGCTGCACCCGCCTGGGATGCCGTGCCTGTTGTCGAGGTCGAACCTGTTGCCGAAGAGCCCCTTGGCTCTGACGCGGCAGTCGAGGTCGAGCCTTATCTCCCGCCGCAGGCGCCGGAGGTTGGTATTCGGGTGGATTCGGTTGAGGATTGGCTTCAGAGCCGCGCACTCGATCCGGCCCCGGTCATCCCCTCGGCAAGCTGGGAGCTGCCGGCTGCGACCGAAACGGCCGCCAATCGCGTGCCCGAACTGCCGGAAATCGACACCGCGCCGCCGGCCGTTTCCTATACGCCAACCGACGAGTTCCCCGCCTATGAGGAACCTGTACACGTCGAGGCCAGCAACGACTATGTCGCGCCGGAGGGCTTGAGCCTTCCCGATGCCGATCCGGTCGTGCTCGGCAAGATCGCGTCCACCTCCACGGCACCGGCAATCGACGCCGATGACTTCAGCCAGTGGTTCCAGGAGCATGTCGATCAGGGCGAGACTCAGAAAGGCAATGGTGCTCCGGCTTCTGCTTCTGCGGCCCCTGCGGCCAGCGAATGGGACGAGCATATCGACAGCTTTGCACCCAGCGCCAAGGGTGCGCAGGTCGACGTCGCGGGCCAGGCCGATGGCATGGAAGCGCTGGTCGGCGGTTATGGCCAGCAGCCTGCCTATCGCCTCGAGCCGAAGAAGCGTCGCAATCCGGCTCCGATCATCGTTGCCGCGCTGGTGCTGGTTGTGCTCGGCGCTGGCGGTTATCTCGCCTGGAGCATGCGTGATCAGATCGGCAGCATGGTCGCCAACCTGACGGGCGAGGTTGTGCCGACGCAAGAGGCCGCCGAAGCGCCCGCGGCGACACCTGCAGAGCAGCCGGAGGCACCGGCCGACACGGCGACTGCACCGGAAGTGGCGGCACCTGCAGTCGACGACGGCAGCCAGAAATTCACGCAGCGACTGCAGGCCGACGGAACGGAAATCGATGCAGGGGCCGGATCGGCGCCCATCGAGGGCGCGCCCGCCGAAGGTCGCTCCGTCTCGGCCCAGACCGTGGCGTCCACGGTCGAGCCGACCGATGCGCCGGCTGCTGCCAATGGCGCGGCTGCCACGCAGACGCCGGGAACCGCCGCCAATACGGCAGTCGTGGCCGGCGGGGAAAAGCTCTTCCTCTACGAAGAGCGTATCGGTCAGGCGACGCCGGTCGCAGTGCCTGGTTCGATCACATGGACGGCTGTGCGTGAAAACGGGGCGGACGGCCGACCTGATCCGCAGATCCAGGGCCGTATCAACGTGCCGGAGCGCGGCATCTCGGCGCTCCTGACCTTCAAGCGCAACACCGACAATTCGCTGCCGGCGAGCCACATCATCGAAGTGGTGTTCTCCGTGCCTGCGGATTTCGAGGGTGGTGCGGTGGAGAATCTGCAGCGGATTGCCATGAAGCGTACCGAGCAGGACCGCGGCGACCCGCTGGTTGCCGTAACGGCCAAGGTGACCGACGACACCTATCTCGTGGCGCTCAACGACTTCGAGGACGTGGTAAAGCGCAACATGGACCTTCTGTCCACGCGCGGCTGGATCGATATTCCCGTCACCTACCGCAATGGCAGACGCGCGCTGATCACGCTCGACAAGGGAACGACCGGTGGCAATGTCTTCGATCAGGTCATCCGCGAGTGGGCGGCATTGACGCCCGCCGCGCCAGCGAACTGAGGCTCGTCCCTATCGCTTTTCTACGGATCCGTCGGGCATGTCCCGGCGGATTTTTGTTTTCGATTTCAGGGTTAGGGCAGCGGAAGTTCTCTCCGTCAGCGACCAATGCAGGGACGACGTGATGTCAGTACAGGCGCAGCGAGTGTCGACGATTCCCTTTGCCGATCCGGGCGGTGATCCGGCCATTGCCTTCCTGGCCGTCAGCAAGGGTTTCGGGCGTGGAAGCGGGGCCATCAAGGCGCTCGATGATTTGAGCCTTTCCATCCCCCGAGGTGTCGTCTATGGCCTGCTCGGTCCGAACGGCGCGGGCAAGAGTACGCTCCTGCGCATTCTCGCCGGATTGGTCAGGCCCGATCGCGGCGAGATCCGGATCTTCGGCGAGCCGGCTTGCCCCGCCCAGCGCAGCCGTCTCGGCATGTTGATCGAATCGCCGAGCTTCTACCCCTTCCTGACGGCCCGAGAGCATTTGCAGATGTTGGCGGGCGCCACGGGTACCGCAACGCTTGTGGAGCCGATCTTGCAGCGCATTGGCCTTGAAAAGGCGGCTAACAAGGCCGTCTCCGGTTTCTCGCTTGGCATGAAACAGCGGCTCGGCATCGGCTGTGCGTTGATCGGGCAGCCCGAGGCGCTCGTCCTTGACGAGCCGACCAACGGGCTCGATCCCGATGGCATTCTGGAGATGCGGGCCCTTGTCCACGAACTGGCGCATCGCGATGGCCTGACTGTGCTTCTTTCCAGTCATCTGCTGGACGAGGTGGAGCGGGTTTGCGACCGGGTGGCGATCCTCCGGCGGGGGGCGCTGGTCGCCGAAGGTGCGGTTGCCGACCTCCTTGATCGTGACGGTCGCTTCTGGCTGAAAGTGGACGCGCCGGATGCGGTGCTTGCCCGTCTCGGCGAAGAGGCCGAGGAAGCGGACGGCGGCGTTTACGTACGGATCGAACGGACGGAGGTACCCAACCTCATCCTGTCGCTCGCCAATGCCGGCGTTCGCATTCACGAGGCCAAGTGGATCAAGCCGGATCTGGAAACCGTCTTCCTGTCAGAGACGCGGGAGGTGCGCTCATGAACCCGCTTCTCTCTGCCGAAATGCTCAAGCTTGTCCGTCAGCCGGGCATACTCTTCTGGGGCTTCCTGGCCGTGCCGCTCGCGGCACTTCTGGTCAAGCTGGTCATCGCAGGCTTCATCTATCTGCGTATGGGGCGGCAGTCCGGCGATGTCGATGTGTTCCTGTCGGCGGCGAAGAGCCTCAGTCTCTCTGGAAACTCGCTGGCGCACCTGCTCTTTGCGCTCGGCATCGCCACGGTCTTCTTTCTCGAATATCGCTATTCCACCTGGCGGCTGCTGGTGCCCAGGCATCCGCGCATGCAGCTCTTCGCCGCCAAGCTGCTCGTTTGCCTCGCGTGGCTCGCATTCGCTCTGTTGCTGGCTGCTGTCGGCGATATTGTGCTGACCATGCTGTTTGGTGTCTTGCAAGGGCAAGCTCTCGACATCTCGGCGTCCTCGCTCATTGCGATGGTGGCGGCATTCGGGATCGCATTTCTTGAACTTGCGGTTCTGGCGTCGCTCGCTGCCCTGCTCGTGGTTGCCTTTCGGTCGATGATTGCGGCCGTTATCCCAGCCTTTCTCTTGGCGATCGGTTCGACACTGCTCCAAGTCTATCTGGGAGCGGATGCCGATCGGTTGCCATTGCCGGGCTATGCGGCTCAGGACTTGCGGGACTGGTTGCTCGCGGGAGGGACGCCCGTTGCGGCAATGATCGGCGCCGCGGTGCTTTTCGGCTGGTTCTGCGTCCTGACGGGGCTTGGACTTGCAGTCTTCTCGCGGCAGCAACTGGCATCGGAGTAACAAGCGGCCACCCACAAAGGAAAAGCCGCCCGGTTGCCCGGACGGCTTGAACAGCTATTGCAGGGGCTGCAGGCTCTTTAAGCCTCGACCACCCGCAAGGCCTTGGCGCGCTCCAGGGCGTCCTTCTGGACGGCTTTCTGGACCTTTTCGAAGGCGCGGACCTCGATCTGGCGGACGCGTTCGCGGCTGATGTCGAACTCGGTGGAGAGTTCTTCCAGCGTGACCGGATCATCTGCGAGGCGGCGAGCTTCGAAGATGCGACGTTCGCGATCGTTCAACACGCTCATTGCCCGCTTCAGCATGCTGCGGCGGGTTTCGAGCTCGTCCTGTTCGATCAGGACGGCTTCCTGGCTTTCGTGGTCGTCGACGAGCCAATCCTGCCACTGACCGCTTTCGCCTTCGGCGGCGCGCAAGGGTGCATTCAGCGATGCGTCGCCGGAGAGGCGGCGGTTCATCGAAATGACCTCCTCCTCGGACACCTTCAGCTTGGTCGCGATCTCGGTGACCTGGTCGGGCTTCAGGTCGCCTTCCTCGATCGCCTGGATCTTGCCCTTGAGGCGGCGCAGGTTGAAGAACAGGCGTTTCTGGTTGGCGGTGGTGCCCATCTTAACCAGCGACCAGGAGCGCAGGATGTATTCCTGGATCGAGGCCTTGATCCACCACATGGCGTAGGTCGCCAGGCGGAAGCCACGCTCGGGGTCGAACTTCTTGACGGCCTGCATCAGGCCGACATTGCCTTCCGATACGACTTCGCCGATCGGCAGGCCGTAGCCGCGATAGCCCATGGCGATCTTCGCAACCAGGCGCAGGTGGCTCGTGACCATCCGGTGCGCCGCGTCACGGTCGCCGTGTTCGGCATAACGCTTGGCAAGCATGTATTCTTCCTGGGGTTCCAGCATCGGGAACTTGCGGATCTCGTCCAGGTAACGGTTAAGGCCGGCTTCTCCGGCTGTGATCGATGGCAAACTACTGCGGGCCATATAGCACCCCTCTTTCTTCGCGGGCTCCCAATTCCGGCGAGCCCCATCTCCGTGGATCTCTCTATCCCACAGAAATCCGTATGACAGATAAGTATGGCAAAACGGCGATACAAGATTTGTGTTCCGTCACGAGGCCGTGACGGAGTGTCAATCGATAGAGAACGGGCAGGATCAGAGCATCAGGGTGTCACATCGCCTTCAGCGCATCGATCACCTTCTGCAGGTCCGCCGGGATCGGGGCTTCGAAGCGCATGGTTTTGCCTGTGGTCGGATGCTCGAAGGCAAGCAGGTAAGCATGCAGAGCCTGGCGGTGGAACTTGTTGACGGCGCGCTTAGCGTCCTCCGGCAGGAGGTTCGCCTTGGTCTTGAAGGCGGCGCCATATTCCTGGTCGCCAACCAGCGGATTGCCGATATGGGCCATGTGTACGCGGATCTGATGGGTGCGGCCCGTTTCCAGGCGGCACTCGACCAGTGAGGCAAGGCAGGTGGCGTCTGGCTTTTCACCATAGCGTTCGAGCACGGTATAGTGGGTGATCGCCTCGCGGGCGTCGTCGGTGTCCTCGCGCTTCACCGTGCGCTTGGTGCGGTCGGCGCCAGAGCGGCCCAGCGCCGCATCGATCGTGCCGGCAAGCGTACGAGGGCGACCCCAGACCACGGCGCGGTAGGCGCGCTCCAGCGGACCGGTGCGGCCATGGTCGGCGAACTGGTTGGCAAGGTGGCGGTGGGCGATATCGTTCTTGGCAACGACCATCACGCCCGACGTGTCCTTGTCGAGGCGGTGGACGATGCCCGGGCGCTTGACGCCGCCGATGCCCGAGAGCGTGTCGCCGCAATGATAGATCAGCGCATTGACCAGCGTGCCATGCCAGTTGCCGGCGCCCGGATGGACCACGAGACCCGGCGGCTTGGCGATCACGATCAGGTCCTTATCCTCGTAGAGGACCTCGAGCGGGATGTTCTCGCCCTTCGGCTGCGGATCCTCCGGCTCGGGCAGGTCGATGACGACGCTGTCGCCCGGCTTGATCTTGCGGTTCGGACTGTCGAGCAGATTGCCGTTGAGCTGCACCGCCCCCTGTTCGATCAGCGCCTTCACCCGGTTGCGGGAAAACTCCTGACCGAGCGCCGCCGTAAGCCAGGCGTCGATGCGGCCTGAGGCATCATCCTCGGCAATCAGCTCTTTCCTTGATGCGGCGGCTTCGTTAAAGGGGTCGGTCATCATGTCATCCCGTCTTACGGCGGCCAGGGTCTCGGCCTTTGTCGCTGCCATTTGGCACAGACCGGGGTCTTCGACAATCGACAGCCGGTAGACCCGGCAATTTTCTCCGGCTCGTTCGCATCGGGGAAGGCATCCAAATCAGCGCGAACTTGGATTGGAAACGACTGCTGCCATGGCTCATATCGACGACGAGAACCCGGAAGACAAGCCGCTTGATCCCGTCATGGAAGGTGTGCGCCGCAAGATGGTCAAGCTGCAGCTGATCTCGGGCGGCATCATGGCCGTGCTCTTCCTCGCGGTGCTCGTATCGATCGTCTACAAGCTGACGCGTGACGAAGGCGGGGCGGAGCCCGTGGCCACGACGTCGCAGCCTTTCGCGGTCCCATCCGATCAGCCGCTCAGCCTGACCGCCAACCTGCCGGCCGGTTTCCGCGTGGTGCAAACCTCGCTGTCCGGCAGCCAGATGCTGATCTACGGCGAAACGGTTGATGGCGCGCGCAAGGCCTTCGTCTTCGATCTGCCGCTCGGCCGCATCATTGCCGACGTCACACTTGGCAGCAACTGAGGCAGGCGTGGAGCCGGGGCGCCTCATCGAGATCACCGATCCCGGCGATTTGAGGATCGCCGAGTTCACCTCGATCCGCGAACGCGACCTGACTGGACGTCACGGTCAATTCGTCGCCGAGGGCACGGTGGTGCTCTCGATGCTGGCCAAGGCGCATGCCGGTTTCGGATCGGTGCGGGCGGAAAAGCTGCTGCTCCTGAAGAACAGGGTCGCTGGCCTTTCCGATCTGATCGAGCGTTTCCCCAAGGATATCCCGGTATACGTGGCCGATGCGGCGGTTCTCGATGCGATCGCCGGTTTCCACCTGCATCGCGGGGTTCTCGCGCTTGGCAGCCGTTCTGCACCACCCGAACTGAACGATCTGGTCGCCGGTCTGCCGGAAAGCTCTCTGGCGCTGGTCGGGTGCGGCATCTCCAACCACGACAATATCGGTGCCCTGTTCCGCAATGCGGCGGGTTTCACTGCGGATGCCGTCCTCCTCGACGAAACCTGCTGCGATCCACTCTATCGCAAGGCATTGCGTGTTTCCGTCGGCTCGGTTCTGACGGTTCCCTATGCCCGGCAGGGGAGCGCCGAAGAGGTGCTCGGGGCACTTGCCACGGCTGGGTTCGAAATCTGGGCTCTGTCGCCTGCCGGTGAGGTCGAAATCGGCGCGGTTGCGCCGGGCCGGCGCGTGGCGCTGGTGATGGGAACGGAGGGGGAGGGGCTTCCGGCTGCAATCCTCCATCGTTTCCGGTCGGCCCGCATCGCCCAGGCCCCGGGTCTCGACAGCCTGAATGTCGGCACGGCCAGCGGCATTGCCCTCTACGCCATCGCGCGTGCCATGGGACGCCTCGGCTAATCCCGTGTTCCGGACTGCGGTTTCGGATCGCCGAGCCAGTCGGCCTATTCGGCTGGCGTCGCCATGCCTGCGCCACAACCGATCGACGGGTCCATGGCGAGTACCCGGTCGACCAAGCTCTTCGGCTTGTCCCCGCTCTTTGATTGCGGCGAGACGAAGTCTGTGATGACGCTCTGCTCGCCTTCACGGGCGGCCGTCAGAACGATCATCTTGGCGGCGATATCACCGAGTTCTTCACGCATTGCATCGTCTTCGGTCGAGGCCTTCACCTTCAACAGGCGCTCGGTCAGGGCCGTCTGGCTCCGCCGAATATCGTATTCCAGCGCGGTCGTATCGGTCGCGAGGTTGGAATTGGCGATCTCGTCTTCGGGCATCGGCGTATCCTTGGCGTCGGGTATCGCGATGCCGGCTTCCCGAAGGGCGCGCTGGGCTTCGCGGAGCTGGGCATTGGCCGTCTTCAGCTTGGCGCGGAGATCGCGAAGTTCGCGTGTGCGGCGCTCTACGAGAGAACTTGCGTCGGCTCTTTCCGCTGCATCCCGGGCCAGCACGTCTTCGAGGCGCAGAACCTTGTGCTCTTCCTGAGCCAGGCGCAGTTCCGCATCCTTGGCGCGCTTGCCGAGCAACTTGTTTTCCCGCCGCAAGTCTTCCCGTTCGTCGCGTATCCCTTGAATGCGCGTCTTCAGCGTGTCGATCTCGGTGTCGCGGCTCATAGCTTCGATGCGCATGGTGTCGATGTCACTGATCAGGCGGGCAATGCGATGGGCACGGTCCTCGAGCTCGATATCCTTGGCGGCTGCGGCGATTTCCACCCGCTTCAAGGTTTCGCGCATCGTCGACATTTCCACGTCGCCCCGACGCAGACGCGAGCGCAGGTCGGCAGCTTCCGTGCTCATGTCTTCTATCTGGACCTTGAGCTCCTTCGTCTCTGCGACGAGGTGTGCTGCGTCGCCGCTGAGTGTCTCGTTCTTCAGCGTCAGGCCAATGGTCTTTTCACGCTCGCGGGTCAGATCATGCTGGGTTTTGGCGTTTTCTGCGGCATAGAGTGCGCGCACCATGTCCTTCTGGGCGCGGATCTCCTGCGGGCTGAGCGGCATGGTGGCCTTCAGACGGTTCTCCGTGTAGCGCACCACGCGCTGATGCACGGCCGGGGCAACCAGCATCACCAGCAGCGCTGCCGCCATAAATCCCATTGCGAATATCAGGGTATATTCAATCACGACGGCGCCACAGCACTAGGGAAGCATTAGCAGATAGTTAAGCATGCAGAGTGTCGCCCGGCAAGCAGAACAGCCTGACGAGCCATGTCCTTACACCAATATGGCTAACGACAGAACAGATCGAGCTTGCTTCAGCCTTAAGGATTAAGGCGAGACGGTTCAGAAAGGGTTCCAGGTGGGTGTGCGGGTCAGCTTCAGATAGCCGACATTGATGCCGAGGCGTGCGCCGATGCCGGTGCGAATCGGCACCAGGACCACGTCACGGCTCTTCAATACCGTCATGCCGACGCCGGCGACGATATAGGCCGAGCCGCTCACTCCGCCATAGCGGGCATAGAGCGTGTCGACATCCGGCAGGTCATAGACCAGCATCATGGTGCGGGTGCCGTTGCCGCCGTAGTCGAGGCCGAGGGAGGGGCCTTGCCAGAAGACGTCGTGCTGACCGACATTCTTGGTGTAGAGCGTGCCTTCGCCATAGGTCAGGCCGGCAATGAGGGCGCCTGAGCCTTCCTGGCCCAGAATATAGCCGTTCGGAAGGCCATTCTGCTCGAAGGCCTGCTCGATCACCTTGGCGAGCGCTCCACTGGTCTCGCCGAAGAAGCCGTGGCCTGCGTCGACCACTTCCTGGATCGAGTATTCGCCGGCAGCATGGGCGGGGCGCAGAGCCGAAACGAGGCTGATCGTTGCCAGAATGGCGACGGCCAGCGACCGCAGCAGTGGCAGGGAGCAGTGGGGCAGGTGACGCATAGTGCCTCCTAAATGCGAAGCCGACGGATTCGGCGTCTTCCTTGGGGGTAATTAAACCTAGCGAGCATCGTCTTAATAATCGGTTTACCAAATATGGTGTCATTATGGCCGAACGGTATCCGACCAAGTCGTAGCCAGCGGACGTGTGTCCGACTGTTGCTTCGAGGGTCCACATCTTCTGGAGAAGACCATGGCGAAGAATCCTAATCTCACGCTTGCAGGCCCCGATCTTGCTGCGCTGCTCTGCAGCCGTGTCTGCCATGACGTGATCTCGCCTGTTGGAGCGATCAACAACGGCCTGGAACTGCTTGACGAAGGCGGCGCCGATGCCGATGCGATGGATCTGATCCGGACCAGCGCGCTCAACGCCTCGGTACGGCTGAAATTCGCCCGACTTGCCTTCGGTGCTTCGGGCTCGGTCGGTGCTTCGATCGATACCGGCGAGGCGGAAAAGGCAGCAAAGGATTTTGCCCAGGCCGAGAAGAAGACCGAGGTGAGCTGGAGCGGACCGCGCGCGATCATCCCCAAGAACCGGGTGAAGCTGCTGCTCAACCTCTTCCTGGTCGCCTATGGTGCCATTCCGCGTGGCGGCTCGCTGGATATTTCTCTCGAAAACCCGGAAACGGACGCCAAGTTCAAGATCGTCGCCAAGGGACGCATGCTGCGGGTGCCGCCGAAGTATCAGGAAATCCTGTCCGGTCATCTCGAAGAAGCCGTCGATGCCCATACCATCCAGCCCTATTACACGGTGCTGCTCGCGGATGAATGCAGCATGGAGCTGAAATGCGTGCCGAGTGAAGGCGAGATCGCGTTCACCGCCGAGGTCGTGAGCTGAACCGTCCCGCTTCGGGACGCGCAAGTGCTGCAACCGGTAACCTTTCCTTAGGCGCGGCCCGTTAAGGTATCCATTACATTTCAGATCCCCCGTATCTGGGGAGGGGAGTCCACCATGAAGCGCCTGATGATCGCAGATGGGTCCGACATCGTTCGCAAGGTCGGCAAGAAGATCCTGTCGGAACTCGGCTACCAGGTGACGGAAGCGGCGTCCGGTCGCGAGGCGCTGTCGCGCTGCGAGCGCGAGCTTCCCGATGTGATGATCGTCGATGCCGGCATGAGTGATGCCCTCGATCTGATCTCCAATGTCCGTGCGCTGCCGGAAGGCAAGGCGGTCAAGATCTACTACTGTGTGGTGGAAGCCGAGCTGAAGGTGATGATGGCCGGGAAGCGGGCGGGTGCCAGCGACTTCCTCCTGAAGCCCTTCGATCGCGAGATCCTCACGAAGACCTTCGGCGACAAGGCAATCGCTGCCTGATTTCCCCTGCCGGGGCTAAACGACGACATCTGTGACAAAGGCGGTGCCCAGGGGCGCCGCCTTTTGCGTTTCGGCCGTGCGTCGTCGGGGCAGCCCTCGTTTCGCGGCTCCAAAATGCAAGAAGCCCGCGTCATCGACGCGGGCCTCTTTGAAGAAGTGGAAATGGGCTTACGCCGTTTCCATGTATTCCGCACCATCCGGCTCGCGCAGTACATAGCCACGACCCCAGACGGTTTCGATGTAGTTGGCGCCACCGGCAGCGTTTGCGAGCTTCTTGCGCAGCTTGCAGATGAAGACGTCGATGATCTTCAGTTCCGGCTCGTCCATGCCACCATAGAGGTGGTTGAGGAACATTTCCTTGGTGAGCGTGGTACCCTTGCGGAGCGAAAGAAGCTCCAGCATCTGGTATTCCTTGCCCGTCAGGTGAACGCGCTGACCGCCGACTTCGACAGTCTTGGCGTCCAGGTTCACGATAAGCTCGCCGGTGATGATGATCGACTGGGCATGGCCCTTCGAGCGGCGGACGATCGCATGAATGCGGGCAACCAGCTCGTCCTTGTGGAACGGCTTGGTCATGTAGTCGTCGGCGCCGAAGCCCAGACCACGTACCTTGTCTTCAATGCCCGCCATACCGGAAAGGATCAGGATCGGCGTCTTCACCTTGGACAGGCGAAGGGTACGCAGCACCTCATAACCGGACATGTCAGGCAGGTTCAGGTCGAGCAGAATGATGTCGTAATCGTAGAGCTTGCCGAGGTCGACACCTTCTTCGCCGAGATCGGTGGTGTAGACGTTGAAGCTCTCCGACTTGAGCATCAGTTCGATGCTCTGCGCCGTTGCGCTATCGTCTTCAATGAGTAGAACCCGCATATTTATCCCCTTTACCGCCGCCGAAAGGTCAAGATGGCCCCCTACGCGATACGGATCCAGTCGTTGCCTGATTTGAAGGCTGCCACCAATTGGTTAACAAATTCTGATTCCCTCTGGCAAGGTGTATCGAATTTATTAAGCAAAGATATCAGCCTCCTGATTCTTCATGTGTTTCCGGTCATCGCCACACCTGAATCAGCACCTCAGGAAACCCCTGTAACCGATTCATTTGACTCATCATTGTCACGAGCTCTTTTCGGGCTCTGGCATTTACTGACCCTTAAGTGATCGGGCTTATCATTAACGATGCCCGTAAACGAAAGGTTACCAAAGGTAGCTTTTTGTTAACGCCGCGGACTTTTTTTGGACGAATCGGTGGCGGGCGTGTTGAGTAGCAAGTGTGGCGGGGGGTCTCGCATCACGGGAGTATTGCGTATGAAGTCGCGTGAGAGCCTGGTACGCCTGAAGGGATTTCAGGTTACCGAAAAGCGTCGGCAATTGCAGCAGCTGCAGTCTATGATGTCGGAATTCGAACGGATGGCGAAGGAGCTAGAAGCTCAGATCGGCATCGAGGAAAAGAAATCGGGCATCACCGATCCCAATCATTTCGCCTATCCCACCTTCGCCAAGGCGGCACGCCAGCGCGCGGACAATCTCCAGGTCTCGATCCGGGAACTGAAGGTCCAGCAGGAAGCGGCAGAACTGGCGTTGGAAGAGGCTGAAGCGGAATACCAGAAGGCGGCGGCTCTCGAAGAGCGCGATGGCCAGATGCGTGTCCGGGCCTGAATAACGCTATTCAGTCTGGTTGAGATTTCAAACAGGAAGGCGGGCGCGGGTTATCCGGCGTCCGCCTTCGTTCGTCTTGGGCACCGGCTGACCGGTGCTCACTTGCGCACGTCGTTCCAATCCGGGTGCCGGTCCATCTGCGCCTTCATGAACGGGCAGAGCGGGATGATCTTCCAGCCGCCTTCACGCGCGGCAGCGACGGCATGTTCGGCGAGCGCCTGACCGGCGCCCTGTCCGCGCATGGTGTCCGGGACTTCCGTATGGTCGATGATGATCAGGCTGGCGGAGGCACGGGAATACGTCATCACGGCCGGCTTGCTGATGCCCTCGATGCGACCGACATAGCGTCCACCCGATCCTGCCTCTTCACTGGTGATCTGCATTGACGCCTCCTGTTGCCGCGTTTCGATGGTTCTGTTTAACATCGGGTAGAGCCGACCGGGAAGCCAACTGCCGGATACGCTGTGTTCGATGTCAGGAAGGGAGCCATTGTGGTCGTCTGGTTGAAGGCGCTCCTCGTCGTCGGAGCCTCAATCTCGTTTGCGCTCGGCGTGAGCCTGCCGCTGATGCGGTTCGAAAGTTTTTATGTCTTTTCCACCGATGCGTCGCTGATCGAGGTGACCGTTTCGCTCTATGCCGACGGAGACGGCTTGCTTGCGCTTCTGGTCGGGCTCGTTTCCATCGGTTTTCCGCTGATCAAGCTGCTGCTTCTCGCGGCCGAAAATATCGCTGGCGAGGTGCAGCGGGGGCAGGGGTTGCTCACGCGGTTGGTCCCGGTGCTGTCGAAATGGTCGATGATGGACGTGTTGCTGGTCGCCATCGTCATCTTCGCGACGAAAACCAGCGGGCTCGCTCAGGCCTTCACGCAGCCGGGCCTGTGGTTTTATGCGGGATCCAGCCTGGCGGTTGCGGCGTTGAGTGGCTTGAACGCGGGAAGCATTGCCCGAAAAACATGAAACCGGCAGGCTGGGCCTTGCCGGTTTCAGGTATGGGTCTGATGCAATTAGAAGTGTACCGGGCGAGCCGGCACGAAAATGGACTAATGGCGATACTGCTGAATTCGGGTTGTGCGCAGGCCCGGCAGGCCGTGATCGTTGATCGATGACTGCCAGGAGAGGAATTCCTCGACCGTCAGGGTGTAGCGTTCGCAGGCTTCTTCCAGGCTCAACAGGCCACCACGCACAGCCGCGACAACCTCAGCCTTGCGGCGGATCACCCAGCGGCGCGTATTGGCCGGCGGAAGATCGGCAATCGTAAGGGGGCTGCCATCGGGGCCGATGACATATTTCACTCGTGGGCGGATCATTTCGGTCATTGGACTCTCTATACAAACTCAAGACCACACACCCTCATACTAGGACCGATGCTTTAAAATTTGCCTAAGCCCATTGTAAGCATTTGATAATAATTTTCGCGACCGGGCTGGGGCGAGAGTCGTGGCGTTTCGGACAAGTTGATTAAACTTGCGGCAAATGCATAGGAGTTATGCGAGGACTGCGACTGGTGCCCATTAGCGATCTGTGGCATTGGGCTCCCCAGCAATACTGATGTCTCGATCGATGCGTCGATCGGAAGGGCAGATGTCGAGCATCGCGGTTTCCGTCGGGGGCCGCAAGACCGGCGACAGGCCCAGCTGATACTCGTTCCCCATGGAGCGATTCAATGTCCACAAACATTCGAAATCCCGATCGGACGAACGTCCGGTCGAAAGGAGTTTTATGTTCAGGCCAACTGATGTGACGGGCAGTCACGGTCTTGGTGACGGTGATGCCGTTTTTCAGAGCGAAGCGCTCTCCACCGGCCCATGGGGGCGCGAGTTCTCTGCGCTCGGTCGCAGCCATGGCTTTCGAAACACGCTGCTTGCGCGCGTTCCAAAGGCGGATAGTCCGGAGTTTTCGGCCAATCTGATCCTCTGTACCTGGCCTGACGAATTGCGCCTCGGCTATGAAGCGGCAGAAGTCTATGCCGGCAGCCTGCTGATCGCGCGGATCAAGCAGTCTATCCTTCCGCTCTTCACGCATGACAATCTGTTTCTCGGCACGCCGGGATCGGAGGCGCGCCAGCCGCTTGCCCCGCTTTTCCAGCAGTTTGAGATGGGCGGTTCTCTGGTCTTCAACTTGAACGACCGCAACCAGACCCAGTATGTGCTCGTCTTTTCGGGGCGTGACCATGCGCCCGAGCGTCCGGAAATCGCTGCCCTGCACTTGAGTGCGATGGAGCTGCTGGATTCGGGCGTCGAGGCCCTGGTGCCACGGCTTGGGCCGAAGGAAAAGCTGTCGGCACGCGAGATCGAATGTCTTCGCTGGTCGGCGGCCGGCAAGAGCAGCGATGAAATCGCCATCATCCTCGACATTTCCAGCCACACGGTTGTCAGCTATCTCAAGAGTGCAATGCGCAAGCTTGAGGCGGTGAACCGCATGCAGGCCGTGGCGCGCGCCTGTCGCTATCGGCTGCTCTGACACTCGCACACTTTACAGACGAAAAGGGGCGCCGGCTTTTCAAGCGGCGCCCTTCGTCGTTTTGATTTTCAGAGAAAGGCGAGGCTGAGCTCGGTCTTGCCGTAGCCGAACTGGTACTGGATCGTGCCCAGATGGCGAAGCGCCAAGGTATCGCCGGCATCGAGCCAGACCAGAGCGACCGCGCTCGATGTCCCGGCGCCCCCGACATGGGTTGCGATATCGGCGGCGCCGTTGCGGCTGACATGGACCGTGTGGGTGCCGGTGCTGACGGCCGAGATGCTGAGCGACAGCAGATAGTAACCGGATACAGCGACCACGAGCGGCCGGCCATGGCCGGAGGCGAGCGGTGAGCCGAGGGACATGTCGCCGCCCGAGAGGTGCAGGTCGTCAAAGCCGGTGAAGCTGCCGGCCGTCGGTGTGAGCGTTGTCGTGGCCAGGGCGGCGCGGGCCAGCGGTCGCTGATCGTGGCGCACATAGCCCTCCGGGGTGACGCTCATGGCCTGACGCCAGCCTGTCATGTCGCCGTTCACCTTCAGCGAGAAGCGATCCTCTCCGGCAAGGCCCATCTCTGCCCGACCCTGCCAATTGGACTGGAAAATCAGGCTTGCCGTATCCGGGGTAGCAGCCTTGTTGATCGTCAGGCGATGGCTATCGCCGGCGTGGTTGAAGAGGGTCGCCGGTGAAGCCAGAGAGAGCCTGTTGTGGTCATCGGCATCGGCGGCAATTCCCAGGCGTTCGAAGCGTGCTTCGCTGACAAGCGGGGGCACGATCCAGTCCGTGCCGTCGAAAATCTTCAGCCTCTGTTCGTCGAGGAAAAGAGCGTGCCAGCCGATCCTGGGAGTCATGAAGACCCAGACGCCATCCTGAAACAGGGCGAGTTGTCCGGCATGCCCTGTCCAAAGACCGGTTTCCGGTGCTGTGATCCAGTAGATCTCCCCTTCGGCTGGATCGGCAGGTGGGCTCGTTGCATCGTCGACGACGACCAGTTGTACCAGCGCGTCGAGCCGCTGGAGCGCTTCATTGTGCGTCACGTGCTTCTGTGCCTGCGCCGGCAGGATGAAGGGCAGGGCGAGATTGGGGGTCGTGTCAGGCATGGTCTCTCCTTCGCGTTTGGCTGCCGGGGCAGCGCGGGTTGAAGCGGAGAGTGTGGGCGAGGTGCACAGGAGGGGGATGAAAAGCACATGCCCCCATTGAAAAATCTCGAAAATTTCCGAAACTCATCCCCGCTCGGAGGGGCGTCCGGTGGCGAGAAACGGTGGGTTTTCGAAGGTGCGCAGCCCGGGCAGGCGTTTGCCATAGGTGAGCGGCGCGCCGTCTTCGGTCGCAACCATGCCGCCGGCTGCCCGAAGCACGGCATCACCCGCAGCCGTGTCCCATTCCATGGTCGGGCTGAAGCGCGGGTAAAGGTCGGCGACGCCCTCGGCCACCAGGCAGAACTTGAGCGAGGAGCCGACGGTCTTGCGCTCCAAAACCTCTGCCTTGCGGATATAGGCGTCGGTCGCATCGCAATTGTGAGAGCGGGAAACCAGGGCTGACGGGGAAGCCCCCTTCAAACGCGCCGCAATCGGCATGCGGGCCACGACCGTGTCATTTTCATCAAGCTTCAACTTCTCGGCCTTGCCGGCGCCGCCGAGATAAAGCGTGTTGAGTGCTGGCGCATGGACGACGCCGAGGACCGGTATGCCGGCTTCGATCAGCGCGATGTTGACGGTAAAGTCGTCATGGCCGCCGATGAACTCGCGGGTGCCATCGAGCGGATCAACCAGGATGAAACGCCCGCCACTGACATCGGGAATCCGCCCGGCGGCGACCTCTTCCTCGGCAACCACAGGGACTTCTGGCAAGACGTGGGCAAGTGCATCGAGAATCAGGCGTTCGGCGGCTTCGTCTGCCTCGGTCACCGGAGACTTGTCGCCCTTCAGGCGCACCCCTGCACCCGCCTTGTAGATGTCGAGAATAACGCGGCCAGCGGCAATCGCGCTCGTCTCGAACAGCTTCAGAATGTCCTGCCTGTCACGCACCTGAACCGGGCTCCCGATCACATCCTCTCCGGTTTATCCCCGTCTCCCACGCTTTGGAAGTGCTCTATGTAGCAAGGTCTTGCTGGGGTGTGATGTTTCTGTGCTGCACTGCGATCAAACCTGTGTTCCATGTCTCAAACAGCATAGATTTTGTCCTGATCGCGCTTGCTCTTTGTGACGCCTATGCGAATGTGACGCGACATTTGCAGAGGTTGTTCGATGCGTTATTCCGCCCTTTCGATCTTCCGCCAGGCGCTTTCCGGCAACCGGAACTGGGCGCCGATGTGGCGCGAGCCGCAGCCGAAACCGCATTACGATGTCATCATCGTCGGCGGCGGCGGGCATGGTCTGTCCACCGCCTATTATCTCGCCAAGGAATTCGGCATCACCAATGTGGCGGTCATCGAGAAGGGCTATCTCGGTGGCGGCAATGTCGGGCGAAACACGACAATCATCCGCTCGAACTACATGCTGGAGGGCAATGAGCCCTTCTACGAGCTGTCGATGAAGCTGTGGGAAGGCCTCGAGCAGGACTTCAACTACAATGCCATGGTCTCGCAGCGTGGCATCGTCAATCTCTTCCATACCGACGGCCAGCGCGACGCCTATGCGCGGCGCGGCAATGCGATGATGATTCATGGGGTGGCCGCCGAACTGCTCGACCGCGAGCAGGTGCGCCAGATGATGCCCTATCTCAACTTCGACCATGCGCGCTTCCCGATCCTGGGCGGTCTGTTGCAGAAGCGCGGCGGTACGGCCCGCCATGACGCCGTTGCCTGGGGGTACGGGCGTGGTGCTGACGAGCGCGGCGTCGATCTCATCCAGCATTGTGAGGTGACCGGCATCCGCCGCGACGAACTCGGCCAGGTGACCGGCGTCGAGACGACCAAGGGCTTCATCGGCTGCAACAAGCTGGCGCTGGCAACCGCCGGCCATACCTCCGTCACCGGCAAGATGGCGGGGCTCGACCTGCCGATCGAGACGCATGTGCTGCAGGCTTTCGTTTCCGAAGGCATCAAGCCTGTCATTGACAATGTCATCACCTATGGCGCCGGACACTTCTATATCTCGCAGTCCGACAAGGGCGGCTTGGTCTTCGGCGCCGATATCGACTACTATTCGTCCTATGCCCAGCGCGGCAATCTCGCGACCGTCGAACATACGATCGAGGAGGGCGTGTCGCTGATCCCGGGTCTCTCCCGCGTGCGGGTGCTGCGCGCCTGGGGCGGGGTGATGGACATGTCGATGGACGGTTCGCCGATCATCGACCGCACGCCGATCGACAATCTCTACCTGAATTGCGGCTGGTGTTACGGCGGCTTCAAGGCGACGCCGGCGTCCGGCTTCTGCTTTGCCCATCTGATCGCGAAGAACGAGGCCCATCCCGTGGCCCGCCTCTTGCGCCTTGATCGCTTCGAACGCGGCTTTGCCGTCGACGAAGGCGGCAAGGGTCCCCAACCGAACCTGCATTGAGACATCGCCATGGCAAGCCTGATCACCTGTCCGCATTGCGGCGTCCGTCCCAAGGAAGAGTTCATCATTCGCGGCGATGCGAGCCCGGTTCGCCCGGCGCCGGGTGCGCCTGACGATGCCTGGAACGCTTACGTTTTCATCCGCGACAATCCGAAGGGCCGGATCATCGAGCACTGGCACCATTCGGCCGGCTGCCGCCGCTGGCTGGTGGTCGAGCGCGACAATGCTGGGAGTCACGAGGTCTATAGCGTGACCGATGCGACTGTTTACGCGAAGGAGGCCGCGCGATGACCGGTTACCGGCTTTCCTCCGGCGGGCTCATCAATCGCGCCCGCACGCTCTCCTTCTCCTTCGATGGTCAGACCTATACGGGTTATGAAGGCGATACGCTGGCCTCGGCCCTGATCGCCAATGACCAGTTGCTGGTCGGGCGCTCGTTCAAATATCACCGCCCGCGCGGCATCGTGACGGCAGGCTCGGCGGAACCGAACGCGCTTGTCACGATCGGCAAGGACGGTCGGACCGAGCCGAACACGCGCGCCACGGTAGCGGAGCTCTATCAAGGGCTCGAAGCCAATAGCCAGAACCGCTGGCCGTCGCTGAAATACGATATCGGTGCGGTCAACAGCCTGTTGTCGCCGTTTCTCTCGGCCGGGTTCTACTACAAGACCTTCATGTGGCCGAAGGCCTTCTGGGAAAAGCTCTACGAGCCGATCATCCGGAAAGCCGCCGGCCTCGGCAAGACGCCGTTCATCGCCGATCCCGATCGCTACGAAAAGGCCTGGGCGCATTGCGACCTGCTGGTGATCGGCGCCGGCCCCGCCGGCCTGATGGCAGCGCGGGCTGCGGCGCGCGCCGGGCTGCGCGTCATTCTGGCGGATGAGGGCTTCAGGCTTGGCGGATCGCTGCTTTCCGAGCGCGTCACCGTCGGCGGTATGCCGGCGGCCGAGTATGCAGCCTCCGTCGTCGAGGAGCTGAAGAGCCTCTCCAATGTCACGCTGATGCCGCGCACCACTGTGTTTGGTTGGTATGACGACAATGTTTTCGGTGCAGTCGAAAAGGTGCAGAAGCATGTGGCGCAGCCATCGGGCGAGCTGCCTGTCGAGCGCGTCTGGCGCATCGTCGCCAAGCGGGCGATCCTGGCATCGGGTGCCGAAGAGCGGCCTCTGGTCTTCGGTGGAAACGACAAGCCCGGTGTGATGACCTCGGGTGCCATCAGGACCTATCTCAACCGTTATGGCGTGGCCGCCGGCCAGAACGTCGCGATCTTCACCAATGGCGGTGCGGGCTATCGCACGGCGGCCGATCTTGTCGCGGCCGGTGTCGGTGTTGCGGCTGTCATCGATGGGCGGACACAGTCTTCCGATGTTGCGCCCGATGGGGTGCGGGTCGTAAGAGGCGGCTCTGTCATCGATACGAACGGTCATCTTCGGATCAAGAGCCTGCTCGCCGAACGCGTCGGCCATCAGGAAGAGATTGCCTGCGATGCGCTGGCGATGAGCGGCGGCTATAGCCCGATCGTGCATCTTGCCTGCCAGCGTGGCGCCAAGCCTTACTGGTCGGACGAACACCAGGCGTTCCTGGCGCCTGATGTGGGCCACGGGTTCCGAATCGCCGGTTCCGCAGCCGGTCATGCCTCGCTTTCCGCCGTCTTGCGCGATGGTGCGGACAAGGCGCATGAGGCGATCGGCGATCTCGGTCGTCTTGTCGGCACGGTCGACGTGCCCGAAGTCGAGGGTGAATTCGACGCGAGTTTTGCACCGCTCTGGTATGTCCCGGGCGCCAAGTCCAAGGCCTTCGTCGATTTCCAGAACGACGTGCATGTGAAGGATCTGAGCCTTGCCCAGCGCGAGGCCATGGGCCATGTCGAGCATAGTAAGCGCTACACCACCGGCGGCATGGCGACCGATCAGGGCAAGCTCGGCAATATAGCTACGATCGGCATCATGGCCGGCATGCGCGGCGTTTCCCCCGCCGAGATCGGCACCACGACCTTCCGGCCCTTCTACACGCCTGTCTCTTTCGGCGCGATGGCGGGCACCTCGCGGGGTGAACATTCGCGACCGGTGCGCACCTCGCCGCTGCATGGCTGGGCCAAGCGCAACGGTGCCGTTTTCGTCGAATCCGGTCTCTGGTATCGCTCCTCCTGGTTCCCGCGCGATGGCGAGAAGACCTGGCGGGAAGCCGTTGACCGGGAAGTGCTGAACATCCGCGCCAATGCCGGTATCTGCGATGTCTCCACCCTCGGCAAGATCGAGATCTTCGGCAAGGATGCGGCGGAATTCCTCAACCGTATCTATTCCAACGCCTTTCTGAAGCTGCCGGTCGGCAAGGCGCGCTACGGACTGATGCTGCGCGAAGACGGGATGATCTACGACGACGGCACGACCAGCCGCTTCTCGGACGAGCATTTCTTCATGACAACGACCACGGCCTATGCGGGCGAGGTGATGACGCATCTGGAATTCTGTTCCCAGGTTCTCTGGCCGGATCTCGACGTGCGCTTCGTCTCCTCCAGCGATCAATGGGCCCAGATGTCGGTCGCAGGTCCCAAGGCGCGGATCATCCTCGAACAGATCATTGAGGACGATATCTCCGACGAAGCCTTCCCCTTCCTTTCAGCGCGGGAAGTGTTGCTCAAGGGGGGCTTGAAGGCGCGGCTCTTCCGCATCTCGTTTTCCGGCGAACTGGCCTTCGAAGTGGCAGTGCCGGCCAACTACGGCGAGGCTGTTGCCGATGCGATCGTGGCGGCCGGCAAGCCGCATGGCATCTGCGCTTACGGTGTCGAGGCGCTCAACGTGCTGCGCATCGAAAAGGGCTTCATCACCCACAGCGAAATCGACGGGCGCACGACGCCCGACGATGTCGGCCTCGGCCGAATGTTCTCGACGCAGAAGCCTGACTTCATCGGCAAGCGGCTCTCCAGCCGCTTCGGTCTGACCGCCGCCGACCGTCCACAGCTTGTCGGCCTGAAGCCGGTCGAGCGGGACAAGGAGTTCAAGGCCGGCGCCCATCTCTTGAAGGAAAACGTCAAGCCGTCGACGCTGAACGACCAGGGCTGGGTCTCCTCCGTCTGCCATTCGCCGACGCTCGGCCACACGATCGGGCTTGCCTTCCTCAAATCCGGCCGCGAGCGGCTGGGCGAGAAGATCGTCGTCTGGGACGGTTTGCGCGGCTCGGAAGTCGTGGCCGAGGTCGTCAGCCCCGTCTTCTACGACCCCGACAACAAGAAACTGAACCTGTGAGGATCCTGCTATGCCGGTGACCTATGCCATCAGTCACGTGCTCGAGGACCACATTTCCGGTTTCGAGGCGACGCCCAATCCGCATCATCTCGCCATCCTGCGGGCAGTCTCCGTCTTCTCCGCACTCGCCCATCCGGGCCACGAGGCTGACATTGACGAGGCGCTCACCAATCTCGAAGATGTCCATGTGCGGGTCTGTGGACCGGGGGAGTGGCTTGTTCTCAGCGAGACCGTCGCTGCCGACACCATTGCGCGCCAGCTTGCCGAGCTCGGGGCAAGCCGGGCCTCCTTCGTCGACCAGAGCGACGGGCGCGTGGTGCTCCGGATTCACGGGCCGAAGGTGCGGTCGATCCTGGCCAAATGCACGGCGCTTGACCTGCATGCCGATCTCTTCGAAATCGGCCAGTCGAGCAATTGCCAGATTTGCCATGTCGCCGCCAACCTCGCCCGCACGGGCCAGGATGCGTTCGAGATCATCGTGATGCGCAGCTTTGCGGGATTTGTATTCGACGAGATGCGCGAGATGGGCCGGGAGTTGGCGTTGACGGCGGGGTTTGCGTGAAGGCCTGACCATGGCATTCCTTCGGTGAACTGCCGGGGCTGTTTAGGCGTTTCAGATACAAAGGATCCCGCCCCGCATGTTCCACCTGATGTTCTCCCTGCCGTGGCTGATCGTGGCCTTGCGCTTCATCGCCCCCCTGCCGTGGCCGTGGTGGGTGCAGCTTTCGCTCGCCGTCTTTCTGCTGCTGGCCTCGCAATACCACCTGTTCAGCCGCTTCACGTCCGGATCGGTCTTCGCGCCGGAGTTTCCACGACCGCTGGTGATTGCCTTCAACCTGTTCTTCGGGGCGATCGTGCTCCTGGCCGCCATGCAGGTGCTCCTCGATATCGTCAGCATCCTGATCTTTGCCGTCACCTGGTCGTTTCCTGTGGTGCCGCCGGAGGTCCGTTACACCATGGGCATTGCGGCTTTAATGCTCGCAGCCTTGGGAATCAGCCAGGCGATCCGCGTCCCCCCGATCAAGCGTGTCGAGGTGGCAATTCCCGGACTGGCCCCAGAGTTCGACGGTTATCGCATGGTGCAGCTGACCGACCTGCATATCAGCCGGCTGTTTACCGGAAAATGGGCCAGCGCCGTCGTGGAGAAAACCAATGCGCTCGGTGCCGACCTCATCGTCATCACCGGGGATCTGATCGATGGCAGCCTGGACATCCGCCGCGAAGACGTCGCGCCGCTTGCGGGTCTCAGCGCTCGCAATGGTGTGCTCACCGTGCCCGGCAATCACGAATATTTCTTCGAAGTCGACCGCTGGCTCAAGCATTTCCCCGAACTCAACATGCGCATCCTGGCAAACGAGCATGCCGTGATCGAGCGCGGGGAGGGCAGGCTTGTCATCGCCGGGGTGACGGATCTTTCGGCGCGGTTCACAGGTGCCATCGAGCCGGATCTTGGAAGAGCGCTGCATGGCGCGCCTGCCGATGCCCCGGTCATCCTTCTCGACCACCAGCCGCGCATGGCAGAGCGGGCCGCAAAGCACGGCGTTGCGCTGCAACTTTCCGGCCATACCCATGGCGGCATGGTGCGCGGCCTCGACCGGATCGTCGCCCGGGCCAACAATGGCTATGTCTCCGGCTTCTACCGGGTCGGGGAGTTGCAGCTCTATGTCAACAACGGCACGGGCCTGTGGCCGGGCTTTGCGCTCCGGATCGGCGTGCCGGCGGAGCTGACGGAGTTCACGTTGCGGGCGGTGCCGGGGAATGCGGGCGGGCGGTGAGGCTGGTCGGGGATCGCCAGCCCCGTTCAGGAGGCCAAAGCCGGCTGGTCCGAGCCGTCTCGAGCTGAAAACGTCAGCCCTACCTTTACCCCGGGTGCCAGCCGGTGGTGGATGCGCAGCAGCCTATCAAGGGTGAACTTTGCCAGATCGGCATTGCGCACACGGGATATGTCGGCTGCGGCGACCCCCGTCATGCGCTCTGCTTCCCGGACGGTGATCTTGCGCTCGTCGAGCACGCCAATGATTTCGGCTGCAAGCCTTGCTTTCAGAAGTTTGGTTTCGGCTTCCGGATCACCGAAGTCTGCAAAGATATTGGCGCTGCCGCGCACGACTTCGAAATCGTCTTCACTCATGACATCATTTCCTTCAAGCGTTTCAGCCGAGCTTTTATCACCTCGACCTCTTTCTGAGGTGTGGCTATTCCCTTGGTGGATTTCTTTTGAAAGGCATGAACCACCCAGATCGCGTCGCCAATCTGGACCGCATAAACGACGCGATAGGCATCGGAGCGGTAAGGCAGTGCAATTTCCATAACGCCTGAGCCCAGGCCCTTCATTGGCTTTGCGATGTCGGCCTTTCGGCCCTCCGCTGCGATCACAAGCGCCGTTGCGATGATCTCGCGGGCGCCTGCCGGAAACGCCTCGAAGTCTTTGCGGGCAGGCTTCAACCACAAGATCTCTTTCATGTCTTATGTTGTCATATTTGACAACGCCTCGCAAGCTTCCCGACGGAGTTGTCAGGCGTACCGATGGCCGGTTCGCACGCCGCCCACAGAACACCCGCTATCACCCATGCGACATCTTTCGTCGCAGCATGGTCTTCTGGCTTTCATGCGCGCAATCTAGCTTTGTCGGATCAATCATTGCCGCCAAGGGGAGCGTTTTTCCATGAAGAGCCATGCACGTGTCGTCGTCATCGGCGGGGGTGTCGTCGGGTGTTCGGTGCTTTATCACCTGACCAAATTCGGCTGGACCGATGTCGTGCTGCTTGAGCGCTCCGAGCTGACCTCCGGCTCCACCTGGCATGCCGCCGGCGGGATGCACACGATCAATGGCGATCCGAATGTCGCCAAGCTGCAGAAATACACGGTCGAGCTCTATAAGGAGATCGAGGAGTATTCCGGCCAGGACATCGGCCTGCACATGACATCGGGCCTGATGCTGGCGGCCACCAAGGAGCGCTTCGACTGGATGAAGTCGCTGCTTGCCAAGGGCAAATATGCGGGCGGCGAGGCGACGCTGATTTCGGCGCAGGAAGCCTATGAGATGATGCCGCTGCTTGACCCGAAGCAGTTTGTCGGCGCGGTCTTCGATCCGCATGAAGGCCATCTCGACCCATACGGCACCACCCATGCCTATGCGAAGTCGGCCAAGAAGAACGGGGCGGAAATCTATCTGCACACCAAGGTCGAGGATCTGGTGCAGCTGGAAGACGGCACCTGGCGGGTGATCACCGACAAGGGCGAAATCCGAGCCGAGCATGTCGTCAATGCCGCAGGTCTCTGGGCACGTGAAGTCGGCCGCATGGTCGGGCTGGAGCTGCCCGTGCTCGCGATGGAGCACATGTATCTGATCACCGAGGACATGCCCGAGGTCATCGAATTCAACAGGACGACCGGCAAGGAACTGATGCACTGCGTCGATTTCGATGGCGAGATCTATATCCGCCAGGAACGCAACGGCATGTTGATGGGCACCTATGAAAAGGATTGCCGCCCCTGGTCGCCGATCGAGACGCCCTGGACCTTCGGCCATGAACTCTTGGCCGAAGACCTCGAGCGCATCACCAACGAGCTGGAAATCGGTTTCCGGCATTTCCCGGCCTTCAACAATGCCGGTATCAAAAAGATCATCAACGGCCCCTTCACCTTCTCGCCGGATGGCAATCCGCTGGTCGGTCCGGTGCGCGGCATGACGAATTACTGGTCGGCCTGCGCGGTCATGGCCGGCTTCAGCCAGGGTGGCGGCGTGGGCTTGGCGCTTGCCAACTGGATCATCGAGGGCGATCCGGGCTTCGACGTCTTTGCCATGGATGTCTGCCGCTACGGCGACTATGCGACGCTTGCCTATACCAATGCCAAGGTACGGGAGAACTATTCCCGCCGATTCTCGATCCGCTATCCGAACGAAGAACTGCCGGGGGCACGCCCGCTGCTGACGACACCTGTTTACGACAAGCTGAAGGCGGCCGGTGCCGTGTTCGGTGCCTCCTATGGTCTGGAAACGCCGCTCTGGTTTGCGCCGGAAGGCGTCGAGGACGCCTTTTCCTGGCGTCGCTCCACCGACTTCGAGGCGGTCGGCCGCGAGGCCAAGGCCGTCCGTGAGAGCGTCGGCCTGATGGAAACCTCGGGCTTTGCCAAGTATATGGTGAGCGGGGAGGGCTCACGCGCCTGGCTCGATCACATGCTCGCCTGCAAGCTGCCGGAAGTCGGTCGCATGGCGCTTGCGCCGATGCTGAATGAGGCCGGCAAGCTGATCGGCGACTTCACGGTTGCCAATCTCGACGACGAGGATTTCCTGATCATCGGCTCCGGCATTGCCGAGGATTATCATATGCGCTGGTTCGAGAGCCATCTGCCGGAGGATGGTTCCGTCGATATCGAGGCCCTCAACCTCAGCCTCGTGGGCTTGTCGATCGCAGGACCGAAGTCGCGCGACGTGCTCGCCAAGCTCACGCATCTCGATGTGTCCGATGCAGCGCTGCCCTTCATGGCGATCCGCGAAATGGATCTCGGCATGGCGCCGGTCATGCTCGGCCGCGTCAGCTATACCGGCGATCTCGGCTACGAGATCTGGATGCGGCCGGAATACCAGCGCTACGTCTTCGATACGCTGATGGAGGCGGGGGCGGAGTTCGGCATCACGCTCTTCGGCCTTCGTGCCCTCAATGCGCTTCGTCTCGAGAAGAGCTTCGGCAGCTGGTCGCGCGAGTATCGCCCGCTCTACGGGCCGCTCGAGGCCGGGCTGTCGCGCTTCGTCGCGCTCAAGAAAGAGGCGAGCTTCATCGGCAAGCAGGCGGCGATGGAGGAGAAACTGTCCGGCGGTACGCTTCGGCTGCGGACCTTCATCATCGATGCGAAGGATGCCGACGTCATCGGTGACGAGCCGATCTCCTACAAGGGGGAGGTGCGCGGCTGGGTGACGTCTGGCGGCTTTGCCCATCCGAGCGGGGTATCGGTGGCAATCGGCTATGTTCCGAAGGAGATCGCAGACGAAATCGATGGCTGGGAAGTGGAGATTCTTGGGGAAATCTTGCCGGCCAGACTTCAGCCTCAGTCGCTTTTTGACGCCAACGGGTCGCGAATGAGAAACTGAACCGTTTTCGACATAAATGGGCTTGCTTTAGTTCCATCCGATAGACGGCAGGTCGCTCTCGTGACCTGCTGATTTCGTAAGCTTTTTCTGCTGCTTTTTTGTGTGACCTGTCATTTCCCGTGTCAAAGCACCTGTTAACAGTAACATTTTGCCTGATGCCTGCCTTTTTGGCTTCACATTTTCGGACAAAGCGATATGGAATCCCCCGACGCCTATGCCCGCAAGGGATAACAAAATGAGACGCAACAGCAAGGCGCGTCCGGGGGATAATATATGGAGTACTTTGCCCAGCAGCTCATCAACGGGCTGACTCTTGGTTCCATCTATGGCCTTATCGCTATCGGCTATACGATGGTCTACGGCATCATCGGCATGATCAACTTTGCCCATGGTGATATCTTCATGCTTGGCGGCTTTGCCGCTCTCATCGCATTCTTGGTCCTGACATCCTTCTTTGCTGGCGTTCCCGTGGCGGTCGCCCTGTTTGTGATGTTGGTTGTTGCGATGCTGATGACCAGCCTGTGGAACTGGGTCATCGAGCGGGTCGCCTATCGGCCACTGCGCGGTTCATTTCGCCTCGCGCCGTTGATCACGGCGATCGGCATGTCGATCGTTCTGTCGAATTTCATCCAGATCTCGCAGGGTCCGCGCAACAAGCCGATCCCGCCGCTGGTCAGCGATGTTCTGCATTTTGGCAATATCACCATCGCGCTTAAGCAGGTGATCATCGTCGTGGTGACTGTCGTCCTGCTCGCCGCATTCTGGTACATCGTCAACAAGACACCGCTGGGCCGCGCTCAGCGCGCCACGGAGCAGGACCGCAAGATGGCGGCGCTGCTCGGCGTCGACGTCGACAAGACGATCTCCATCACCTTCGTGATGGGTGCGGCACTCGCCGCTGTCGCTGGTACGATGTACCTTATGTATTACGGTGTCGCATCGTTCCACGACGGCTTCATTCCGGGGGTCAAGGCCTTCACCGCGGCCGTTCTTGGCGGCATCGGCTCCCTGCCGGGCGCCGTGCTTGGTGGTCTGCTCATCGGTCTGATCGAGTCGCTCTGGTCCGCCTATTTCAGCATCGCGTACAAGGATGTCGCAACTTTCGGCATCCTGGCATTCGTGCTGATCTTCAAGCCCACCGGCATCCTCGGACGTCCGGAAGTCGAGAAGGTTTGATCCCATGACTACTTCTGAAAACGTAAATGGTGCTGCGTCGTCCGGCACACTGGCGCGCGCCATCAAGGAAGGCCTGTTCGCCGGTATCATCGCACTTGGTCTGTTCAGCCTCTATATCGGCATCAAGACCGATCAGAATATGGCGAACGAGCTGATCTGGTACACGCGTCCCGGCCTTCTCGCAGTGTTCGTGCTGATCGCCGCAGTCGGCCGCTTCGCCATGGTGGCGTTCATCGCGCCATGGTTCGCGGCCCGCCGGGAAAAGAAATCCGCTTCCGTTCCCGTGCATGAGATCGACGCCCAGCCGTCATTCTTCAAGACGCATTTCCTGAAGATCGCGCTGCTTGCGCTGATCCTCTACCCGCCGGTCATCGTTGCGCTGACCGGGGTTCAGGGTTCTCTCAAGTATGTCGATAACTTCGGCATCCAGATCCTGATCTACGTCATGCTCGCCTGGGGGCTCAACATCGTCGTCGGTCTCGCCGGCCTGCTCGACCTGGGTTACGTCGCCTTCTATGCAGTCGGTGCCTATTCCTACGCACTGCTTGCCCAGAATTTCGGCTTGTCCTTCTGGCTGCTTCTGCCGCTCGCCGGTATCCTGGCCGCCTTCTGGGGTATCATCCTGGGCTTCCCGGTGCTGCGTCTCCGAGGCGACTATCTAGCCATCGTGACGCTCGCCTTCGGGGAAATCATCCGACTGGTGCTGATCAACTGGCAGGACGTTACCAAGGGTACATTCGGTATCTCCAGCATTCCGAAGGCGACGCTGTTCGGCATGCCTTTCGATGCCTCGGCCGGCGGTTTCGCCAAGACTTTCGACCTGCCGATGTCATCAGCCTATTACAAGATCTACTTGTTTTACGTGATCCTGGCGCTCTGCTGCCTGACGGCTTACGTCACGATCAAGCTTCGCCGCATGCCGATCGGCCGTGCGTGGGAAGCGCTGCGTGAAGACGAGATCGCCTGCCGCTCGCTCGGCATCAACACCGTCACGACCAAGCTTACGGCTTTCGCGATCGGTGCGATGTTCGGCGGCTTTGCTGGCTCCTTCTTCGCTGCACGTCAGGGCTTCGTTTCGCCGGAAAGCTTCGTCTTCCTCGAATCCGCCGTCATCCTTGCCATCGTCGTGCTCGGCGGCATGGGGTCGCTGACGGGGATCGCGGTTGCGGCGATCGTCATGATCGGCGGCACTGAAGCGTTGCGTGAGATGGAGTTCCTCAAGGTCATCTTCGGCCCCGAATTCACTCCGGAACTGTACCGCATGATCCTCTTCGGCCTCGCCATGGTCATCGTCATGCTGTTCAAGCCGCGCGGTTTCGTCGGCAGCAGAGAGCCGACGGCCTTCCTCAAGGAACGCAAGGCCGTCTCGGGCAGCTTTACCAAGGAGGGTCACGGCTGATGGCCTCCGGGAACACGACAATGAGCAATGATACGATTCTGAAAGTCGAGCATCTGTCGATGCGCTTTGGTGGCCTCATGGCCATCAACGACCTGTCCTTCGAAGCCAAGCGCGGCGAAATCACCGCGCTGATCGGGCCAAACGGTGCCGGCAAGACCACGGTCTTCAACTGCATCACCGGCTTCTATCGGCCGACCATGGGCATGATCACCCTGATCCAGAAATCCGGAGACCGCCATCTCCTCGAGCGGCTGCCAGACTTCGAAATCCCCAAGAAGGCAAAGGTGGCGCGGACGTTCCAGAACATCCGTTTGTTCTCCGGTCTGACGGTTCTCGAAAACCTTCTGGTGGCGCAGCACAATGCGCTGATGAAGGCATCCGGTTACACCGTGCTCGGCCTGCTCGGCCTGCCGGCCTACAAGAAGGCCGAGTCCGAATCGATCGAGAAGGCTCGCTACTGGCTTGAGAAAGCGGACCTGATCGCGCGTGCCGATGATCCGGCCGGAGATCTTCCCTACGGCGCCCAGCGTCGTCTGGAGATCTGCCGCGCCATGTGCACGGGTCCGGAGCTTCTGTGCCTGGACGAGCCGGCTGCCGGTCTCAACCCGAAGGAATCTCTGGCGCTCAACACGCTGTTGCGCGCTATCCGCGATGAAGGCACCTCGCTGCTCCTGATCGAGCACGACATGTCGGTCGTCATGGAGATTTCCGATCACGTCGTCGTCCTGGAATACGGCCAGAAGATCTCCGACGGCACACCTGATCACGTCAAGAACGACCCGAAGGTCATCGCGGCCTACCTGGGTGTCGAGGATGAAGAATTGGAAGAAGCGATCCACGAAGTCGAAGCCGTGGCGGGAGGAGAGCACTGATGTCTTCTGAACCGCTACTCAAAGTTTCCGGCGTCGAAACCTATTACGGCAACATCCGCGCGCTCGCGGGCGTCGATGTCGAAGTGCACAAGGGTGAGATCGTGTCGCTGATCGGTGCCAACGGTGCCGGCAAGTCGACGCTGATGATGACCATCTGCGGCAGCCCCCAGGCACGTACCGGTCGGGTGGTCTTCGACGGCGAAGACATCACCGAAATGCCGACGCACCTGATTGCCCGTCGTCGCATTGCCCAGTCGCCGGAAGGCCGTCGTATCTTTCCGCGCATGACCGTGCTCGAGAACCTGCAGATGGGCGCAGGCCTCGACAACCTGAAATACTTCAAGGAGGACGTGGAGAAGGTGTTCACCATGTTCCCTCGTCTGAAGGAACGTCAGAGCCAGCGCGGCGGCACGCTCTCGGGTGGCGAGCAGCAGATGCTGTCGATCGGTCGCGCGCTGATGTCGCGTCCGAAGCTGCTTCTCCTCGACGAGCCGTCGCTCGGTCTCGCACCGCTGATCGTCAAGGGCATCTTCGAGCAGATCAAGCGGCTCAACAAGGAAGAAGGCCTGACCGTCTTCCTCGTTGAGCAGAACGCTTTCGCCGCACTGAAGCTTTCCGACCGTGCCTATGTCATGGTCAATGGCAAGGTGACGATGAGTGGTACGGGTAAGGAACTGCTGGCCGATCCGTCGGTTCGCGCGGCCTATCTCGAAGGCGGCCATCACTGAGCGCGGGGAGTATTTGACATGCAAGGTTTGTTTTTCGAAAGCGACACGACGGTCCGTCTCGTGCTGCGTTTCCTCGTTCTGCTCCTCGGCTTCTGGACCGCCTGGCGCACGGGCAGGGCCGCAGCGGAAGGCTGGGACGGCTACGGCACGGTTCTCGTCTATGTGCTCGGGCTGGGTTTTGCCATGCGTTTCCTGCACTACTCGCTGTTTGCCGGACCGTTCCTCAGCCCCTTCTATTACATCGTCGACGTCGTAATCCTGATGGCGTTTGCGGTAGCTGGTTTCCAGGCACGCCGCACCACGCAGATGGTCGACAACTACTACTGGCTCTATGAGAGAACTTCGTATTTCTCGTGGAAGAACAAAGATTGACAAGCCGTTGTTTTCTGTCGCAGATTGGCGACAGAAGGCTACGGCCTGGCATATAACAAGGCCTCGGCCAGACACAAAAGAGTGGAACAGTTTTCCGGCGCAGTCACAGCGGGTATTGCGCAGGGTTTTTATCCTAAACCCGCACAAAAAACTTGGGAGTAACAATATGAAGAAGTCTCTTCTTTCGGCAGTTGCGCTGACGGCCATGGTTGCCTTCAGCGGCAACGCCTATGCCGAAATCCTGGTCGGCGTTGCCGGCCCGCTGACCGGCCCGAACGCTGCCTTCGGTGCACAGCTGCAGAAGGGTGCCGAGCAGGCTGCTGCCGACATCAATGCCGCCGGTGGCATCAACGGCGAAATGATCAAGGTCGTTCTCGGCGACGACGTCTCGGACGCCAAGCAGGGCGTTTCGGTTGCCAACAAGTTCGTTGCTGACGGCGTGAAGTTCGTCGTCGGTCACTTCAACTCGGGCGTTTCGATCCCGGCTTCTGAAGTCTATGCCGAAAACGGCATCCTGCAGATCACGCCGGCTTCCACCAACCCGAACTTCACCGAGCGCGGCCTGTGGAACACCTTCCGTACCTGCGGCCGTGACGACCAGCAGGGCGCTGTTGCCGGCAAGTACATCGCCGACAACTTCAAGGACGGCAAGGTTGCCGTCGTTCACGACAAGACGCCTTACGGCCAGGGTCTCGCCGACGAAACCAAGAAGGCGATGAACGAGCTCGGCGTTACCGAAGTGATCTACGAAGGCATCACTGCCGGCGAAAAGGATTACTCGGCGCTCATCGCCAAGATGAAGGAAGCCGGCGTCACCGTCGTCTACTTCGGCGGTCTGCACACGGAAGCTGGCCTGATCATGCGTCAGATGGACAGCCAGGGCCTGAACGCGACCCTGATGTCTGGCGACGGCATCACCTCGAACGAACTTGCTTCGATCGCCGGTGACGCAGTCGACGGCACGCTCATGACCTTCCCGCCGGATCCGCGCATGAACCCGAATGCAGCTGACGCCGTGAAGAAGTTCCGCGACGCTGGCTTCGAGCCGGAAGCTTACACGCTGTACTCCTACGCTGCCCTGCAGGTTATCGCAGAAGCTGCCAAGGCTGCCGCTTCCAACGATCCGGAAACCGTTGCGACGGCCCTGAAGGAAAAGGGCCCGTACACGACCGTCATCGGCGAACTCGGCTTCGACGCCAAGGGTGACATCACCCGCCCTGACTACGTCATGTACACCTGGAAGAAGGGCGAGGACGGCAAGTACTCGTACTTCCAGAACTAATCGATCCTTCATCGGACCGACGGAAAGCCCGGCCTCGCGCCGGGCTTTCTGCGTTTGCAGTTCGTGATGTTAGTTGCCTGAGAGTTTGGCCAGAAGGAAGTCAGCGCGGTCTTCGACTGGGGCCTTCGGGAGAAGAACCAATGAATAGCCGAGCGCAGGATAGATCGTTGCCAATCGCTCGAACTCGGTGACAGCCGCTTCGAAATCATGCCGTCGTTCGGCGTCCTCGCGGTATATTTCGGGCCAAGGCGGTGTCAGGAATACGGTGGGATGGTATCTGTCCCGGCGGAGTAGGCTGTCCGTTACGCTGATGTCTCTGGTCGCATCTGCGAGGGCGGCATAGGCGTCTACCAGGCTTCTGTCGAAGAAGATCCAGCGGGATTTCAATGTGTGGGCCTCTTCGCGGTCACGGCGGCCCAGATCGATTGCTCTGCGCGCGAAATCCTCAAGGCTGACCCAAGGCAGGGACTTGCCATCGCCTGCCAGTTCCTCGGCGACTATGCGGCGGCCCGGCTCGGGCACGACTGCAAAGCCACGCCTGGAGAGTTCGGCAATCAGCGTCGACTTGCCGCCACCCGAACAGCCTGAGATCACGACGGCGTTTTCCATCCGGTTCCTCTCAAGGGAAAAGAGGGGGGACGCGATTGCCTGGTCATCCCTCGCGTAAAGCGTTGGCCGCCTTCACGGCGGCAGATGCACGGTTCTCCACCCCGAGCTTCGAATAGATCTGCTCAAGGTGCTTGTTCACCGTGCGCGAGGAGAGGCCGAGGATTTCGCCGATGTCGCGGTTGGCCTTGCCCTTGGCGATCCAGAGCAGAACCTCGCTTTCGCGGTGGGTCAGGCCGAAGCTTTCGCGCAGCATTTCGTCTTCGCTCTGGCGGTTCGCTGAGGTCAGGCGGAAGAGATATTCGTCGGCACCGATCGTGCCGAGCAATGACAGCGTGAGCGGCAGGCCGGTCGCGCCGGGAAAGGCAAAACTCGTTTCGGCCCTCTGTGGCGTTCCGGTGCGCCGATGGCTCAGCCATTCGGCAGCGGCCTTCGCCACATCGCCGATGCCCTCGGCATGACCGATCGCCGTCTCGATCAGACGGTTGGCCTGCGGCGTGGTCCAGTGGACCTGACCGTCACCCCTGATGGCGAGCAGATGGCGCCCGGCAGCGTCGAGCGCGACGCGGGCGCTCTGGGCCGAGCGGGCGTTCGAGAGGTGTACCCGGATGCGGGCTCGCAGCTCGTCGATGTTGATCGGCTTGGTGAGGTAGTCCACGCCACCCGATTCGAGTGCTTTCACCACATGTTCGGTCTCTGTGAGCCCGGTCATGAAGATGACCGGGACCTGGGCGACCACCGGATCGGCCTTCAAGGTGCGGCAGGTCTCGAAGCCGTCCATTCCGGGCATGACAGCGTCGAGCAGAATGAGGTCGGGGCTGATGCGGGCAACGATCGAGAGCGCGCCATGGCCCGAAGTGGCGATCAGGACGGAATAGCCCGATGCTTCCAGCGCTTCGGTGAGGAAGCCGAGCGCATCGGGACTGTCGTCCACCAGAAGCACGATATCGCGGCGGTTTGCCTCAGCCATGGATCGGCTCCCTGCCGGTTTCGAATGAGGTCAGGAAACTGCGCAGCCCGGCGAGGTCGAAGGCCTGCAGATAGGCGCGGGCCGCGTCGACGAAGGCCGTGGTGTTCCCCAGCCCGCCGAGTTCGGCAAGCTTTGCCTCGATGCCGCGGACATAGCCGATATCGCAGAGGCTGATCAACTCCTCGATATGCATCGCACCCGGCGAGACCGGGCGCTCCGCCGGCACTCCCGGCTGAAGCAGACGCGGGTCGTCTGCATAGATCCAGTCGAGGCCGAGAAAGCGAGCGAGCTTGTCACGCAGACGGGTGATGTCGACGGGCTTCGTGATCGCGTCGTCATGGCCATCACCGCCGGGGGCCGGCGCATCGCCGACATTGGCCGAGAGCATCAGGATCGGTGCCTTCTGGCCTACGTCACGCAGCTTTTCAACGAGTTGCCAGCCATTCATGCCCGGCATCGAGATGTCGACAAGGAAAAGGTCGGCCTTCACGCCTTCGATGAGGGTCAGGCATTCGGGCCCGCCACCTGCCGTCAGGACGACGAAGTCGAGCGGGGCGAGCACCTCACGCATCAGTTCGCGGTGGTCCTCGTTGTCGTCGACGACGACGATCGTGCGGCGCGGGCCGGTATAGGAGACGATCTTGCGCTCCGGCGCAGGTGCCGTATTCGGACGGTCGATGGCCGACAGCATCAGGCGCACCTTGAAGGTCGAGCCCTTGTCGCGCTCGCTGGTGACCGAGATCTCGCCGCCAAGCGTGTTGGTCAGGAGCTTGGTGATGGTAAGGCCAAGGCCCAGGCCCGGTTGCGGACGGATGTTGTCGGCCTCGCCGCGCTGGAAGGGTTCGTAGATGCGGTTGAGGTCCTTTTCCGAGATGCCACGACCGGTGTCACTGACGGTAAACGTCGCCACCTGGCTGCGATAATCGACGCTAAAGCGGATCGTGCCTTCCTCGGTGAACTTGATGGCGTTCGACAGCAGATTGACGAGGATCTGGCGCAGGCGCCGCTCGTCGGTGCGCACATAGAGCGGCAGGGCGCGCGAGCGCTGATGCTCGAAGAGAATGCCTTTGGCGGCAGCCTGCGGCGCAAACATGTCGATGAGCTGGTCGAGGAAATCCTGAATATTGACCTCGTTGGAGAAGACCTGCAGGCGGCCAGCCTCGATCTTCGAGATATCGAGGAGGCCGTCGATCAGGCCGGACAGATGGTCGGCGGAGCGACGGATGACCTTGATCGCCGACTGGCGCGGCACGGGGATCGTCTCGTCGCGCTCGAGGATCTGGGCATAGCCTAGCACCGCATTGAGGGGCGTCCGAAGCTCGTGGGAAAGGCCGACGACATAACGGCTCTTCGCGCGGTTCGCCGCTTCCGCGGTCTCTTTGGCATTCTGCAGCGCGGCGTCCGTCTTCCGATGCGCGGCGATTTCCTTGAGCAGCAGCGTGTTTTGGCGGGAGGATTCCTCTTCCGCCACGACACGGCTGTCATGGGCAAGCACATAGAACCAGGAGACGATACCGGCGATGATGGCGAAGATGAAGAAGACGACGGTGACCGCGCGGTTGACCACGTCGGTCATGGCGGGGGTCGCGGCATTCACCTGATGGGCGATGACCGCAAGGATGATGCCGATGACGGAAATCGAGATCATGGCGGTCAGCGCGTAGCGGCCAAGACGGGTCGAGAAGGTCTCGATTACCGCGTCTGGCAAAAGAGCGCGGGCAACTGTCGCGGCCTGTGCATTGATCTTCGCATGCGGCTTGCACATGTCGTGACAGCGGCTGTCGAGCGTGCAGCAGAGCGAGCAGATCGGGGCTGCATAGGCGGGGCACCAGGCCATGTCCTCCGGCTCGAACGGATGCTCACAGATCGAACAGGTGATGCCGGTCTGGTTCTTCCAGCTGTAGCGCGGCTTGCGGGCCAGGTAGAACTTGCCGTCGGTTGCCCAGGCGATCAGCGGGGAGATCACAAAGGCGACCAGCGTCACATAGGTCGACAGCGACGCCATAGTCGAGCCGAAGGCACCGAAATGGGCGGCGAGTGCAAGGCCAGCAGAGAGCGCCATGGTGCCGCAGCCAACGGGATTGATGTCGTAGAGGTGGGCGCGCTTGAACTCGATGCCCGGCGGCGACAAGCCCAGCTTCTTGTTGACAAAGAGGTCGGCCGAGATGGCGCAGAGCCAGCTCATGGCAATGATCGAGAAGATGCCGAGCGTTTCTTCGAGCAGGCCGTAGATGCCGAGCTCCATCAACAGAAGCGCGATCGCGACGTTGAAGACCAGCCAGACAACGCGGCCCGGATGGCTGTGGGTCAGACGCGAGAAGAAGTTCGACCAGGCGAGCGAGCCTGCATAGGCGTTCATCACGTTGATCTTGAGCTGGGAGATAACGACGAAACCCGCCATCAGCAGCATGGCTGCCGTCTCGTTCGGGATCATGTAGCCGAAGGCCGCGACATACATATGGGCGGGATCGGCGGCCTCGCTGATCGGCACGCCGGTCGAGAGCGTCAGGACGGCGAGGAAGGAGCCTGCCAGCAGCTTGGGCACACCGAGCACGACCCAGCCGGAGCCGGCGAGGAAGATGCCGATGCGATGGTGCAGCTTGCGGGCGCCCTCGGGCGGCAGGAAGCGGAGGAAGTCCACCTGTTCGCCGATCTGCGGCATCAGTGCCAGAATGACGGCGGAGGCGGCGCCGAACTCCAGGAGATTGAAAGGGGCTGCCTCGCCAAGATGGGCGTTCGAGTGATCAACGCCGGCAAAGGCGATCCAGAGGTCGATCTTTTCCCAGTCGAGAAAGGCGATGAAGACGAAGGGCAGGATGTTCAGCACAATCCAGAAGGGTTGGGTGATCAGCTGGAACTTCGAGATCATCCGGATGCCGTAGGTCACCAGCGGCAGTACGGCCACGGCGGAGATGATGTAGCCGAGCCAGAGCGGAATGCCGAAGGCGAGTTCTAGCGCCTTGGTCATGATCGAAGCCTCGATGGCAAAGAGCATGAAGGTGAAGGCTGCATAGATCAGCGAGGTGATGGTCGATCCGATATAGCCGAAGCCGGCACCGCGGGTCAGAAGATCGATGTCGACCCCGTGGCGGATTGCGTAGCGACTGATCGGTATGCCGACGAGCAGCATCAGGATCGCGGCGACGATGATGGCGAAGAAGGCGTTGGTGGTTCCATAGGCGATCGTGATCGTGCCGCCGATCGCCTCCAGTGCGAGAAAACTGATCGCGCCGATTGCCGTTTGTGAAATACGGCTGGAGGAGAATTTGCGGGCGCTCTTTGCCGTAAAGCGCAGCGCATAGTCCTCCAGCGTCTGGTTCGCAACCCAGCGATTGTATTCGCGGCGAACGGGGATGATGCGTTGGCGTGCGGCCATGCCTAAATTCTAGCGCCTTGTTCTGAGTGGCTTTCCTTTAGGCATTTTCACGCGATTGTCCAGAATAGCAAGGCCCGTTAGGGCTTGATCAGGCCGCCCTGATAGTCGAGTTGATAGACCACGCGCTCACCCATCCGGATACGTTCGACACCGAGGAAGCTGCGGTAGTCTCCGACCGACTGGTCGAGATATTCTCCGAGCGGGTGCAGATAGGTGAAGCCGCCGAGAAAGCGCTTTTCCTGATAAAGGGCTGTCAGAGCCAACTTGATGACGGTGCCCGCCCGCCCGCCGTCGAAACGCTCGGCATCGAGGATGCGACCGTAATAGTTCATTGCCCAGACCGGAATCTCGCCCTGCCAGACCACTTCCTGGCCGAGAAAATCCGTTCCGCCAAAATGGCTGTCGAGATAACGAAAGCGTCCGCGCTCATAGGAAATATCCTTTGCGCCAGTCCGGCTTGCCGAGGGGGCAGGGACCTTGCCGCTGACATAGGTCACGGCCTTGGCTTCAATGATGAAACTTTCCAGAGCCTCCACGGTCGCCTCCTTTATGTCGGAACATAATGAGAACGTATTGGCTTCGGGCCGGCCCGGCAACCCTAGCAACGCATGGGTTGCGACAGTTTCAGCGGATCACTCTGCCGGAACCTGGGCGGCCAGCCTGTCGGAGAGTGCTTTCACGAGGGCGTCGGCATCATAGGGCTTACGCACGACTGGTACGGACAGTAATTCCTCTGGAACCGAGGAGCGATCGTCGTAACCCGTGGCGAAGACAAAGGGGATGCCCCGACGTATCAGCTCCTGGGCGACGGGCACCGATGTGTCGCTGCCGAGATTGATGTCGAGGATTGCGATCGCCGGGGCGAAACTTTTGAGGCGGTTCAAGGCATCGCTGCTTGAGCTCGCGGTCACGACATTATCGATGCCGGCATCGGCGAGCATCATTTCCGCATCCATGGCGATCAGAACCTGATCCTCAACCAGCAGAACCGGTATTCCGGCGATGCTGGTCGGATGATTGACCACTTCGGCCTCGACATGCGGATTGGGTTCTTCGCTCACGGTTTCAACCTCCCAGCTCATAAATCGGCCTGGCAGCCGGAACTCTGCATCCAGTCCCTCGGGGCGATAATCGACCCGGCTTGTTCCGCCGAGGTCGTAGGGAATGCTACGCTCGATGAGGGCTGAGCCAAAGCCTTTGCGACCGATGGGGCCAATGGTCGGTCCGCCGCTTTCGCGCCAGTGCAGTCGGCAGTCGCCGTCCGCGGTTCCCTCCCAGGAAATGGCGAGCGAGCCACCGTCGCGCGAAAGGGCGCCGTATTTTGCAGCATTCGTGCACATCTCGTGGATCACCAGTGCTGCCACGGCATGGGCCCGGGCGTCGAGCGTGACGGAGGGGCCGTTCACCTCGATCACGCTGCGACCAGCGCGATAGGGCAGAAGCTCTGCCTGCAGCAGGTCTTTGAGCGTGCCGCCACCACCACCCCGCGTCAGCTGGTCATGGGCGTGGGACAGCGCATGGATCCGACCGCGCAGCGAGCCGATATAGTCCTGGATCGGCAGTTCATCCCGCGAGGGCGCTGCCACCAGCGACTTGATTACGGCCAGGATGTTCTTGACCCGGTGGTTCAGCTCCTCGTTCAGCATGCGCTGGCGCACGTCGGACTTGCTGCGTTCCTCTTGCATCAGCTCGTTGTGACGCAGGACGATCTCGACGGTCGCCGAACGGATCGCTTCCGCAATCTCGAAATCGCTGTCGCGCCAGGGCGCCGCCTGACGCTGAACCGTTTCCTTCCACAGGGCAAAGCTCTTGCGTGGGGTCAGGCGATCGCCGAGCGGGCCAGCCTCATAGGACTTGTCCGGATTGCCCGCCCAGTTCAGCGTCTGCAGGCGTTCCTTGCGGAAGAAGAAGATGTAGTCGCGCGGCAAATGCGAGAGGGGAACGGCCATGACGCCGGAAACGTCTTCGAAGAAGGCTTCGGCCGGCGGATAGTCCTCAGAAAGCGCCTTTGTCGACCAGATCCGGCCATCTGCCACCTCGGCGATGAAGCGGGTGAAGTCTTCCTCAGCGCCCGGCGGCAGCGTGCTACCGATGGCCGTCCAGCGGCCATTCATCAGAAGTCCGACGCCGTCACAGGCGAACAGCGTCTGGAACTCGGGCAGGGCGGCGGTCAGGATGTCATCGAGATCGGAACGATGCGAGGCGGCCTGGAGAAACCGATCAAGCGAGCGCCGCGCCTCGTTGGATATATCCAGCTTGCGCTTCTGCTTCAGCGCCAGGAGATGCAGCGAGAAGAATTCGCCGAACATTTCTGCCGCGATGCGCTCGGACATGGTCAGGGTCTTGGGCGCATAGTGATGGCAGGCGATCAGGCCCCAGAGCTTGCCGTCGACGATGATCGAGATCGACATGGAGGCCGAAACGCCCATGTTGCGCAGATATTCACAATGGATCGGCGAGACGCTGCGCAGGTGGGCGAAGGAAAGATCGAGCGGCGCGGCCCGTTCTGCGGCCTGCGGCAGCAGATCGACGCGCAGACCTCGCGCATCCGAAATGACGCGGATCGGGTTCTGCATATAGAGGATGCGCGCCTGACGCGGGATATCGGTCGCCGGAAAATACTGGCCGAGAAAACTCTCCAGATCGTGGCGCTTGGCCTCGCTCGCGACCTTGCCCGATCCATCTTCCTCAAAGCGGTAGATCATGACGCGGTCGTAGCCGAGCACTGTGCGAACCAGCTTGGCAGACGCGGAAATCAGCAGATCGATATCGTTGATATCCTTCACCCGACCGATCATTTCACGGGCGAGCTGCAGCGGCTGGGTGCGTCGGAATGAGGGCTCGAATTCGAGGATCGCGCCCTGCTCCTGGCGATGGACGGCGACATCGAAGTGCTGTCCCGTCGGAAGCTGGAGATGGGCGATCACGGCCGGGCGGCTCGCTTCGGGGGCGGCGGCGACGGCGTTGCGGATGTCATGAATCACGTCCTCGCCGAGCAGATCGGCGATCCAGAGCCCGTCCATCGGGCCCTTGGCGCCCAGCATCTCCGGGGCATTCGCCGAATAAAGTCGGATGGAACTTATGCCTGGATCGCAGGCCAGAAGACATCCATGCGGCTGGATCGAGCCGGGGATGTGGATGGGTTCGCGATCACAATTGGTGAGATCCACGGATGGAACGTTCTGCATTCAGGGCGCTTTCGAAGGCACTACGGGCATAGTCGAAGGCGGTGTTTGCCCACCTAGCAGCGGCTCGGTTGTCGTATACACGCACGTTCTCCATATGCTCGGTCAACGCACGCCAGCTGGAAAAGTTCCGTGCCTGGGAAAAAAGATGTCGTGCACCGAAATCGGCCGACAGGCCGAGTGCTTCCGCGCGCTTGGCGAGGAGGCGGGCACCGAGCGCCGATCCTTCCAGGACATAAAGCAGTCCGACGATGCCATCGCCCTCCGGCGGTGTGAACGCCGGCTGGTCCGTCGGCGGGCGAGTGTTCAGGTCGGAAAGATCAGCTTCCAGTTCCGCATGGACACGGTGGGGCTCGTAGTCCTTGAGGTCCAAAGGCAGTTCGGCCTCGGAGAGCCAGGCTTCGACCGGCATGCGGAAGGCTGCGATGCCGGCCAGGTAACACTTGTAGTCATCAAGAGTCCGGAAACTGCCGACGAGACTATCGAGCGCCGCATGAGCGTCGGCAGTCGCCTCTTTGAGAGCCGTTCGACGGAGCGGGAAATCCATTGCAGTCCTTTCCAGATACGTCCTTCTATATCGATGGCCTTCTGATCTGTACAACCCTGAACTTGTAAGGCTGCGATCGGTCCGCCATACGTGTTCCCTCTTTTACCCCCCGACCTACGTCAAACGACGTATACGGTTTTGCACTGCGGCATCGGATAGTCCCCTTCAGCAACGGTTAACACTCATTAACCGACCGGTTGCGACCAAGAAGAGGGGATCACAACAATGTCCATGAAGATGAAACTGACAGGCGCGCTTCTCGGCGCCATGCTGTCGACGACGGCCTTCCACGGCGCATTCGCCCAGGAAGACACGATCAAGATCGGCGTTCTGCACTCGCTGTCCGGCACGATGGCGATCTCGGAAACGACGCTGAAAGACGCCATGCTGATGCTCGTCGAAGAGCAGAACAAGAAGGGTGGCATTCTCGGCAAGAAGATCGAAGCCGTCGTTGTCGACCCGGCGTCTGACTGGCCGCTGTTTGCCGAAAAGGCGCGCGAGCTGATTGAAAAGGACAAGGTTGCGGCCGTCTTCGGTTGCTGGACCTCGTCGTCGCGCAAGTCCGTTCTCCCTGTTTTCGAAGAGCTGAACTCGATCCTCTTCTACCCGGTCCAGTACGAGGGTGAAGAATCCTCGCGCAACATCTTCTACACAGGCGCTGCTCCGAACCAGCAGGCGATCCCGGCCGTTGACTACCTGGCCGAGAACGAAGGCGTCGAGCGTTGGGTTCTCGCCGGCACCGACTACGTCTATCCGCAGACGACCAACAAGATCCTCAAAGCCTATCTGATGTCCAAGGGCGTTGCCGAAGAAGACATCATGATCAACTACACGCCGTTCGGTCATTCCGACTGGCAGACCATCGTCTCCGACATCAAGAAGTTCGGTTCGGCCGGCAAGAAGACCGCCGTCGTTTCGACCATCAACGGTGACGCCAACGTGCCGTTCTACAAGGAACTGGGCAACCAGGGCATCAAGGCCGAAGACATCCCGGTCGTGGCCTTCTCGGTCGGTGAAGAAGAACTCGCCGGTCTCGATACCGCACCGCTCGTCGGTCACCTTGCCGCCTGGAACTACTTCCAGTCCGTCGACACCCCGGCCAATGCCGAGTTCATCAAGACCTGGCATGCCTTTACCGGCAACGAAAAGCGCGTGACCAACGACCCGATGGAAGCTGCCTATATCGGCTTCAACGCCTGGGTTAAGGCCGTCGAAGCTGCGGGCACGACCGAAACCGATGCCGTTCTCGACTCGATCATCGGCGTTGCCGTTCCGAACTTGACCGGCGGCTACTCGACCGTCATGCCGAACCACCACATCACCAAGCCGGTGCTGATCGGCGAAATCCAGGCCGACGGCCAGTTTGAAGTCGTCCAGGAAACGCCTGCCGTCGTCGGTGACGAGTGGTCCGATTATCTGCCTGATTCCAAGGACCTGATCGCCGATTGGCGCAAGCCGATGGAATGCGGCAACTTCAACGTTGCCACCGGCAAGTGCGGCGGCAAGGGCAGCTGATCGGCTTTTTCCCACCTCCCCCTTGAGGGGGGAGGTCATCGCCTAGCGATGGGTGGGGGTGATTTCGTGCACAGCGTCACCCCACCCCGAACCTTCGGTTCGACCCTCCCCTTCAAGGGGAGGGTGTTCGCGAACCGCACATAGCGGAACTACCCCTTCTTCCCGTCCACGGGGAGAAGGTGCCGGCAGGCGGATGAGGGGCTTTTCAGGCTCCGCCGCCCCGCCAACCGGGGGACAACAGAATGCTTATCCGTTTCATCACACTCGCCTTCCTCTTCCTTTCCTTCGCCGCGCCCTCCTTCGCGCAGAGCGATCCCAAGGATCTCATCAAAGCTCTTGGAAAAGCCAGCTTTAAAGAGGCCGAAGCGCTTCTGGGGCAGATCGCCGCGACAGGCGATCCGCGCGTCGTTCCTGCGCTCGAAGCCTTTGCAGAGGGCGAACTCTTCGTTCGCAAGTCGGACAATCAGGTCTTCATCACCAAGGCTGCCGGCAGCAATCTGGCGGCCATCGATCCGTTGACGGGCGAGACTGTCGGCGAGGAGCCCAAGGGCGCCTTCACCAAGGTGAGGGTCAACAACAATCTCCGTCGCGCCATCCGTTCCGCGCTGGGCGGACTGACGCTGCTCAGCCCGGACAGGAATGTCCGTCTTTCCGCCGCCCAGGCGGTGCTGCAGTCTCCGAGTGCCGAAAATCTTGAGCTCGTCGAGACAGCGCTTGCCAAGGAAACCGATGCCGAGGTCAAGGCGCGCATGGAGCAGGCGAGGGCCGTGTCCATTCTGGCGTCTGACCGCTCGATCGAGGAGAAGCGAGGCGCGATCGAGGCTGTCGCATCAATCGGCGGCAGACCGGCCAAGAGCATCCTGCTCTCCGTATCCGGCACCATTGATGAGAGCTTGCGGCCGGATCTCGACGCCGCCGTCTCGAAGATCGAAGGCGAGTTGATCCTGTGGGATACCGCCGAGAGTGTCTGGTACGGCATCTCGCTCGGATCGGTGCTGCTGCTCGCGGCGATCGGCCTTGCCATCACCTTTGGCGTCATGGGCATCATCAATATGGCGCATGGCGAGATGGTGATGATCGGCGCCTATTCCACCTTCGTGGTGCAGCAGGTGATCCGAACCAGCTATCCCGGTCTCTTCGACTGGTCTCTCGCCATTGCGCTGCCCGTCGCCTTCTTGATGACGGCGCTGATCGGGCTCGTCATCGAGCGCGGTGTCATCCGGTTCCTCTATGGCCGGCCGCTCGAAACGCTGCTTGCCACCTGGGGCATTTCGCTGATCCTCCAGCAGACCGTGCGCACGATCTTTGGCCCGACCAACCAGGAAGTGGGCAACCCGTCCTGGATGTCCGGCTCATTTGCGCTGGGGGGCATGACAATCACCTGGAACCGTCTCTGGATCGTGCTGTTTTCGCTCACCATCTTTTTCGCGCTGCTCGCGCTGATGAAGAAGTCCGCCTTCGGCCTGCAGATGCGCGCCGTGACGCAGAACCGCCGCATGGCGTCTTCCATGGGCATTCGGACACCCTGGGTCGATGCCTTCACCTTCGCGCTCGGATCGGGCATTGCCGGTATCGCCGGCGTGGCGCTTTCCCAGATCGACAACGTCTCTCCGAACCTCGGCCAGGCCTATATCATCGACAGTTTCATGGTCGTGGTCTTTGGCGGGGTCGGTAATCTCTGGGGTACGCTGGTCGGCGCCTTGTCGCTCGGCATCCTCAACAAGTTCCTCGAACCCTCGGTCGGCGCCGTGCTCGGCAAGATCCTCGTGCTCGTGCTGATCATTCTCTTCATTCAGAAACGACCGCGCGGCCTCTTTGCGCTCAAGGGAAGGGCGGTGGAAGCATGATTACCGGCTTCATCTTACGCGCACTCGAAGGCAAGATCCTCATTGCCGCCGGCATCCTCATCGCCTTTGCCTTGCTCGTCCCGGCGCTCAACCTGCTGACGCCGCCCGACAGCCCCTTCCATGTGCCGACCTATGTCATGTCGCTGATGGGCAAGTATCTCTGCTACGCGCTGCTGGCGCTGGCGCTCGATCTCGTCTGGGGCTATTGCGGCATTCTCTCGCTTGGCCACGGCGCCTTCTTCGCGCTCGGTGGCTATGCCATGGGCATGTATCTGATGCGCCAGATCGGCTCCCGTGGCGTATACGGTGATCCCATCCTGCCCGACTTCATGGTCTTCCTGAACTGGAAGGAACTGCCGTGGTTCTGGCATGGCATGGACATGTTCCCTGTCGCCATGGCGATGGTGCTGATCGTGCCCGGCCTGCTCGCCTTCTTTTTCGGCTGGTTTGCCTTCCGCTCCCGCGTCAACGGCGTCTATCTGTCGATCATCACCCAGGCGATGACCTATGCGCTGATGCTCGCCTTCTTCCGCAACGACATGGGCTTCGGCGGCAATAACGGCCTCACCGACTATAAGGAAATCCTCGGCTTCTCCGTCCAGGCGGACGGAACGCGTGCGGTGCTCTTTGCGCTCTCGGCGATCTTCCTGGCGCTCTGCCTGGTGATTGCGTCCGGCATCACCCGTTCTAAGTTCGGCAAGGTGCTGGTCGGCGTGCGCGATGCGGAAAGCCGCGTGCGCTTCCTTGGTTACCGGGTCGAGAACATCAAGCTCTTCACCTTCGTCGTCTCGGCGATGATGGCGGGCATTGCCGGTGCGCTTTTCGTGCCGCAGGTCGGCATCATCAACCCCGGCGAATTCGATCCGGCCAACTCGATCGAAGTCGTTGTCTGGGCGGCTGTCGGCGGGCGCGGCACGCTGATCGGGCCGATCATCGGGGCGATCCTCGTCAATGTCGGCAAGAGCTATTTCACCGGTGCCTTCCCCGATCTCTGGCTGTTTGCACTCGGCGGTCTCTTCATCTTCGTCACGCTGTTCCTGCCCAAGGGCATCGTCGGCACGGTGCAGCAGTATCTCGCACGCCGGAGGGAATATCGGGATGCAGCCGACAAGGATGCGGCGAACGCCGATGTGAAACCCCAATCGGCCCCCGTGGCTGCGGAGTGATGTGATGAGCGACAAGACCACGTCCAGCCTGCTCTATCTCAACGGTGTCTCCGTCTCCTTCGACGGCTTCAAGGCGCTGAATTCGCTCTCCTTCATCGTCGAACCCGGCGAACTTCGCGCCATCATCGGCCCTAACGGCGCCGGCAAGACGACGATGATGGACATCATCACCGGCAAGACCCGACCTGACAGCGGCGAAGTCTTCTTCGATGGCGGCAAGATCGACCTCACCAAGAAGGACGAGGCCGAGATTGCGCAGCTTGGCATCGGCCGCAAGTTCCAGAAGCCGACGGTGTTCGAAAGCCATACCGTCTGGGACAATCTGGAACTGGCGCTGAACCGCAAGCGGGGTGTCTTTGCCACGTTGTTCTATAGCCTGTCGTCCAAAGACAAGGCGCGCATCGAGGAGATCCTCGAGACGGTTCGTCTGACGCATCGCAAGGACGAGCTCGCTGCCAATCTCTCCCACGGCCAGAAGCAGTGGTTGGAGATCGGCATGCTGCTCGCCCAGGAGCCGAAGCTTCTGCTCGTCGACGAGCCGGTCGCCGGCATGACGGATGCCGAGACGGCGGAAACGGCCATTCTGCTCAAGGAGATCGCCAAGACCCGCTCCGTCGTCGTCGTAGAACACGACATGGGCTTCATCCGCGACCTCGGCGTCAAGGTGACCTGTCTGGCGGAAGGCTCGGTCCTGGCCGAGGGCTCGATCGATTTCGTTTCGAACGACCAGAAGGTCATCGAAAACTATCTGGGGCGGTGATGATGAGCGCTCTGGCGTTTGCCCCTCACCCTAACCCTCTCCCCGCAGGCGGGGAGAGGGGACTTGCCCGCCGGAACCTCGGCGGTGGTCGCAAGGGCAGCGGCACGGGGTCTTCTCCCCGCTTGCGGGGAGAAGGTGGCGGCAGCCGGATGAGGGGCGACCTAAATATGAAAAGAGAATTGCGATGCTGACAGTCGAAAACGTCAATCTCCACTACGGTGCCGCACAGGCTCTCCGAGGCGTCTCCATCAATGCCGAGATGGGCAAGATCACCTGCGTGCTCGGTCGCAACGGGGTCGGCAAGTCGTCGCTTCTGCGCGCCATCACCGGCCAGCATGCGGTGTCGGCGGGAACGATCACCTTCAACGGCCAGAAGCTCAACGGCATGGCGCCGTTCAACCGGGCGCGGACGGGCGTGGGCTATGTGCCCCAGGGCCGTGAGATCTTTCCGCTTCTGACCGTGAAAGAAAACCTCGAGACCGGTTATGCACCGCTGGAGCGCAAGGACCGCTTCATCCCGGATGATATCTTCGCGCTGTTTCCAGTCCTCGACACCATGCTGTCGCGGCGCGGGGGTGACCTCTCCGGTGGGCAGCAGCAGCAGCTGGCGATCGGGCGAGCTATGGTGACGCGGCCGAAGATCCTGGTGCTGGACGAGCCGACCGAAGGCATCCAACCGTCGATCATCAAGGATATCGGCCGGGCGATCCGCTACCTGCGCGATACGACCGGCATGGCGATCCTGCTGGTCGAGCAGTATCTGGATTTCTGCCGGGAGCTCGCCGATCACGTTTACATCATGGATCGCGGCGAGATCGTGCATGAGGGTGCAGCGGAGACGCTCGATACGCCGGAAGCGCGGCGTCATCTGACCGTCTGATTTTGCAAGACAGGGTTGATGATTTATTAGCGAAGTCGGGTTGATGCTGGGGACACGCGTGCTATTGAACGCGCATCTTCGAACAGAAGGCACATCCATGACAACCAGCACGGTTTTCCCACTCGTGCGGGCACGCGGTATTTCGCGCGTGGTCGCGGGGCTCTTTTTCTTTGGTCTTTCCAGCGCCGCTGCCCAGGCGGCGGGGTGTGGCGAACCCGTCCAGCCCGGCCACTACAGCCTCAGCTTTCAGTCCGGTGGTGTGGAGCGCGAGGCAATCTATGTCATTCCGTCGAGCTATACAGGCAAGAAGAAGGTCCCGCTGGTTCTCGATTTCCACGGCTCCAACAGCAATCCGAAGGTCCAGCTCGGCCGCAGCCACTGGAACGAGGTTGCCGAGCGCGAGGGCTTCGTGGTCATGGCGCTGGCCGGCAGCCTGAAGGGTGGATTGCCGAACACCTATGCCTGGAACGTGCCCGGTGTCACGGCAGGTGAGGGCGCGGATGAGTCCGCCGCCATTCGTGAGGCGCTGAAGATCGCAAAAGAAAAGCTCTGCATTGATGCCACCAAGGTTTACGCCTCGGGTTATTCCGGCGGCGGGCGCATGCTGTCGCAATATATCTGCAACGGCTTCCGCGAATTTGCCGCGGCCGGCTTCGTCATGGGCCTGCGCGCCGGTACACCCGTCGAGGAAAACGGTGTCTGGCAGCCGCGGCGGGAAAGCTGCCAGCCGAGCCGGCCGGTGTCGATCATCGCGTTTTCCGGCAAGAAGGATCACGTCAATCCATTCGAAGGCGGTGGCCGGGCCTATTGGCGGTATGGCGGCGAAGTGGCGCTCAACCGCTGGGCCGAACTCAACGGCTGCGATACGCGGGCCTCTCTCGAGACCGGTGAGAATGCCGACGTGGCGACCTATGCCGGCTGTCGTGCAGGCACCAGCGTTGTCTCCTATGTGATTGCCAGTGCTGACCACGCCTGGCCGGCCCGCACGGTGCGCTTCCGTCTCGCTTCTAACGGCGACAAGGCGATCCGCGAGGTTGATGCGACCGACAGAATGTGGGAGTTCTTCAAGGCCTCGGGCGGCGAGATGATTGCGACAGTCGCAGTCGACGCTGCCTGCAGCGACAAACAGAAAACCGCCGCGATCAGCGATGGCGGGCAGGGGACACGGTGCACGCGAACAAGCAAACCAGACAGCAACGCGCCGTCGGTGTCGGACGACTTGTGACAAAGTCGCTCGGCGGGCGTACGCGCATCGCCGAGCTTTATCAGGAAGGGGCGGCCAAGATCCGCCTTCCTGAGAGTTTCACCGACGAGCTCGAAGCGGTGACGATCAACACTGCGGGCGGTATTACTGGTGGCGACCAGTTCGACTGGAGCTTTCGCGCCGGTCCGGGATGTTTCCTCACCGCGACCACGCAGGCCTGTGAGAAGATCTACAAGGCCTCTGCCGGTACCGGCCAGATCACCACGCGGATCGAGGTGGGCGAGGGCGCCAAAATGCATTGGCTGCCACAGGAAAGCATTCTCTTCGACAACGCCTCGCTGACGCGCCGGCTGGAGGTCGACCTCGCCGAGGATGCCGAATTCTTGGCCGTCGAGGCGATCCTGCTCGGGCGCAAGGCCATGGGGGAGGCGATGAATGCGGGTCTGGTTCGCGACCGCTGGCGGATCCGCCGCGGAGGTCAGCTTTTGCATGCCGAAGAGCTGAAGCTCGAGGGGGATGTCGCTAACCTTGTGGCGTCCCCGGCGGTACTTGCCGGACGCGTGGCCTTTGCGACTCTCATCTTCGTCAGCCCGCGTGCCGAAGCGCTGATCCGCCCAATTCGTGAGCAGATCGGTGAAGAAATGGGCGGCGTAAGTCATTGGCAAGGCAAGCTTGTTGCCCGTGTGGCTGCCTCCGACGGTTTTGCCTTGAGAAAAATCCTGTTGCCCGTCATTTCGGCCTTGCGCGGGGGCGCGTCTGTGCCAAAAGTCTGGAATCTCTGACGATCACGCCATTGGAGCACGCATGAATCTGACGCCGCGGGAAAAGGACAAACTGCTGATCGCGATGGCCGCCATGGTCGCGCGTCGCCGGCTCGAACGGGGCGTGAAGCTCAACTATCCGGAAGCGATTGCGCTGATCACCGATTTCGTCGTCGAAGGGGCGCGCGACGGTCGCGCCGTCGCCGATCTGATGGAGGCGGGCGCGCATGTCATCACCCGCGACCAGGTGATGGAAGGCATCGCCGAGATGATCCACGACGTGCAGATCGAGGCGACGTTCCCCGACGGTACGAAACTCGTCACCGTTCACGAACCTATTCGGTGATATAGATGGGGGCGACTTCAGTCGAGACAGCTCAGTATCTCATCGAGGAGTTGAAGTATATAAGGTCTCGGCTGGAAGGTCTGTCTGCCGAGGTCACCCGGATTGAGATATTTTCCCTGAGCGGATTTGTCTCGTTTTACGGGTTTATGCTATTCGGAGATCTGAAGTCTGGGCAGTCTGTATCCGTAGATATTTCCATAAATTCGGGTCAAAATTATCAGTTGTTATTAATTAGTTTATTTGTTTTTCTTTTTTTCCTTTATGGATGGGTGAGGTATAAATTAATCATGGATGCAATTGTGAAGCACGATGATTATATCCGTGATTTTATAGAACCTTTTTTTCATGGTGGCACTCAGATTCCTGGATTTGTTAAATACTATGGACAGTACATTGCGGAAAAACAGATTAATCATCGGCTTTGGAGGCACGTATACTGGGGTGGTGGCGCGTTAATTACGTTGCTTAACTTCGCGTTCCAGTTGTGCTCGATATACGGAGAAACCCTATGATCCCCGGTGAAATCATTGCCGCCGCTGGCGAAATCGAACTGAATGCCGGACATCCGACCGTGACGCTTGAGGTCTCCAACAGCGGCGATCGCCCGGTGCAGGTCGGCAGTCACTACCACTTCTTCGAGACCAATGCCGGGCTGCTCTTCGAGCGTGACAAGGCGCGCGGCATGCGGCTCGACATTCCGGCAGGGACTGCCGTGCGCTTCGAACCCGGGCAGACGCGTCAGGTCACGCTGATCCCGCTCTCGGGCAAACGCGAAGTCTACGGTTTCCGCCAGCAGGTCATGGGCAGTCTCTGAGATGCGCGAGGCCGGGGCTAGGTCATGGGGCGAGCGATGAACTGGAGCGTGATCCTGATGCTGTGCGGTTGCGTATTGCTGCAAGACGCGCCGGCCTCGGGTGAGGACGTGCGGGACGTCGATTGCAACAATGCCCAGACCCAGGCCGACATGAACCAGTGTGCGGCCGAGGACTATCGAAAAGCCGATGCCGCGATGAATGCCCAATGGGCCGAGACGCGCGCCGCCATGCTCGCATGGGACAAGGCGACGCCACCCTCGGACGACAATGGAGCAGCCAAGCGGCTTCTGGCTTCGCAGCGTGCCTGGCTCGCCTATCGCGACGCGGCCTGTGATGTCGAAGGTTACTCGGTCGAAGGTGGTTCCATGCAGCCATTGGTGATTTCGTCCTGCCTTGCGGAGCTGACGACGCGCCGCACCGAGGAGCTGAAATCGCTGGTCGGGCTCTTTTGAGGGTGTGACGCGATGGCTCAGGCGAGACAGATCATGATCGTCGGCAATGGACCTGTTGATGCGGGGGCAGCGCCTCTCATCGATTCGGCCGATCTGCTGATCCGCTTCAATGGCAGCCGGAATTTCGGTGCGGCAGGACGCAAGACCGATATCATCGCTGTCTGCAACACTGGCCGTCCCGGGGCTCAAATGCTGGCCGATCCGGCGTGGCGCGAGAGCGAAGCCGTGCAACGGACCGCAGAGATCTGGTCCGTCCGCGATCCCGATAAATTCGCCGAACTCAAGCCGCAGCTGGCGATCAGCCATCCCGAGCTCGACGACTTCTGTGATGACTACACCGACGGTTTCGCCACCTTTGCGACCGCCAATGGCAAACAGCACAGGATCGTCCATGGCGATGTGCACACAGCCCTCGATGCAGAATTGCTTGCGCTTGATGCCGAACCCTATGTCGTGCCGTCAAGCGGCATGGTGGTGATCCAGGCGCTGCTCACCGATCCCGAACATGCCGAGGATACGATCATTCTCGCCGGCTTCGGTCATAGCGGCTGGGACGGTCATCCCTTCGAGGCAGAGCGCCGCCTCGTTGACCGTTACATCGCCAGCGGCCGGGTGATGCGGCTGCAACCTCTCTTTGCTTCCTCCCTCTCCCAAGGAACCTGACGCCCATGTCCTACAAGATGTCCCGCGCCGCCTATGCTTCGATGTTCGGTCCGACCACGGGCGACAAGGTGCGTCTTGCAGATACGGAACTGTTCATCGAGGTGGAGAAGGATTTCACCACCTATGGTGAAGAGGTGAAGTTTGGCGGCGGCAAGGTCATCCGTGACGGCATGGGCCAGAGCCAGGTGACGCGGGCGGATGGCGCCGTCGATACCGTCATCACCAATGCGCTGATCCTCGACCACTGGGGCATCGTGAAGGCGGATATCGGCCTCAAGGACGGCCGCATCGTCGCGATCGGCAAGGCCGGCAATCCGGATACGCAGCCGGGCGTCAACATAATCGTCGGTCCGGGCACCGAAGCGATCGCGGGCGAAGGCAAGATCATCACCGCCGGTGGCATGGATGCGCATATCCACTTCATCTGCCCGCAGCAGATCGAGGAGGCGCTGATGTCCGGCCTCACCTGCATGCTGGGCGGCGGCACGGGGCCGGCACATGGCACGCTTGCCACCACCTGCACGCCCGGCCCCTGGCATATCGCGCGGATGATCGAGGCCGCCGATGCCTTCCCGATGAACCTCGCCTTTGCCGGCAAGGGCAATGCGTCGCTGCCGGGTGCGCTTGAGGAAATGGTGCTGGGAGGTGCTACCTCGCTCAAGCTGCATGAGGACTGGGGCACGACGCCTGGCGCCATCGATTGCTGCCTCTCGGTTGCCGACCAGTACGATGTCCAGGTGATGATCCATACGGACACGCTGAACGAGAGCGGCTTTGTCGAGGATACTGTCAACGCCATCCGTGGCCGCACGATCCACGCCTTCCACACGGAAGGGGCGGGCGGCGGCCATGCGCCTGATATCATCAAGATCTGCGGCCAGATGAACGTCATCCCGTCGTCGACCAATCCGACGCGCCCCTACACGGTAAATACGATCGCCGAGCATCTGGACATGCTGATGGTCTGCCATCACCTGTCGTCGTCGATCCCGGAAGACATCGCCTTTGCCGAAAGCCGCATCCGCAAGGAAACGATCGCGGCCGAAGACATCTTGCATGACATCGGTGCCTTCTCGATCATCTCGTCCGACAGCCAGGCCATGGGCCGCGTCGGCGAAGTGATCATCCGCACCTGGCAGACGGCCGACAAGATGAAGCGCCAGCGCGGCGCACTTCCATCGGAAACCGGCGACAATGACAACATGCGCGCCAAGCGTTATATCGCGAAATACACGATCAACCCGGCGATCGCCCATGGTGTGAGCCATGAAATCGGATCGGTCGAAGTCGGCAAGCGCGCCGATCTCGTCATCTGGAACCCGGCCTTCTTCGGCGTGAAGCCTGACATGATCCTGATGGGGGGCATGATTGCGGCCGCTCCGATGGGCGATCCGAATGCCTCGATCCCGACGCCGCAGCCGGTGCATTACCGGCCTATGTTCGGCGCCTATGGCAAGGCGCGCACAAACACTTCCGTCACCTTCGTCAGCCAGGCCGCCATCGATGCCGGACTCGGCAACCGTCTCGGCGTCGCCAAACAGCTTGTCGCGGTGAAAAATACCCGTGGCGGTATCTCGAAGAAGTCGATGATCCACAACGACTTGACGCCGCATGTGGAAGTGGATCCGGAAACCTATGAAGTGCGCGCTGATGGTGAGTTGTTGACTTGCGAGCCGGCAACGAAGCTGCCGATGGCGCAGCGGTATTTCCTGTTCTGATGCGCTTTGCCATTAAGGTGACGAAATGGATGGGCGGCCTGATGGTCGCCCTTCTTGTTGCGCTTTCAATGGGCGTGTTCGTGCCCCGTCCGCTGGCCTCGCCTGCGGAGGCATCCGTGGGCGACGGAACGCAGATCCTGCTGCTCGCCAATCCCATCCACACGGACATCGCGCTGCCAGTCGATGACGAGGTGCGGGCGGCCTTTGCCGATCTCGCTCCCTCCGGCCTGCCGGTCGACATGCCCGGTGTCGAGTATCTGATCATCGGCTGGGGTGGGCGGTCCTTCTACATCGAAACGCCGACCTGGGGCGATATCCGGCCGCTGCCGGTCCTGAAGGCGCTGACCATCGATCGCTCCGTGCTGCATGTCTCGGTTGCCGGTCCGATCGATCCTGCCCATCCCACGGTGCGCCCGCTCGCGGTGACGCAAGAGGGGCGTGGCCGGATGATCGCGGCGATCCGTGCGAGCTTCGTGCGTGACGGCGGTTCGCCGGTTGCCATTCCCGGTACGGCCTATGGTTTCGACGACGCCTTCTTCGAGGCAAAGGGCGCGTTCAACGCCTTCCTCGGATGCAACACCTGGACGGCTGCGATGTTGCGGGCAGGTGGGGTGCGTACGGGCTGGTGGACGCCCTTGCCGCAATTGCTCGATCTTTCCATCGATCTTCACCACGATGCCTGAGACCCCGACATCGATCTTGCCATCACCGCCTGACCGCGCGTCATAGGATGACATTGTCGTCCATTTTAGGTGCTTCCGAGGTCAATGCGGCGATCGATCGCATTTTAGCGATTCGATTAGGGATTGAGGAAGCGACACTGCCTAATCCAGTACGCATCTTCATGAAGGAGCGGGCGGTTGAGTCGCGGCAGCAAATGGCTTTGGCGGCAGGTCGATGTGGGGGCGCTGGACAGCGCCGGCGCGGTCCGTCGCTTTGCCCTGTCGGTTGGTTTCCGAGCGGTGATCGTGACCAGTCTGGCAGGCCTCGTCTTGCTGCCGCTCCTTTATGTCCTCAACGTCGTCGCCACTCCGATCGACCAGACGATGCGGTTGATGGTGGCCTTTTCCTGGCTGTTCGGCGGCGTGCTTTCGGCTGCCTGTGCTTTCGTCGCCGGCCATGTGCTGCGTGAACTTCTGCTGTCGCGGCGAAAGTTCGAGCGCCTCAGCCGCACCGACACACTGTCCGGTCTCGCCAACCGCCGTGCCTTCAACGAGGCGTCACTCGCCATTGATTGGGATGCTTCCCTCGCGATCATCGATATCGACCGGTTCAAGACGATCAATGATCGCTACGGCCATCAGACGGGGGATCGCGTCATCCAGTCCATCTCCTCGCTGTTGAAGGAGGTCTTTGGCGAAGCGCATCTCGTCGCCCGCCTCGGCGGGGAGGAATTCGGCGTCATCATCAGGGGCGGCAGCGTTGCCGAAAGGCTCGCCCTTGTCGAGCAGGCGAGACGTCGTGTGGCGGCCGAAACAATCCTGTTCCAGGACACGGAACTTCACGTCACAGTCTCCGCCGGCGTTGCCGAATTTACGCCCGGCAAGCGGCCCGAAAGCGTCTATGCCTGGGCAGACAAGGCGTTATACCTTGCCAAGGAAAGTGGACGGGATTGCGTTTTCCACGAAAATTCGCTCGCCCTTGTGGAGGCTTTTTCCGCCGATCATGCCCCTGATGATGCTCAGCTTTTTGCGGCCATCGGACGCCGGGTCTGAAGAACGATCTTGCTGTCTGCCTTATTCCTGTGCATGGTTCAAAAAACAGCCATGCCGGAGTTTTCATGCAGCGTGCAACGTCTTTCAAATCCGCCGGTTTTATCACCGATGCGCCTGATGGGGTCGTTGTGCTTCCCCATGACGGGCGCCATCTGCGGCGCAAGCTCTTGCATCTCGACAATGGCGAGATGGTCATGCTCGACCTTAAGGAACCTGTGCTGTTCCATCATGGAGATCGGCTCGTGCTCGACGATGGCACGACCATCGAGATCCAGGCGGCGGAGGAACGGCTGTTCGAGATCCGCGCGCGCGATACTCTGCATCTGATCGAACTTGCCTGGCATCTCGGCAACCGGCATCTGGCGGCCCAGATCGAGGCCGACCGTATTCTGATCCAACGCGATCACGTCATCCGCGACATGCTGGCCGGGCTCGGGGCCGAGGTCAGTGAGGTGGTCGAGCCGTTCCAGCCGGTGCGCGGGGCTTATCATGCGCATGGTAGCCACGGTTCCCACGGGGGGCACCACGATGCCGGCCACGGCTGAGTTGGGCGCCGGTGGCCTTGGTGGTCGCCAGGCGCTTCTGCGTCTGATGGCCTGGCTGTCACCGGCCTTTCCGGTTGGCGGGTTCTCCTATTCTGCGGGCTTTGAGAGCGCTGTGGTGGAGAGGCATGTCGTTGATGGTGACGCGGTCGAGGCCTGGCTTCAGATGCTGATGAGCGACGGCGGGCTGCGCAATGATGCAATCCTGCTCTCCGAGGCGCATCGCTGCCAGAGCGAGGGCCGGGCGCTTAACGATCTGATTGCACTCGCGACGGCGTTGGCGGCGTCCGCGGAGCGCCATGCTGAAATCACCCGGCTTGGCGAGGCATTCGTCAAGGCCGCTGCCGCCTGGTCGCATCCCGTGATCGACGCCCTGGCGGGGCCTGTGCCCTACAGCGTCGCCGTTGGTGCGGTGGCGTCAGCCCATGGGGTCGGACGACCCGACGCGCTTGCCGCCTTCCTGCACGCGCAGGTGTCGCAATATGTTTCGGTCGCGATCCGCCTCGGCGTGATCGGACAGACGCGCGGAGTGGCGATCCTCGCTGCATCGGAAAGCCGCATTCTCGATGCCGCCTCCCGATACTCCGAGCTCGGTCTCGACGATCTCGGATCGGCGACCGTCATCGCCGATACGCTCAGCATGCGCCACGAGACGCAATACTCACGGCTTTTCCAATCCTAGGCGAAAGCGCTTACACAGGACGAAGATGATGAAATCGAAGAATGGTCCTCTCCGCGTCGGTATCGGCGGGCCTGTCGGATCCGGCAAGACGGCGCTCACCGAAAAACTCTGCAAGGCCATGCGTGACGACTATTCGGTCGCGGTGGTGACCAACGATATCTATACGCGCGAGGATGCCGATGCGTTGATCCGCATGCAGGCTCTGAGTTCGGATCGCGTCGTCGGCGTCGAAACCGGGGGATGTCCGCATACGGCAATCCGTGAGGATGCCTCGATCAACCTGAAAGCCATTGCCGATCTCAATGCACGCATCCCGGATCTCGAGGTGGTCTTCATCGAATCGGGCGGCGACAATCTCGCGGCGACTTTCTCCCCTGACCTCGCCGACATCACCCTTTATGTGATCTCGGTCTGCCAGGGCGAGGAAATCCCGCGCAAGGGCGGACCTGGCATCACGCGCTCGGATCTGCTCATCATCAACAAGACGGATCTCGCGCCGCATGTCGGTGTCGATCTCGAGGTGATGGAGCGGGATGCTGGAAAGATGCGCTCTGAGCGCCCCTTCGTCTTCACCGATCTGAAGCGGGGTGCCGGTGTCGAACAGATCGTCAGCTTCCTGCAGCAGAGTGGGGGGCTCTGAGCAGAAGCCAAGGGGCCAGAGTGCCGATGCCCTCAGATCTGTCTGAGGGCGTTGACGTCGCTGATCTGGATCGTGCGTCCGCGCACCACGACGCCGACGCGCTTGAGCGTCGAGAAGGCTCGTGACAGTGCTTCGGGTGCCAGACCGAGCTTGCCCGCGAGCAGGCTCTTCTGGAAGGGCAGGCGAATAGAGGCTGGGCCGCCCTCAGCTTCACAATGGGTCAGGAGATAATGCGCGACGCGCTGCGGGGCGGTCTGCAGGCGGTCATTGGCAATGCAGTCCATTGTCGTGCGCAGATGGTCGGAGAGGCAGCGGATGACCGCCTTTGCGACATCCTTCTCCTGTTCGGAGAGTGCCCGGACGCGCTGCAGGTCGAAGCGTGCGAGCGTCACCGTTTCAGCCGCCTGGGCGTTGTAGAGATACTTGTCGCCGATCGCCAGCAGGCATTCGGCAAAGGTATCTCCGGGACCGCAGATTCGGATATCGGCTTCGCGACCGTCCTTGTTCAGGCGGTAAAGGCGCACATAGCCGCTCAGCACGCTGTAGAAGCTGTCGGCGGGCTCTCCTTCGCGGAACAGGACTTCGCGCGCCTCGTAGGTGGAGATGTTGGCGATTTCCATCATCGAGGCCATCGCCGTGGGGCCCAATTGTGACAAGAACGACGTCCGCAATAGCGTGTTCTTGTCGCGCGGGTTCAGTCTCAGGATCTTGTTCACGGTCTTCACGGCTCCCCATCCATCGCGGTATCAGGGCATGCACCGCTGCCGTCGTCGTGCTCAAGTCCGCCTCGTGGGATGTGCACGCCGCCTGCAGGTCCGGGTGGTCGTGCCCTTTCCATTGGTAGTCACAATATCGCGAGCGGGGGCAGATCCGATTGATTTCGATCAATCGCGCAACGGCAAATCAGGTTTGTCTAATCTGATCCGGCGGCTTGCAAAAACGCGAAAGGCCGGGCGCTGGGCCCGGCCTTTCGTGATCACCCAGCGTCGGTCCTACTCTGCGGCGAGCGGCGGCAGGTTGATGACGTTGCCGTTGCCATCGCCCTTGCGCGTAACCGGCTGGCTGCGTTCGACAGCCGCGACACGGCGATCTATGGCTTCCAGCGCCTGAACGTTCTGACGCGCCAGGAAGGAAAGGACTTCCGGTGTCAACGGCTCTTCCTCTTCTTCCTTCTTGCCGACGAAACGGCTGAAGATCCAGCCCAAGAGGCGGGAGACGTCGTCGAGGATCAGGAAGAAGGCCGGCACAACCACAAGGCTCAATACCGTCGAAACGATGATGCCGCCGATGACGGCGATCGCCATCGGCGCGCGGAACGAGCCGCCTTCGCCGACACCGAGCGCCGAGGGCAACATGCCCGCCGACATGGCGATAGAGGTCATGATGATCGGCCGGGCGCGCTTGCGGCCCGCTTCAACCATGGCCTCAAGCCGGTGCATGCCCTGACGACGCATTTCGATGGCGAAGTCCACGAGCAGGATGGCGTTCTTCGTCACGATGCCCATCAGCATCAGGATGCCGATCAGGACCGGCATGGAGAGCGCGTTGTTGGTGATGATCAGCGCGACCGCCACGCCGCCGATTGCGAGCGGCAGCGAGAACAGGATGGTGAAGGGCTGGATCACGTCCTTGAAGAGCAGGATCAGCACCGTCAGCACCAGCAGCAGGCCGAGGATCATGGCGTTGACGAAGCTCTGCTGCATCTCGGCCTGGATCTTGGCATCACCGCTTTCGGCCAGACGGACGCTTGCGGGGATCTCGGCATTCTCGACCGTCGTGCGGAAAGCGGCCGTCGCGGTATCGAGTGCAACACCCTGAGGCAGGCCGGCACCGATCGAGACGACACGGTTGCGGTCGTTGCGCTTGATCGAAGAGACGCCTTCTGCGTAGTCGATGTCGGCGACGCTGGAGAGCGGAACGGTGGCGCCGCTTGCCGTGCGCACCTTCAGCGACCGGATGGCGGCGAGATCCGTGCGCAGGTCCAGTGAAGCCTGGACGCGGATTGGGATCTGGCGGTTGTCGAGCGAGATCTTCGGCAGGGCTGCATCGACGTCGCCTATGGTGGCGACGCGAACCGTCTGGGCGATCTGCTGCGCGGTGATGCCGAGGCGGGCTGCCTCATCGGCGCGAGGGCGGATCTGCAGCTCCGGACGGGGCAGGGCGCCGTCGGCGCTGACATTGGCGAGTTCCGGCACCTGGCGAAGCTTGGCTTCGAGGATGCCGACAGCCTGGTTCAACTCCTCCTCGTTCTTGGAGAGAAAGTTGAAGGTGATGTCGCGCTCACCCCGGTCATTGAGCTTGGTGACCCGGATATCCGGAATGCCGGCAAGCTTGGCGAAGACCTCTTCCTCGACATCCCATTGCGGACGGATACGGCCGTTTTCGGGAAGCTTCGGCATATATTGGCCGATCAGCGGAATGTTGCCGAGACCGCCATTGACGAGGGTCTTGGCAAGCGAATGCTCGATCCGGTCGAGGTTCATCGTCACGCTGGCACGGCGCAGCTCCAGATCGCCGCGCGGCGAGGAGCCGCCCAGGATGAAGATGCTGGCGACATCGGGCACGTCCTGGATGGCCGCGTAGATCTCGTCCGTCTTGCGTTCTGTTTCGTCGAGCGTCGCATTTGGCGGAAGCTCGACGGAAAGCACGATACGGCCTGCATCTTCCGGCGGAATGAAGCTGCCGGGGACGCCTGCGAGAAGCATGATCGAGCCGATCAGAAAGGCGATGGCAGCAGCCAGCGTGCCAAGGCGCGAATACCAGCGGCGCGTCGTGAAACGCACGAGCTTGGTATACATCTTGAGGGGCAGACTGTCGTTATCGTGATGGTCGTCCATCGCGTCTTCCGGCCGCATGAGATAGGCGGCCATCATCGGCGTGATGAGACGCGCCACAAGCAGCGAGAAGAAGACGGAGAAGGCCACCGTCAGGCCGAACTGGATGAAGTACTGGCCCGGGATGCCCGGCATGAAGGACACCGGCACGAAGACCGCGATGATCGTAAACGTCGTCGCGATGACCGCGAGGCCGATTTCGTCCGCCGCCTCGATGGCCGCGCGATAGGGCGTCTTGCCCATCTTGATGTGGCGGGCGATGTTTTCCACCTCGACGATCGCGTCGTCGACGAGAATGCCGGTGGCCAGCGTCAGCGCCAGGAAGGACACGAGGTTCAGCGAGAAGCCCATCATGTCCATGACCCAGAAGGTCGGGATGGCCGAGAGGGGCAGTGCTACGGCAGAGATCAGTGTTGCACGCCAGTTGCGCAGGAAGAGCAGAACGACGATGACGGCGAGGATTGCACCCTCGACGAGGGTATGCATCGCGGCTTCATAGTTGCCGTAGGTGAAGTAGACCGAGTCGTCGATCATCTCGATCTGGACGTTCGGGTTCTCGGCGCGAACCGTGGCGAGGCTCTCGGCCACGGTTTCTGCCACCGTCACTTCACTCGCCCCCTTGGCGCGGAAGACGGCGAAGGACACGACCGGCTTGCCGTCGTGACGGGCGAAGGATCTCTGTTCCTCGTACGTGTCGTAGACACGACCGAGGTCGGAAAGCTTGACGAAACGGCCGCCGGGGAGCGCGATTGTGGTGTTGGCAAGGCTCTCGACGTCGCGATTGTCACCGAGCGTGCGGATCGACTGCTCGGCGCCGGCCACCTGGCCGCGGCCCGAGCCCAGATCGACGTTCGTGCCCTTCAACTGGCCCGATATGTCGGAGGCGGTGACGCCCAGGGCATCGAGACGGTTGGGATCGAGCTCGACGCGCACCTCGCGATCGGCGCCGCCATAGCGGTCGACGCGACCGATGCCGGGCTGGCCCTGCAGGGCGCGCTTGACGCTGTCATCGACGAACCAGGAAAGTTCGGCAAGGTTCATGTTCGGCGAGGAGACGGCGAAGCTCTGGATTGCCTGACCCTCGACGTCGATCTTGGTGACGATCGGCTCCTCGACGGAGGCCGGAAGATCGCCACGGATCTGATCGATTGCGTCCTTGACGTCCTGCACCGCCTGTTCGGTGGGCACTTCCATGCGGAACATGACGACCGTCTGGGACATCCCGTCGGTGACGGTCGAATTGATTTCGTCGACGCCGGTGATCGAGGCCACCGCGTCTTCGACTTCCTTCGTCACCTGGCTTTCGAGTTCAGCCGGGGAGGCACCACTCTGGCCCACGGTGATTGCCACAAGCGGCACGTCGATGTTCGGGAAGCGGGTGATCGGCAGCGCATAAAACGACTGGATGCCGACGACCATCAGCAGGAAGAAGCCCAGGATCGGCGCAATCGGATTGCGGATGGACCATGCGGAGAAGTTCATGGCGTCGTCGCCTCTCAGTTGGAAACGCTGCTGGTTTCTTCCACGGGATTGATGCGGTCGCCGTCACGGACGAAGACGCCCGCCTTGGCAACCACCTTGTCCCCTTCGCTCAGGCCTTCGGTCACCTCGACATAAGCGCCGTCCTGAATGCCGGTGCGGATCTCCACCATCTGGACGGTGCCATCGGAAACCTTGCGCACCGTCGTCTTGCCGCCTTCGGTGGTGATCGCGGACAGCGGAAGGGCGATCCCCTTTGCTTCGCTGACAATGATCGCCGCACTGCCATACATGCCCGACCGGGCGGCCAGATCGTCGTCGAGTGCGATATGAACCGCGCCCAAACGGGTGACGGGATCAACGACCGGAGAGATCAGGCGCACGGAACCCGTCAGGGGTTCGGTGCTGCCGGCAATCACAACGGCCGCCTTCTGGCCCGGCTTGAGGCGCAGGATATCACTTTCCGTGACATCCGCCACCAGTTCGATCTGCCCATCGCGGATGACCGTGAACAGCGGCTGACCGGCGCCGGATGCGATGGCGCCGATCCGGGCATTGCGAACGGAGATCGTGCCTGTGACGGGCGACTTGATCTCTGTGCGGGCAAGCCGAAGGTCGGTGTCTGCAATCTGGGTGTCGACAACCTTGATGTCGGCTTCCGCCACGGTGATTGCCTGGCGGGCAGTCTCGACCCGGGCCGTGGCGCTGGCGAGCGCTGTTTCCGCCTGCTCTTTTTGTGACGTTGATACGGAACCTGATGAGACCAAGCGCGTTGCACGTTCAAATTGGCGCTGGGCGTCGTTCAGGCTCGCTTCGGCTTCCACCAGCTGCGCCTGATACTGGGCAAGGGCGGCTTCTGCCTTCGCACGGTTGGCGAGAGACTGGCTGCGCTGAAGCAGGAGAATGTCTTCGCTCAGTTTCGCGACGACCGCGTCAGCCTGGACCGTGTCGCCCACATCGACGTTCAGGGACTGGATCTGCAGACCCTCAACCTGAGGCTGGATCTGCACCTCTTCCTCGGCGCGGAGCGTGCCGGTTGAGACGACCCTGTCGACGAGGTCACGGCTCTCAGCCGTCGTGACGATGATGGCAGGAAGGTTCTGCGCTGGTGCTGCTGGCTGTTCCTGGCCAATGGCAACAGAGGCCGCCAATGACAGAGTGGCAGCCATCAGCACGGACTTCGCGCTCGCGTTTCGAAACATGAGACCCTTCCCAGAGGATGATAAAAGCAACTATCAGAGCATTACGTTTTGTCAGCCGGATCGGCTCACAGCGTCGATGCTACCGACATTCATACGCTGTTTTCAACTTTTCGGCATCTGAACCCAGATGAAGAGGTGGGGGATCGCAAAACCCCTTGCAAGAGCCTTAAAGGCCAATTGCGATATGGGCGTGAAAATAGTTCAATATAGAACGATGGTGTTGCCGATTTGCCAGTTTCGGCCGCTGAAATTGATCAGTAAAACCTACAAATAGACACGGGGATTGCTCCCCGTGTCCTTTATTCGCTGTGGTCCGCCAAGACTATTTCAGGGCCGCGTCGGTGATCTCGGTCGTGAAGGCACCGGTCGGTTCCTTGGTGATGACAGGATCCGAGCCGCCACCGAGCAGGGTCTTGACCGTGCGGTCGTAGTCGGCCTGATCGAGCGCGCCGTTGGAGCCGGCCGTCAGCTTGGCGACTTCGCTCATCATGCGCTTCTGATGGGCTTCGGTCTGAGCGCCGGAAGCGTCGTTTTCGAGCACGATTTCAGCCGCTTCGTCGGAGTTCTCCTCGGCATACTTCCAGCCCTTCATCGAAGCGCGGACAAACTTGACCATCTTTTCCTTGAAGGCTGGGTCGGCAAGCTTGTCTTCGAGCACGTAGAGGCCGTCTTCGAGGGTGGCCACGCCTTCGTCTTCATACTTGAAGGTCACCAGCTCCTCCGGCTTGATGCCGGCGTCGATGACCTGCCAGTATTCGTTGTAGGTCATGGTAGAGATGCAGGCGGCCTGCTTCTGGAGCAGCGGGTCGACGTTGAAGCCCTGCTTCAGGACGGTGACGCCACCTTCCGAACCGTCGGTCTTGATGCCGAGCGTGCTCATCCAGGACAGGAACGGGTATTCGTTGCCGAAGAACCAGACGCCGAGCGTCTTGCCCTTGAAATCCTCAGGCTTGGTAATGCCGGTTTCCTTGAGGCAGGTCAGCATCATGCCCGAGGACTTGAAGGGCTGGGCGATGTTGACGAGCGGAACGCCCTTTTCGCGGGTTGCGAGCGCCGACGGCATCCAGTCGACGATCACGTCTGCGCCGCCGCCAGCCAGTACCTGCGGAGGAGCAATATCCGGGCCGCCCGGCTTGATTTCGACGTCGAGGCCTTCTTCTTCGTAGAATCCCTTGTCTTTGGCGACGTAATAGCCGGCGAACTGGGCCTGGGTTACCCATTTCAGCTGGAGGGTCACCTTGTCGGCAGCGGCGGCCTGCATGGCGGTCAGCGAGACCGCAGCAGCCAGCAGCATGGATGCGAGTTTGACAGTCATTTCAGTTCCCTCTTTTTTGTTGGTTCAGTTCACGCCCGTCCACCACGGACGGACGGATGCCAGAAGGTGACCCGGCGTTCTGCCAGTGCCACCAATCCGTAGAAGACCGAGCCGGCGAGTGCGGCAACCGCAATCTCGGCCCAGACCATGTCGACATTCGAGCGTCCGACCTCTGTCGAGATACGGAAGCCCATGCCGACAATCGGGGTGCCGAAGAATTCTGCCACGATCGCACCGATCAGCGCGAGGGTGGAATTGATCTTCAGCGCATTGAAGATGAAAGGCCAGGCGGCGGGAAGCCTGAGCCGCACCAGCGTCTGCCACCAGGAAGCGGCATAGGTGTGCATCAGGTCGCGTTCCATATGGCTGGCGGCGGCCAGTCCCTGCACGGTGTTCACCAGCATCGGGAAGAAGGTCATGATGACGACGACCGCGACCTTGGACTGCCAGTCGAAGCCGAACCACATGACCATGATCGGGGCGATGCCGACAACCGGGAGTGCGGACACGAAATTGCCGATCGGTAGCAGGCCCTTCTGCAGGAAGGGCGAGCGGTCGATCAGGATCGCGACGAGGAAGCCGAGGCCGCAGCCGGCGACATAACCTGTTATCACCGACTTCAGGAAGGTCTGCTGGAAATCCGCCCAGAGGATATGGGTGGAGGTGAGGATACGGGCCCAGATCATCGAGGGGGCTGGGAGCAGGATCGAGGGGATCTCGAAGCCGCGCACCATGCATTCCCAGATGACCAGCAGGGTCACGCCGAAGATCAGGGGTACGGCCAGGCCGATCGCGCGTTTCGTCGTCTGGTCCTTTGGACGGCGGCGGACAAGCCACTCGTTGAGACCCCAGGCGCCGAGCCAGAAGAGGATAGCGAAGACGAGATAACCGTTCATGGCTTGACCCCCATGCGTGCCAGCACCCGTGTGTGGGCCATGCCGACGATCGAGACGAGCAGGGCAGCCAGCCCCGCCGCCATGAAGAGCGCTGCCCAGATCTGGATGGTCTGGCCGTAATAGGAACCAGACAGCAGTCGGGCACCGAGACCGGCGACGGCACCTGTCGGCAGCTCTCCGACGATGGCTCCGACCAGCGAAATGGCGATTGCCACCTTCAGCGAGGTGAAGAGGTAGGGCATCGACGCCGGCCAGCGGAGCTTCCAGAAGGTCTGAGACTGGCTGGCATTATAGGTGTGCATCAGGTCGAGGAGCAGGATGTCCGGACTGCGCAGGCCCTTCACCATGCCGACGACGATCGGGAAGAAGGAAAGATAGGTGGAAATCAGCGCCTTGGGCATGAGGCCTGAGATGCCGATGGAATTCAGAACGACGATAATCATCGGCGCAATGGCGAGGATCGGGATCGTCTGGGAGGCGATGACCCAGGGCATCAGCGACTTGTCCATAGCCCTGTTATGAACGATGGCGATGGCAAGTACGATTCCAAGCACGGTGCCCATGGCAAAGCCGGCAAGCGTCGCCGAAAGCGTGATCCAGGCGTGGTAAACGAGGCTGCGCTTGGAGGTGACGGACTTGTTGAACACCGTATCCCAGAGTTCGGCGACGATCTGGTGCGGAGCCGGCAGGACCGGGCGCTCCTGCGCGAAGGTTCGCTCGACGATCTGGGAGAAGGTTATCGTCTCGCCGGCACGTGCCGCCTGGTCGCGCACGAAGGGCGCGTTCAGATAGACGACGAAGACATGCCAGATCACGAGGATCGCCAGGAGGACCGTCAGGACCGGCAGGATTCGATCTCGGAAGGCGGAAGGAGCCGAGGTCATCAGGCGCCTCCTTTTGCAGGAAAGAGCATCAGGGCCATGGAGACGACACCGAGCGCAACGCCCGCCATCTGAACTGCGCTCAGCCGTTCACCGAAGAGGAGAAAGGCGATGACATTGATGAGTACCAGCTGGGCCACGGCGGACGCGGAGATCGCAAGGCCAAGGCCACCCTCACGCATTAGTTTCACCATCATCAGATTGCCGACGCAGTAGAGGGCGAGAGAGGCCACGAGTACCCAGAGCTTGCCGTTGTCGACATAGGCGCGGCTGACGGCGGCGGCACCCAGGAAGGTCGCCATGGCAGCACCGAGCCAGAGGAGGAAGGTGGGGTTCATGGGGTGTTCCCCTTATTCACGGAACTATTCCTCATAGCTGTGCCCCGCCTTCAGGCCCTCGCGCACCCGGTGCGCGATCTCGAGAAACTCCGGTGTCTCGCGGATGTCGAGCGGGCGTTCCTTGGGCAACGTCGACTCGATGATATCGGTAACCCGGCCAGGCCGCGGGCTCATGACGACGATCTTGGTCGAGAGGTAGACGGCCTCGGGGATCGAATGGGTGACGAAGCATATCGTCTTGTTGGTGCGGTCCCAGAGCTTCAGGAGCTCGGAGTTCAGGTGGTCGCGGACGATTTCGTCGAGCGCGCCAAAGGGTTCGTCCATCAAGAGCAGGTCGGCGTCGAAGGCGAGCGCGCGGGCGATCGAGGCGCGCTGCTGCATCCCGCCTGACAGCTGCCAGGGATATTTCTTGGCAAAGCCCGAGAGGTTGACCAGTTCCAGCGTCTGTTCGATGCGCTTCTTCTTTTCTGCCGCACTGTAGCCCATGATTTCGAGCGGGAGCGCGATGTTGTTTTCGATCGTGCGCCAGGGATAGAGGGCCGCTGCCTGGAAGACATAGCCGTAGGAGCGCGCCTTGCGTGCTTCTTCCGGTGTCATGCCATTGACCGTGATCTCGCCGGCGGTGTGCTTTTCGAGATCGGCGATAACGCGCAGGAAGGTGGTCTTGCCGCAGCCGGAGGGGCCGATGAAGGAGACGAAATCGCCCTTCTTCACCTCGAGATCGACATTCGACAGGGCGTGGACGGGGCCGTCATTGGTCTCGAAGGTGAGGCTCAGGTTCCTGGCCGAGACAACGGAGTAGGGTGCATTCATGCGCTAGGACCAATCGGGTTTGTTGCAAAGGCAGCCTGCCTCTTGCATTCTTTTGACATGCGGCCGCTCGGGAGCAGCGGAGAAGGAGGGGCGGCCTCGCCGCAGAAGGGATGAGGATCAGACCATGGACACATCAGCAAAGCCCACCTGCCGGATCGTGAAGCCCGGCCATACCTATGAGGGCAAGCAGGGACTGAGTTATTTCGAGGGCATTGCCGCCGAGACGGTCGGCGCCAAGGGCATCTGCATGCATGTGCTGACCATGCCGCCCGGCGCGCGCGCCAAGGCGCATCTGCACGAGAGCCACGAGACGGCGATCTATATGCTCTCCGGTCAGGCGCATACCTGGTATGGCGACCGGCTGGAGAACCATGTGGTGGTTCACGCGGGCGAGCTGTTTTACATTCCGGCCGGCGTGCCGCATCTGCCGGCGAACCTGTCGAACGCGCCCTGCACGGCGATCATTGCGCGCACCGACCCGAACGAGCAGGAAAGCGTCGTGCTGCTGCCGGAGCTGGATGGCTTGGTCGAGGTGTAGCGCAGGGTTCATCTGGCCAGACCTTCTGTCTGGGGCCGGGCGATCCACCTGTAGATGATCGCGCAGATCATGCCTGTCGGAGCGAGCGACATCGCCATTGATGCCTCGTTCTGATTGAAGAAGCGGCCCCAGGTTGCCAGTTGCAAAAGGGCGATGCCGGAGAGGGGGCAGGCGGCACCCGCGATGGCGAAATGCCACCAGCGGTTCCAACGCATTCGCAGCAGCACCCAGGTCGCGAGCAAGGTGAAGGGGGCAGCCAGCAACAAGGCAACCGGCAGGATCTCCAGGGTCAGCCTAATGACCGGCAGTATCGAACCCGGAAAGAGCATGAAGCGCGGCAGGCGGCCATAAGTGAACGCATCTGTCACTTCAAATGTTGCCCAGATGCCCATGACGCCGACAAAAACGGCGGCTGCATAGCCTGCGCCGAAGCGGGCAGTCTTAAGCAACCATGTCCTGTTTGCTGGCCTCACCCTCACACCCCCGTCGCCGGAATGCCCGTGCGTTCCACCTTGCGCGGCGCCACGAGTTCCTTCCAGGTCGACAGTGCCTTGGATACGGCGGGGAAGGGCTCGCGTTTGACGAACTTTCCGTGGCCCTCGCGGGTCTTCACTGCATTTTCCTCGATCGCGACATAACCGCGGGTCAGCGTGTAGCGCGGCAGGCCAGTGACGGTCTTGCCCTCGAAGACATTGTAATCGATCGAGGACTGCTGGGTCTTGGCGGAGATGGTTTTGGAGCGCTTGGGATCCCAGACCACGAGGTCGGCATCGGCGCCGACAAGGACGGCGCCCTTCTTCGGGTAGATGTTGAGGATCTTGGCAATGTTGGTCGAGGTGACCGCGACGAATTCGTTCATCGTCAGGCGACCGGTCGCAACACCATAGGTCCAGAGCATCGGCATGCGGTCTTCGAGACCCCCGGTGCCGTTCGGGATCTTGGCGAAGTTGCCGACGCCGAAGCGCTTCTGTTCGCTGGTAAAGGCGCAGTGGTCGGTGGCGACAACCGAGAGCGAACCGGACTGCAGGCCCGCCCAGAGACTGTCCTGGTGCTGCTTGTTGCGGAAGGGGGGCGACATGACGCGGCGGGCGGCGTGGTCCCAGTCCTTGTTGAAGTATTCGCTTTCGTCGAGCGTCAGGTGCTGGATCAGCGGCTCGCCATAGACGCGCATGCCCTTCTGCCGGGCGCGGCGGATGGCCTCATGCGCCTGTTCGCATGACGTGTGCACGACATAAAGGGGAACACCGGCCATGTCGGCCAGCATGATCGCGCGGTTGGTGGCCTCGCCCTCGACCTCAGGCGGACGGGAATAGGCATGGGCCTCGGGACCGTTATTGCCTTCGGCGAGGAGCTTTGCGGTCATCGAGGCGACGACGTCACCGTTCTCGGCATGCACCATCGGCAGGGCGCCAAGCTCGGCGCAGCGCTGGAAGGAGGCGAACATCTCGTCGTCATTCACCATCAGTGCGCCCTTGTAGGCCATGAAGTGCTTGAAGGTGTTGATGCCGCGATCCTGGACGACCGTTTTCATCTCGTCGAAGATACGTTCGTTCCAGCCGGTGATCGCCATGTGGAAAGAATAGTCAGCCGTGGCGCGCGAGGTCTTGTTGTCCCACATCTGGAGCGCTTCGAGCAGCGACTGATCCGGGCCCGGCAGACAGAAATCGACGACCATGGTCGTGCCGCCGGAGAGGCCGGCGCGCGTGCCGCTTTCGAAATCATCCGCCGAGTAGGTGCCCATGAAGGGCATTTCCAGATGCACGTGCGGGTCGATGCCGCCGGGCATAACATAACAGCCGGCCGCATCCAGCACGGTGTCCCCGGAGAGGTTCTGCCCGATCTCGACGATCACGCCCCCCTCGATCTTGACGTCGGCCTTATAGGTCAGATCGGCGGTGACGATCGTGCCGCCCTTGATGACTGTGGTGGTCATTTGCTCTCTCCCCGTGTCGTGTTCTTGATGGTTGTTTCAACGAGCTCTCCGGCAAGCTTGGTTGCCCAGTGCGCTGCGTTCGCCTCCGGCGCCCCCTCATCCGGCGCTACGCGCCACCTTCTCCCCGCTGAGGAGAAGAGGTCACGCTGGCGTTGTGCGCCCTCATTTCCTCTAGCTACGCTGCGGCGACCGGAGTGCTTCCTGTGGTACGGCGAGGTCCCCGCACGCTCCCTCTTCTCCCCAGCGGGGAGACGGTGGCACGAAGGGCCGGATGAGGGGGCGCGGAGCGAGGGCATCATCACCCGACAATCTCCGCCGTCTCCAGAACCGCCCTGAGCAGCACGTCGCAGCCAGCACTTGCCCATTCCTTGGAAATCTCCTCCGCCTCATTGTGGCTCAAGCCGCCGACGCAAGGGCACATGATCATGGTCGAGGGCGCGACCTTCGCCGCCCAGCAGGCATCGTGGCCGGCGCCGGAGATGATGTTCATGTGGGAATAACCGAGATCTTCGGCCGCCTTGCGGACGGAGGCGACGAGTTTCGGATCGAAGGTCACCGGATCGAAATGGCCGACGGCCTCGACCGCGCAGCCGACGCCCAGCGCCGCGCAGATCTCGGCGGCCTTGGCCTCGATCGTCGCGCGCATGCGGTCGAGCTTCTCCTGGCTCGGCGTGCGAATGTCTACGGTGAAGACGACGGTGCCGGGCAGGACGTTGCGGGAATTGGGCGAGAACTTCACCTGGCCGACACCGCCGACGGCACCGGGCTGTTCACTCATCGCGACGTTCTGGACCATCTCCATGATCCGGGCCATGGCAAGGCCGGCATTGACGCGCAGGTTCATCGGTGTGGAGCCGGTATGGGCTTCGCGGCCGGTCAGGGTAAATTCCAGCCACCACAGGCCCTGACAGTGTGTGACGACGCCGATCTGCTTGTCCTCTGCTTCGAGGATGGGACCCTGTTCGATATGGTATTCGAAATAGGCGTGCATCTTTCTGGCGCCGACCACTTCGTCGCCCAGCCAGCCGATGCGCTTCAGCTCGTCGCCGAAGGTCTTGCCGTCCATGTCCTTGCGGGCATAGGCGTAATCCTGGGTGAGCACGCCGGCAAACACGCCGGATGCCAACATGGCGGGAGCGAAGCGGGCGCCTTCCTCGTTCGTCCAGTTGGTAACGACGATGGGGTGCTTCGTCTTGATGTTGAGGTCGTTCATCGACCTGATCACTTCCAGACCGGCGAGGACGCCGAGCACGCCGTCATACTTGCCGCCGGTCGGCTGGGTGTCGAGATGGCTGCCGATATAAACGGGCAGGGCGTCGGCGTCGGTGCCGGGGCGGGTCATGAACATGTTGCCCATGGTATCGACGCCCATGGTGAGGCCAGCGTCTTCGCACCAGCGCTGAAAGAGGCGACGGCCTTCCGCGTCCTCGTCCGTCAGGGTCTGGCGATTGTTGCCGCCGGCAATGCCGGGGCCGATCTTCGCCATCTCCATGAGCATGTCCCACAGACGATCGCCGTTCACGCGAAGGTTGTTGCCGGGTTGCGCCGTCATTGCAGATCCTCACCTGTTTGTCAGAACCGGATCTTCCGCCCGATTCCCATGTTCCCCGGGTCAGCAGCAGCGGCTTGTGTTGTTTTTTCCGCTGTCGTATCGGCAGTTGCCTTTATTTGACATCTGTCCAATAATTTGACCGACTGGTAAAACATTACAACTTCCATCACGGCACTCAAGACGAAATCGGCAAAATTCTGCGACAAAAATTCAAGCAGATGCCCAGATTTTGGGCTTCAATATTGCTGAGTGAGTTCAGTATCTTAGGCGGGGAACAACTCTAAGATGGCAATATCGAGAGCGGCGCAAACCCAGAGGCGGACGCGGATCCAGGAGGAGAAGGAGGAGCTCATCCTGGAGGCGGCGCTGGAGGTGTTCTCGCAGCGGGGATTCCATGGCTCGACGATCGACCAGATCGCCGAGGTCGCGGGCATGTCGAAGCCCAATCTGCTCTACTATTTCCGCACCAAGGAAGCCATGCACCGGGCCTTGATCGACCGAGTGCTGGAGAACTGGCTCGAGCCACTGCAGGCCTTCGACGCGGATGGCGATCCCGAACACGAGATCAGGTCCTACATACGCCGCAAGCTGGAGATGGCGCGGGAGTTTCCGCGCGAAAGCCGGCTGTTTGCCAACGAGATCCTGCAGGGTGCGCCGCATATCGCCGGCGTGCTCGAAGGACCGCTAAAGGAGCTTGTGGACGAGAAGGCCGAGGTCATCAGGGCCTGGATCGCTGCGGCCAAGATCCGGGAATGCGACCCGCATCACATGATCTTCTCGATCTGGTCGACCACACAGCACTATGCCGACTTCGACGTCCAGGTCCGTTCCGTGCTGGGGGCGAGCCGAGAAGGCGAGGATCGCTTCGAGGCGGCCGCGTCCTTCCTCGAAGGTCTTTTCGTGCATGGCCTGATTGTGAAGCCGGTCGTCAGTCCCTGAGCAGACCCATCACCAGAAGACCGGCGGCCGTGACGAGCGCACCGAGAAAAACGGCCGGGCTTGCCCAGCCGTGGCCGAGCATGCCTTCCAGGAGGATGATGAAGGTCGGCGTCAGATAGCCGTAGCCCAGCACCTTGGGTGCTGGCAGGCGCATCGAGGCGTATTGCAGCAACATGAAGGTGAGTGCTGTCGTCACGATCGAGAGATAGGCGATCGTCGCCCAGACCATGGGTGGTAGGCTCGCAAAATCCGTAATCGCGAGCGGGACAGCGCCGGTCGGCAGGAGCCAGGGGATGGTGAAGACCACAACCCAGAAACCGAAGGCGACCGGGTTGTCTCCCTGATTGAACTTGCGGATCAGCGGCACGTAGGCGCCGTGGCAGATGACGCCAATGAAATAGATCAGTTCCCCACGCCCAACGTCGAAGGAGAGGATCGCCTGGATGTCGGCGCGGAAGATGACCCAAATTGCGCCAAGGGCTGCAATCACGAGTGCAATGAACACATCCGGGCGGGTTTTCTGCCCGATGAAGACGAGCGCAAAGCCGGCGCTGATCAATGGCATCAGGGTGAAGACGGCGCCCGTCTGCACAGGGCTGGTGAATTCCAACGCCACGAACATGGTCAGCATGTAGACGGCGATCAGCCCGCCGAGCAGGGCAAAGCGCCAGATCCGCTGGGGAGCCCGGAAAGGAACGCGCAGGATGCCGAAGGTCAGGACACCCATCACGACCACGGTCATCAGGTAGCGCCACAGTGTCAGTGGGCCGGCATCCATGTGCTGTGCCGCCATGCCGCCAAAGGAGAAGGAGCCGGCGATCAGGGCGGCAAAGAGCAGCATTGCCGCATGCGCCTTCAGCTTTTCACGACCCTTGGCATGCACCGTATGCTGATTGACGGGCCTGTCTGCTGTTGACGCTTGCTCTGTCATGGCATGTCTTTCGACCGGAACTGGTCTCTCCGTTCGCGTCACTTGACCCGACCGGCTTTCTCATTCATCTGCGATCCGGGACGCGCGTCACTGCGTCGTCCGAGGACATTCTTCCGGCAGTTAATCGAAAGCGGACCTGATGACAACGACGATCGGCTTCAGTGATACCGACAAGAGCACAAGTGCGGTGCTGCAGGATGTGATCGACTCGATGGATGAGGATCACGTAACGCTGCGGCAGATCCTTCAGAAGATGGGTGAAAGCGGGCTACTGCTGCTTTGCGGCCTGTTGTCTCTACCCTTCCTGGTGCCGGTTTCGATTCCGGGTGTCTCTACCGTCTTCGGTGCCGGCATCGTGCTGATCGGGATTGCGATTACCTTCAACCGCTTTCCGTGGTTGCCGGAGAAGGTGGCCGACCGCAAGCTCGAACGGGCGCGCCTTGTCCCGGTTCTGGAACGAGGTCTCAAGATCCTGAGAAAGGTCGACCGTTATGTCCGTCCCCGCTTGCTGGGCCTGACGCACGGGGCGCTGGTCAACCGTATCAACGGTGTCGTTCTGACGGCCGCCGGCGTGCTCTTGATGATGCCGCTTGGCTTCATTCCGTTCTCGAACACGCTGCCCGGTGTGGCGATCCTGCTTCTGTCGACCGGTATTTCCCAAAGGGACGGCATGGTCGTTGCGATGGGACACCTGATGGTGCTGCTGACGCTCGTCTATTTCTCGGCGCTGGCCTATGCCGGGTTCGCCGCTGGCCAGAGCCTGCTCAGCTGATCCATCTCCGAAGCGCGGTTCAGGCGCTCCGCCGCAGCAGGTCTTCGCGCTGCAAGGCATGTTTCCTTGCAAAATCGATGAAATTGTCCGGGCTCATCGGCCGCGCCAGCGCGTAGCCCTGCAGCGTCTGGCAACCGAGATCGCGCAGGATCGCCGCATGCTCCATGGTTTCCACGCCCTCTGCGACGATGCCGATCCCGTAAGAGCGGCCGATATCGACGATCGAGCTGATCAGCTTGCGCTGAGCAGGGCTTGTGACGATCGGGGCCACCAGTTGCCGATCGATCTTCAAGCGGCTCGGCGATAGCTTGATCAGCGAGAGGATCGAGGCGTAACCGGTGCCGAAATCGTCGATTTCGATGGCAATGCCCTGAGTGCGGATGCGCTCGAGGCTTTCCGCCACGGCATCAGCCTTGTCGTCGAAGGAAATCGATTCCAGCAACTCGAATGAAAGGCTGCCCGGCTTGAAGTCGAGCTTGGCCAGGTGGTCGAGCAGCTTGTCCTCGAACAACCTCTGGGCAGAAATGTTGACTGAGACATGCTCGATGCCGAGACCCTCGGTCTTCCAGCGAGCCAGTTGCTCGAGTGCCTGATCGAGAATGCTCGCGTCGATCTGGGACACGACATTCAGGTTTTCGGCCGTTTCGAGGAATGCGTTGGGTGCGAGGATGCCCTTTTGCGGATGGTGCCAGCGCGCGAGCGCCTCCACACCGTTGATCGCAAGCGTTCGGGCATCGAATTGCGGCTGATACCAGGCGATGAAATCGTCGTCGCCCAAAGACCGAAGAATGGCGTCGGCGGTGCGCTTGATGTTGATCGTGCGAGCGCGCAGCTGGTCGTTGAAACGCTCGACGCGGTTTCGGCCACGGCGTTTTGCCTCGTAGAGGGCGATGTCCGCATTGACGAGGAGCTGTTCGGCGGTCAGTTCGGGCTCGATTCTGTCGGCGATACCGATCGATGCGCCGACACGGCATTCGTGTCCATTGTAGACGATGGGCCGGTTGACGGCCGAGATCAGGTTCGAGCCCATGGCCTCGTAGCCTTCGGAGATATCGCAGCCCTGGCAGACGATGACGAATTCATCGCCGCCGATCCGGGCGACGAAATCGCATTCACCGACCATGCTTTGCAGTTCCTGCGCGACATGGCGAAGAATGGCGTCGCCGGCACCATGGCCAAGCGTGTCGTTGATTTCCTTGAAGCGGTCCAGATCCATGTGGAGTACGGTCAGCCTTGCCTCGGGCCGATCGGGGGCTGCAGCCAGTGCCTCGAGGCGCTGGTCCAGATAGCGGCGATTGGGCAGGCCGGTCAGCGCATCGTGCAGCGAATTGTACTCCATGCGCTGCCGTGCGGTTTCCAGCTCCTCGTTGCGCTGTGCCGTCTCGCGCTGTGCTTGGCTGAGTTCTTCCTGCAGAAGCACGTCAGCGCTGACATCCCAGTTGACGCCGAGCAAGAGCATCTTGTTTTTCTGGTCGCCGAAGGCAGTGCCGACCGTGCGGAAATGCACGATTTTCCCGTCCGGGCGGATGACCCGGAAGCGGCCCGTATAGGAGGATTGGTTTTCGATGGCTTGCCGCATGCCCTCCTCGATGGCATCGACATCTTCGGGATCGACCATTGACCGCCAGGTTTCGCCGGTAATCGGTGTGTCAGGTGTCAGTCCGTAGAGATTATAGAGACGTTCGTCCCAGATGAGGTGATCGCTGCCGACATCCATCTCCCAGACGCCAATGCGGGAGGATTCGAGTGCGACGCCAAGACGATACGACATGGCGAGAAGCTCTTCCTCGCGTTGCCGGAGAGCCGCATAGTTACGCTGCCGCTCCCGCATCAGCCCGGCGACCCAGATGACGCTTCCGGCGATCAGCGCGGACATGGCGGCGATCATGCTGCGGATCAGGACGTCGGGGCGGCTCATCGCGTGCCAGCCACCCTTGGGCACCGCCGAAATGGCCCATTTCTCGTTGCCGAGATCCACAATCATGGTGACCGGGTCGTCGGTCAGGACGTGACTGTCGCCGTAGATCACGGCCTGGTTTCCCGTCTGTTGACTGTCGTCGGTAATGGTGATGGCGAGCGGCGAATCCGGGGCTCGCAGGCCGCTGTCGTCATAGAGCCTCGTGACGTCGACGACCCCCGCCAAGCCACCCCAAAAGACCCGCTTGCCGTCGTCATTGGTCATCTCCACGGGCAGCGTGATGATCAGGCCCATGGCGCCATTCTTGAGCGGCAACGGGCCGCTGATGATTGTCTTGCCCTCTTCGCGCAACTGGCGCACCGCTTCCTCGCCATTCGGTGGCGGGAGTATCCAGTTCCCGATGAAGGACTTGTTGTCCTCGTAGGGGTGGACGAAACTCGTGATGAGATTGGGTGCTGCAACGATGTTGCCGATCTGGGAGGGCGTCGACAGGAGGCTTGATGCCAACGCCTCGAAACGCTTCTGCGTGACATAGGGCTCGGTCCCGATCACCGCGACCATGCCCTGCAAAAGCTTGATATTGGCGTTGATGTTGGCTTCGAGCTTGGTGCGGATCAGGCCAAGGTTTTCCCCGACCGCATTGCGGGCCGCCTCGCGGCTCAATCGTTGCTGCTGAAGGTCGGCATATAAGGCGGAGACGGCAACACCTGCCAGAACGATGGCGCTCGGAATGAGGATCTGCAGGCGCGATCGCAGGCTCGATCCACCATCCGTATTCTTGCTCTTTATCGCCATGGTCTCCTTGCCCGGCTGGCCCGGCCTGACGAAAATGCTGTCAGTCCCGATGGCGGGATGGTGGAGTATAGCGCTGAATAATTTCTGAAGGTGTGGGCGAAAATTCGAGTTTTTCTTGTGCTGCAAGGTATCCGGCCCGCAAGCGGGCCGGACTTGCTTGACCGAGACTATTCTGCCGCCTGCACAGCCATAGGATTGTTCGGATGGGTCGTCCAGTTGGCGTAATTCGGGTCGACAGGCCGGCCGGTCCGCTGGTCGAGAGCGCCGGTTGGCAGTTCGACCATGGTGATGCAGTTCTCGACGGGACAGACGTTGACGCAGAGATTGCAGCCGACGCATTCGTCTTCCATCACCTCGAACTTCCTGATGCCATCGACCATGCTGGTGATCGCCTGGTGGGACGTATCCTCGCAGGCGATGTGGCAGCGACCGCATTTGATGCAAGCATCCTGATCGATATGGGCCTTGGCGATGTAGTTGAGGTTGAGATACTGCCAGTCGGTAACGTTCGGCACCGCGCGACCGCAGATGTCGTCAAGGCTCTGGTGACCCTTGGCATCCATCCAGTCGTTCAGGCCCGAGATCATCTCCTGGACGATCTTGAAGCCATAGGTCATGGCGGCGGTGCATACCTGCACATTGCCGGCCCCGAGTGTCAGGAATTCAGCCGCATCGCGCCAGGTGGTGACACCGCCGATACCGGAGATCGGCAGACCATAGGTTTCCGGATCGCGGGCGATCTCGGCGACCATGTTAAGCGCGATCGGCTTGACGGCCGGGCCGCAATAGCCGCCATGGGTGCCCTTGCCGCCGACGGTGGGCGAGGGGGCAAAGCTGTCCAGATCCACCGAGACTATCGAGTTGATCGTGTTGATCAGCGAGACGGCATCCGTGCCGCCGGCTTTTGCGGCGCGGGCCGGCTTGCGGATGTCGGCGATATTCGGTGTCAGCTTGGTGATGACGGGCATGCGGGTATATTGCTTGCACCAGCGCACGACCATTTCAATGTATTCCGGCACCTGCCCGACGGCAGCCCCCATGCCGCGCTCCGACATGCCGTGCGGACAGCCGAAGTTGAGCTCGATGCCATCAGCCCCGGTTTCTTCGACCAGCGGCAGGATCGCCTTCCACTCTTCCTCGACGCAAGGCACCATGATCGAGGCGACGAGCGCCCGGTCCGGCCAGTTCATCTTGACCTGTTTCATCTCCTGCAGGTTCACCTGCAGAGGACGGTCGGTGATCAGTTCGATGTTGTTGAGGCCCAGAAGCCTGCGGTCGGCGCCCCAGATTGCGCCATAGCGCGGGCCGTTGACGTTGACGACCGGTGGCCCCTCGGAGCCGAGTGTTTTCCAGACAACGCCGCCCCAGCCCGCCTTGAAGGCGCGCTCGACATTGTAGGCCTTGTCGGTCGGCGGGGCAGAGGCCAGCCAGAAGGGGTTGGGCGATTTGATGCCGACGAAGTTATTGCGAAGATCAGCCATGTTTCAAATCCTCTCGAGAGCGGTGCGTCATGCGACTGCGGTTGCGCCCGCCGTCATGACGGCGAGAGAGCGGTTGATGCTTTCGGCCGCGTCGCGGCCCATGGCGACGGCGGAGACCGTCAGGTCCTGGCCACCGAAGGCACAGTCGCCGCCGGCCCAGACACCCGGGATCGTTGTCCGACCCTCGGCGTCAATGGCGATCTTGCCGCCTTCGAGCTTCAGGCCGTCCAGACCCTGGCCATCGAGCTTCTGGCCGATCGCGACGAGGATCTGGTCGGCCCTGATTTCGGTCGTGTGGCCGGTGCCTTTCATCATGCCGTTTTCGAGATGAGTGTATTCGAAGGTGATCGACGAACAGTGACCCGCATGGTGGGCGACTTCCTTCGGCTGGAGCCAGTGGCGGATGTGGACGCCCTTGGAGGTCGCGAGATCCTGCTCGAACACCGAGGCGTTCATGTGCTCCTTGCCGCGGCGGTAGCAGATCGTGACGTTTTCCGCCCCGAGAAGCTTGGCCTGGACGGCAGCATCGATTGCGGTCATGCCGCCACCGATGACGACGATGTCACGGCCGACGGGCACGTCGGCCTTCTCGTCGGCCTGGCGCAGGTTGGCGATGAACTCGACGGCGTCGAGCACACCATTGATCCCTGCGCCGGGGATGTTCAGCCCGTTGACGTTGCCGAGACCGGCACCGAGGAAGACGGCGTCGTGTTTCGCCTGGAGGTCGGCGAGGGTGAAATCGCGGCCCATCATCTGGCCGTCCAGCACATCGATATTGCCGAGCGACAGGATGTAATCGACTTCCTTCTGGGCGAAGTCGTTGGGGGTCTTGTAGGCCGCGATGCCGTATTCGTTCAGACCGCCGGCCTTTTCCTTCGCTTCGTAGATGGTGACCTGGTGGCCCTGCATGGCGAGGCGATGAGCAGCGGCGAGGCCTGCGGGGCCGGCGCCAACGATGCCCACCGTGTGGCCGGAGGACGCTGCCGGGGAATAGAACTGGCGGCCTTCTTCGATCGCGATGTCGGTGGCGTAACGTTGCAGGCGGCCGATTTCGACCGGGCGCTCCTCGGCCGTGTTGCGCACACAGGCTTCCTCGCAGAGCGTTTCGGTGGGACAGACGCGGGCGCACATGCCGCCGAGAATGTTCTGGTCGAAAATGGTCTTGGCGGCGCCAAGCGGATTGCCAGTCGATATCTGCCGGATGAACATCGGGATATCGATGGCGGTGGGACAGGCCGTCATGCACGGCGCGTCGTGACAGAAGTAGCATCTGTCGGAGGCGACGAGTGCCTCATGGCCGCCGAGGCGGGGATGCAGGTCAGAGAAATTCTTTGCATAATCGGCAGCGTCAAGCCGCCCGGCCTTGAGGCCTGGTTCCAGTCTTCGCATCGCAGTTCCCTCTTTTATATTCGAAGCGATGCAGAGAAACGTAACTCAGGATCAAAGTTTTATCAAACGGTAAAAAATTGCTCTTGGCGCCGCGGAGCCCCTGAAAATCAAGGGAAGTTGATCCCTGTCAATCCCGGACGCCATGCCCTGATCAGGTCGGATCTGTCTCCGCGAAAACATGACTGAAAATTTCAACTATATACTTTACTCTTTTTGTCATGTTTTGTATGCCTGTCGTCATGAGGCTCGCAACCGCTGCCTCTGATCGGATTCGAGGAGACAGGACGTCATGGCGAAGAAGAAAAAGCAGGCTGCAAAGAAGCCGGGTGCGGAGGTTTCCGGCACGGCGACCACCGCCAAGACGCAAGCGGAGGTCCGCAGCTTTCTTTACGTCGGCGGCCGTGATTGCCAGGTCGCCCATCTTCGTCAGATCGCCAGCAATTTTGGTGCGGAACTAATTCACCATGATGGGGGTTTACGGGAGGCGGTATCGCGCATCGACACGGTGCTACCCTCCGTCGACTGCGTCTTCTGCCCTATCGACTGTATCAGTCACGATGCGTGTCTGCGCGTGAAGAGCGGTTGCAAGAAGTTCGGCAAGACTTTCATTCCGCTGCGAAATGGCTCGAAATCCAGTCTCGAGCGCGCGTTGCAGACACTGAATGAAAGGAACACCGAAGCATGAGCAGGGACGGATCCGAAAAGGGTGGCATGAGCTCGTTCCACGAGCTTGCACCTCAGCGCGGCGAGGGGCTTTTACCGGAGCTCGCCGATGCAATGTTGCAACGCTCTCGGGAAAGTGAAGTGACGAATTGCGAAATCGTCACTTTGCCGGGCTTGCATGAACGCAAACCTGCTACCATGTACGCACACTTGAACCGGGCCCCCGCCCTCATTATCGATTTTCCCGCGCCGAGATGGCAGCGAAACGCCAACGCCAGATCGTAGCCGTTTCGTCGTCAGTCTCATGTGGGAAGCAGAGGAACTTTCCGCATGAACGCTGAGCAACCTGTTGCGAAGACGATCCTCAACGCAGTGCCTATCCTTCCCTCTCTGAACTTCTCTGAAACACGCAATTTCTATGTCGATACGCTCGGTTTCGAGGATGTCGGCTTTGACGGTCTCGATTATCTCGTGGTCCGTCGTGGTGGCATGGAATTGCATTTCTGGCTGAGCGACGATCCGCTCCAGTGCCAGAACAGTTCTGTGTTCTTCAGGTCCGAGGCACCGACCGAGATGTATCGCGACTTTTGCGATCGCGGCATCGAGGCGATCCGTCCATCGGACACCTCGGGAGAGTGCGGTGAAAGCCTACGGTTTCACATCCGCGACCCGCACGGCAACCTGCTGATGTTCGGCGGTACCGTTTCGGCCTGCATGGCCCATTGAACTTGCCATCAGAGTGACGTCGAGGCGTCGGTGTCGGGGTCTCGTCCTGCAGAGGTTGATCGGCGTCAGTCGCGTCCCGGAAGCAGGGCTCCTGCGCTCAGCAGCAGCCATGACACAATGAGCGTCATCCCGCCCGTCGGGGCCGCCATCGGAAACAGTCCGCTTCCAATGAAGTGCCGGGCAACCAGATCGCCAGCAAACAGCACTGTGCCGAGCATCATGCCGAGCGCTGCCAGTGCCGACAGTCTGATCCGGTCGCCAGCTATGGACAGTGCTGCGAGTGCCGGAGCATGGGCGAGACAAATCGTCGATGCCGGGCGCAGGAGCGCTTCGCCGCCAGCATGGCTTGCGGCCGCGGCAAGCCCGACACCGGCGGCTCCGATCAGTCCCGCCGCGACGGTCGCCCAGCGGTAACTCTGCACGCTTGCCATCCCCGTTATTCCTTGTTCTGCATGTGGAAGGCGAGCTTCTCGATGGGCGGCCAGATGATCTCGCGCAGCTTCGGATGCTCGACTGTTTCATCCAGCGCGCGGCGGAAGCACAGGAGCCATTCGTCCCGTTCCAACGGGCCGATCTCGGCGACGAAATGACGACGCCGCAGCATCGGATGGCCGCGCTTTTGCATGTAGATGGGCGGACCGCCAAGGTAGCCCGTCATATAGTCGTAAAACTTCTCTTCGCTGCCGTTCAAGTCCGGCGGGTGTACCGCCCGGCAATGGGCGGCCTCCGGCAGCGTGTCCATCAACTCATAGAAGCGCCGGGTCAGCGCCTTGACGGTCGCGTCGCCGCCGATGGCTTCGTAAAGGGTAATCGTCTCGTCACTCATGCTGTCGTCCTTGCGTCAGGTCTTTTCGCGCTTTCGGCACCCTCTTGCAACCGGCGTGGCGTTCCCGTGGCAATCCGGCGCATCCGCGATGCCGCCCTGCAACAAAAGCAGGGGACAGGGGGGCTTCGACATGCCATAAGGGCGCCGATTTCCAGCAGGCGCCCTTGTCCATGATCCGTATCGAAAACATCTCCAAGCAGCTCAGCCACCGTATCCTCTTTATCGAGGCCTCCGCCGCGCTCAATCGCGGGGAGAAGATCGGTCTCGTGGGACCGAACGGGGCGGGCAAGACCTCGCTATTCCGGATGATCATCGGGCATGAACAGCCCGACGAAGGCCAGGTCTCCGTCGATAAGGGTGTCTCGATCGGCTATTTCAGCCAGGATGTTGGCGAGATGTCCGGCCGCTCGGCTGTCGCTGAGGTCATGGACGGGGCAGGACCGGTCAGCGAAGTTGCGGCCGAACTGCGCGAACTCGAGGCAGCCATGGTCGATCCTGACCGGATGGACGAGATGGACGCGATCATCGAGCGTTACGGCGAGGTGCAGGCGCGCTACGAGGAGCTTGACGGCTATGCCTTGGATGGCCGCGCCCGCGAGGTGCTGGCCGGTCTCTCCTTCTCGGAAGCCATGATGGACGGCGATGTCGGCGCGCTCTCGGGTGGCTGGAAGATGCGCGTGGCGCTCGCCCGCATTCTGCTGATGCGCCCCGACGTGATGTTGCTCGACGAACCGTCGAACCATCTCGACCTCGAAAGCCTGATCTGGCTCGAGCAGTTCCTTAAAGGTTACGAAGGCGCACTGCTGATGACCTCGCATGACCGCGAGTTCATGAACCGCATCGTCAACAAGATCATCGAGATCGATGCCGGCCAGTTGAACAGCTATTCCGGCGACTATGTCTTCTATGAGGGGCAGCGTGCCTTGAACGAGAAGCATCAGCAGTCGCAGTTCGAGCGCCAGCAGGCGATGCTCGCCAAGGAAATCAAGTTCATCGAGCGCTTCAAGGCGCGGGCGTCTCACGCTTCGCAGGTGCAGAGCCGGGTGAAGAAGCTCGAAAAGATCGACCGTGTCGAGCCGCCGAAGCGCCGCCAGGTCGTGGCCTTCGAATTCCAGCCGGCGCCGCGTTCGGGTGAAGACGTGGTCAGCGTCAAGAACGTCTCCAAGCGCTACGGCGACAAGGTCATCTATGACGGCTTCGATTTCATGGTCCGCCGCCGCGAGCGCTGGTGCATCATGGGCATCAACGGTGCCGGCAAGTCGACACTTCTCAAGCTCGTTGCCGGTGATTCCAAGCCGGATGAGGGCACGGTATCGATCGGTGCCAGCGTCAAGATGGGCTATTTCGCCCAGCATGCGATGGATGTGCTCGACGGTGACATGACGATCTTCGAAATGCTGGAAACGAGTTTCCCGCGCGCTGGTCAGGCACCGCTTAGGGCGCTTGCCGGCTGCTTCGGTTTCTCAGGCGACGATATCGACAAGCGCGTGCGGGTGCTCTCTGGCGGTGAAAAGGCGCGGCTCGTCATGGCGATGATGCTGTTCGATCCGCCGAACCTGCTCGTCCTCGACGAGCCGACCAACCACCTCGACCTGGACACCAAGGAAATGCTGATCAAGGCATTGTCGCAGTTCGAAGGCACCATGCTCTTCGTCAGCCACGACCGCCACTTCCTGGCGGCCCTGTCGAACCGCGTGCTGGAGATCACGCCCGAAGGCGTGTTCCAGTATGGCGGCGGCTATACTGAGTATGTCGAGCGCACGGGCCACGAGGCGCCGGGCCTCAGAAGCTGAAGCCCGGCAACCAATAGCGACTTCGATTTAGGCGCCAGCAGCCGTTCTCTCGGCCCGCAGAGCAGCGATCTCGGATCGCAGCGCCTGCATTTCGCGTAGCAAGTCGCCATTGTCGACATGCAGGCTTTTCAGATCCGCGTCGGTGTCGGCCATGCTCTGCTCCTGCATGGCGGAGACGATGACACCGATGAAGAGGTTCAGGACCGAATAGGTGCTGAGCAGGATGAAGGGCACGAAGAACAGCCAGGCATAGGGATGGACTTCCATCACCGGCCGGACGATGCCCATGGACCAGCTTTCCAGCGTCATGATCTGGAAGAGTGAATAGGTCGACGCACCGAGATTGCCGAACCAATCGGGGAAGGTCGCGCCATAGAGCTTGGTCGCCATGACGGCCGAGACGTAGAACAGCATGAACAAGAGAACGATGATCGAGCCCATGCCGGGAAGGGCGGCAATGAGCCCGCCGATCACCCGCCGCAGCGAGGGCACGACAGAGATCAGTCGCAGGATACGCAGCACGCGCAGGGCGCGCAGCACCTGGAAGGGGCCGGTTGCCGGGATCAGTGCAATGACGACGATGGCGAAGTCGAAAATGCTCCAGGGATCGCGGAAGAACGCAAGCCGGAACGCGTAGAGACGGGCCACGATCTCAATGACGAAAATCGCGAGAATGATGCGGTCGAGTGCATGCAGGAGCGGTCCGATGACCTGCATGACAGTGGGTGACGTCTCGAGACCCAGGGTAACCGAATTGATGAGAATGACGGCTATGATAAACCGCTCCCACGCGCTCGAGGAGAGGATTGTTTTTAGTCTGTCGGCCATGGTTTTGGTTCCTGCAAAATCTGCAGGACGAAAAGCGGAAGGAACAAAGCGCGTCAAGGGGTTCCAAGCTGCAACACTGGCCTTAGACGCGCCTTTTTTAGGGAGAATTTGATCCCGAGGCAGCCGTACTCAATCGGAATGGCCGTTGAAGGTGGAGTGCCATGTCCAGGCCGAGCGGATGATGTCATCGATGCCGTGCTTCGGATCCCAGCCGAGCACCTCGCGGGCAAGCGCGTTGCTGGCGACAAGGCCCGGGGGATCGCCAGGGCGGCGTTCCGTGCGCTTGATAGGCATCGGGCGGCCGGAGACCTTCTCGATCGATGCGATCAGTTCCTTGACGGTCGTGCCATTGCCGGTGCCGAGGTTGATGGCGATCGTCTCGCCGCCGTTCAGCAGATAGTCGACCGCTCGCACATGGGCGTCGGCAAGATCGTTGACGTGGATGTAGTCACGGATGCAGGTGCCGTCGCGGGTGTCGTAGTCTTCGCCGAAGATCGAGAAGAATTCGCGGCGTCCGAGCGCCGTTTCGATTGCGAGCGGGATGGCGTGGGTTTCCGGCGAATGCCATTCGCCAATGCGGCCTTCGAAGTCGGCACCGGCGGCATTGAAATAGCGCAGCATGACGGAGCGCATGCGACCGCAGAGGTTGAGGTCACCCAGCGCCTGTTCGACGATATGCTTGGTTCGGCCGTAGGGGTTGATCGGCTTCTGGCCATGTTTCTCGTCGAGCGGCAGATATTCCGGCGCTCCATAGGTGGCGCAGGTCGAGGAGAAGACGAAGTTGCGGATGTCGGCTTCGCTCAAGCATTGCAGCAGGCTGAGCGTGCCCGAGACGTTGACGTCGTAGAAGTGTTCCGGCTCCTTGAAGGATTGGCCGACCTCGATCAGGCCGGCGAAATGCATGGCGGCCTTCGGCTGGTACTTCGCCAGTACCTCCTTCAGGCGCGTCTTGTCTCGGATGTCGCCCTGTTCGGCAGGGCCCCATTTGACGAATTCCGGATGGCCCGAGGTGAAGTTGTCATACACGACGGGCAGATAGCCGCGCTCGGAGAGCGCGAGGCATGTGTGCGAGCCGATATAGCCGGCACCGCCGACGACGAGGATGGGTGTAGCAGTCATGGTCATTCTCTGATCAGAGCGGGGCATGCACGAAGGCCGGCATCGCTGCCTCATCCTTCGTCTTGGCCAGGAAGAGACGCGCAGTGTCGAGCGCTTCGCGGATCGTCACGTCCATGTCGAGGTAGCGGTAGGTCGCAAGGCGTCCAACGAAGGTGACAGCCTTCTCCTCAATGGCGCGAGCGACGTAGTCCGCGAGCTGCGCCTTCTCCTCGACGAGACGGATCGGATAATAGGGGATGTCGTCCTCGCCGCAGGCGCGCGAGAATTCGCGGTAGCAGACCGATCCCTCATGGCTTTCCCACGGCGAGAAATGCTTGTGCTCGGTGATGCGGGTATAGGGCACGGAGGCATCGCCGTAGTTCATGACGGCGCAGCCCTGATAGTCGCCCTGATAGGTAAAGCGCTCGAAATCCAGCGTGCGATAGCCCAGACGCCCGAACTCATAGCCGAAATAGCCGTCGAGCGGGCCGGAATAGAAGAGGTGGGCATAGTCATGCGGCGCGCGCGGGTCGAAATGCTGACCGAGCGTCACCTTGATCTTCGGATGATCGAAGATCTTTTCGATCATGTCGGTATAGCCGTTTTCCGGCATGCCCTGGAATTTGTGGAAAAAGTAGTTGTCGTCGTAGTTGAAGCGCACGGGCAGGCGCTTCAGGATCGAGGCCGGCAGGTCGGTCGGCGAGCAACCCCACTGCTTTTCGGTATAGCCCTTGAAGAAGGCTTCATAGAGGTCGCGACCGACGAAGCGGAGCGCCTGCTCCTCGAAGGTCTGTGGATCGGTGATCGTCTTGTCGGCCTGTTCCTCGATGAAGGCACGGGCTTCTTCGGGGCGGAAGGTCTTGCCGAAGAACTGGTTTATCGTGTGCAGGTTGACCGGCAGGGAATAGACTTGGCCCTGGCTCGTGGTCTTCACCCGGTTCTTGTAGGGCAGGAAGGTCTGGTAGCTGTTGACGTAGTCCCAGACTTCCGCGTCATCGGTGTGGAAGATGTGCGGGCCGTAGATGTGGACCATGACACCGGTGTCGGCATCACGCTCTGTGTGGCAGTTGCCGCCGATATGCGGACGCGTATCGAATACCTCGACCTCGAAACCGGCTTCTGCCAGTTCGCGTGCAATGACGGCGCCGGACAGGCCCGCGCCGACGATACCGATTTTCTGACCCTGTGCCATCCGGTGGGTGTTCCTCGATTTTCAGGGGCGGTGCGGTTCCAGCCGCAAGGCCTGCCGCATCTCGCCCAATTGCAAAGAGACCGGCGGTTACCCGCCGGTCGAATCATGAAGTGGTCAGGCTGAGAGTTTCTCGCGCATGAGCGTGTCATAAGCGGCGATCAGCCTGTTGACGTCGACGCCGTTCTCCTGCGGTCCGAAGCTCAGATGGCTGACAGTGAAGTCGGAATAGATGCATGTCGGGCGATCCAGGAAGGCTGGCAGGTCGACGGTCAGCATCTTTTCATCGTCGCCCTTGGCGAGCGCCATGTGCTGCAGATCGCGGCCGAGCCAGGCGATGAAGTTGATCGACTGGCGTTCCTGCCAGTCGACCACCTTGGTGGGAAGCGGCAACTCTTTCTTGGGCGATGCCAAGAAGAAGTCATGCAGCTTGTTCGCCTTGTCCGGATCGGTCCAGAGGGTGCCGCCAAAGCCGCCCGGCGGACGCTCGAAATGGCCGAGCGAGGCGGGGAGCGCGCCGGAAACCTGCTGGAAGTAGGCGCAGACACCGTTATTGACGACATTCGCCGAGGTCACGAAGTAATGCGGGTTCTTGCGGCGGTGGTCGATGAAGCCTGCGAGGCCGTCGAGATCCAAGTAGACGATGTCGTCGTCGCATTTCAGGAAGAGTGCGTCAGCGAAATCGGCCAGACGGCGGGCGTAATACTGATATGCCTGGAAATAAGGCATCTGTTCGCCGGGGTTCCCGACGTATCGGCGCACCGGCGCGTCGACATGGCAGAGTTCGAGCGTGGCGCCCCAGCCGCCGCGGGCCATCACGTCGGCCCCAGCAGGCAGTGCGATGTCCGGCCAGCGGCCGAGCACGACGCCATTGACCATCAGTTCGGGTGTGCCGGATTGGTCGATCGAGACGACGACCTCGTTGGCGCGGCCTGGCGATAGCACGCTCGGGGTGAGCTTCGCCCAGACAGTCGGGGCGTCGCTTCGGTCTGCATCATTGAGCCGCGCGCGGGGCGCCTTGCGGATGACGGACTGCTGATTGTTCCAGCCGCCGATAACGACCTCGTAGAAATTGTCCGGGTCATGTTTTGGCAAAATCGCCAGATGCAGGTCGTTGTTGATCCTGGCATCGAGCCGCAGCGTAGACCGGGCGGATGCTGTCCCGCATGCCTGGTAGCCCACTGCGTCGCCCATGAAGCGAAGCGGGCCGAACTCACGCGTGACCCATTCGTGATCGGCAGCCGCGCGGGTGAAGTCCCAGATATGCCATTCGTCGATCAGACCGTCGGCCATGGCCCTGCGGACATAGCTGTTGAGGATCTGCATCCGGTGTTCCCGGCCGGCAAAGGTTACTAGTATTACAGGCGCCACAGTTATCTCCCAGCCCAGTTCGGTCTTTGCCCGCAGTCTTTCGTCACTGCCGTCACGTCCACAGACGTGTGTCGGTCGGGACGGGGTGGAAATCGTGCCAGGCGGAGATGCGGTCGCGATAGCGCTTGCGATAGGCGGCCTCGTCCTCGAACTCGACTTCGGTCATCAGCACTTCCGAGCCGATTTCGTAATACATCTCCATGTTGGAGAGATCCGGAACAGGTGTGTCGCCGCGCTCGCGCTCGCCCTGCATCTGCCAGTAGAGTTCTTCCAGCCGGCGGACGAGGCGGGGGATGTCGCGAAGCGCGCAGGTGTCACGCTGGGCCTGCAGGGTGGAACGGATCCTTGCCAGTTCGGTCTTGTCGTTCGCCAGCGCCACCGCCTTGCGGACGTAGTCCTCAGGGCTTGCGCAGATCAGTTCGGGAATGCCAGCCGACTTGACGATGCTGCTGCAGAAGCGCGAGGCGAAGCCCTTGCCCGGGAGCGTCAGCACGGGCAGGCCCATGGTCAGCGCATCCGACGCCGTCGAATGGGCGCCATAGGGGAAGGTGTCGAGGAAGAGATCGGCGATCGCAATGCGGGCCAGATGGTTCGGATTGGCCACCTTGGAGGCGAAGTAGATGCGGGCCGGGTCAACGCCTGCCGACTTTGCGAGGTCGCGCAGTCGCTGGTTGACGATATCGGAGCCTCCAAGCAGCCAGAGAATGCTGCCGGGGGTGGCCGTCAGGATTGCCATCCAACGGGCGAAGACGGGTGCGGTGATCTTCTGCATGCCGTTGAAGCAGGCGAAGACGAAGGCGTTTTCCGGCAAGCCGGCTTCGGTCCGCGTCGGGCGGGTGCCGATTGCGCGCTTGCGGTCGACCGGCTGGTTGCAGGGAATGTGGAGCACCTTTTCGGTGTAGTAGAGTTCGTTGCCGGGCGGGATGATCTGCTCGTCGGCAATAATGTATTGGTGGACCGGGCTCGCCATGGTGCCGGGATAGCCGCAGAAGTTCACGATGACGGGGGCAGGGCGGTAGGAGAAGATCTTCGTGCGGGCGAGCTTGGTGTAGCCGTTGACGTCGATGAGGATGTCGATCTCGTCGGCCATGATCTGCTTGGCGGCATCGAGGTCCGAAAGCGCGGTGATGTCGCGCCAGACGTCGATGACGGCCTTCATCCGGTTTTGAGTCGCATCATTGGTGCGCGGCTCGCCGATGTAATAGGCATAGACTTCGACGGACGCCTTGTCGTGCAGTTCGAGAACCTCACTCAGGGCGAAGCCGACGGCATGGTCGCGCAGATCCGAGGAGACGTAGCCGATGCGCAGGCGCTGGCCGGTGCCGACCTTCTTGCGCGGGACGGGCTTGTTGAGATGTGCTGCGTCCGGGCGGCCTGCCAGCATCTTGAAGTAACGAAAGGCCTTGGCCATCTGGTAGAGCGGATCGTCCGCATAACAGGCGAGCGGGAGCGGCGAGATCGAGTCCAGCATCTGCCGCTTCGTCACATATTCCGATCCCTGGACGACCGGCCACTTGCACTGGTGCTGGCGGACCGAGATCCAGTGCTGGCCTGCTTCCGGCTTGTCGGGGCGCAGTTCGATTGCCTGCCAGAGAGCGTTCTCGGCATCCTCCAGAAGGCCGGCGCCTTCCATGACACGGCCAATATGCTGCAGGGCCATCAGACGATGAACCGATTTGTCGGGAGTGATTTCGGCGGTCGAGTCCACGTAACTCCGCCACTGCTGGATCGCCTGAGCGCCCAGACCGCTATCCTCATAGGTTCGACCCAGATTGATGTGCGCCTGGCCCATCATGGGTTGAGCCTTCAGCGCCGCCTTCAACGCGTTGACCGCGCCTGCGGTGTCGCCGAGTTGCTTGAGCGTCACAGAATAGTTGAAGAAGGCGAGGTGAAGCAGCGGACTTTGATCGTTGAATGCCGTCCAGGTCTTGTAGAGTTCGGCGGAAAGCGCGAACTGACCCGCTGCCGACCACCGCTCCGCCAGCTGCAGGGCGTCGAGCAGCGAAAGCTGCTGGCGTCTCGATTTCTCCAGAGCTGTTGCGAGCTGGGCGTTCTGCTCCGGGGCGAATGCGGTATGTATCACCATCGACATGATATCTCTCATCGGCCAGGGGCCGGGTTACGTTCCCGCGGAGCGGCGTGTACAAAACTCCTAATCAGCCTAGCTTGCTTTGGGCTTGCGTGGGGGCAGGCCGCCTTATCTTAGGACTTGCCAAATCACTCGCTATTGACGATAGCATCCGAGGTTAAGAGGCGCCGGCTTAGCTTTCTGCCAAGAATAGACAGGTAAGTTCCGGGAACGTCCGTTAATAGAAAATTATAGGGTGCGCCCTAATCATCTGCGCAAGACTCGTCTCATCGTATTTCTGTGTTTGCAGAATGATGAGCCAAGGTCGTCTCCCGGGTACGGGAGTAGACGTTCCAAAAGGTGTGGGAAGCAGAGATTAGCTCTGCTGCATGATGCCCTCTCCAACGCCAGGCTCGCTCGAGCCATGTTTCACCAAAAGACTTTTGTCCGCAAGGACACCGCACGCCAAGCGCGATCGATCTGCGTTTGCGTTCGGATTGTGGCCATTCGGGGTGCAGGATGCTCCCCGGGTCGCGCGGTGAGGCACCCGACGTGCTCCCCCGACCGGTGGCAAAGGAATGCAACGGCCAATCGCTAACGTTGAAGGCGCGCGTCAAATGACCTCGATTATCTCTTCTCTGAGCATCACCCAGATCAAGTCGCTGTCTACGGCGACCATCGCTTCCTTCACGAGCGACGACGTTGCTGCGCTGAGCTCCGCTCAGGTCGCCGCGCTGTCGTCCGGGCAGATTTCAGCCTTCCAGACCGATGACATCGATCAGTTCGACTCCGCTCAGCTCAGTGCGATCTCGAGCGTCGCCATCCGCGGTCTAACAGTGGATCAGCTTTCCGTCATCGACAGTGCCAAGATGACGGCGCTGAGCAGCCGGCAGCTGGGTGCGCTGAACTCTACCCAGATGACGGCCCTGACGTCGGAGCAGTTCGCGGCGCTGACCCCCACGCAGCTCGCTTCGCTGAGCAGCGTCGCCCTTTCCGGCATCCAGACCGACGACGTCGCGACACTGACCTCGGCAGAACTCGCCGTCATCAGCACACGCGCTCTCGGCGGCCTCTCTACCGCCAACTTTGCGACCCTCAGCTCCACCCAGCTTTCCGGCCTGACCACCGGCCAGATCGCCGCGCTGTCGACCGCTGCCATCGCAACGCTGACTTCGGATCAGATCGACGGCCTGGACGCAACGCAGATCTCGGCGCTCAGCTCGCGCCAGGTCACCGCACTCACGACCGATGCGCTCGCTTCGTTCTCGACCGACCAGATCGTTGCCCTGAACAGCCGGGCAGTGGCGGTACTGAAATCGACGCAGGTTGCTGCACTTTCGACCGACCAGATCGATGTCCTGACCACCGGCCAGCTCGCGTCATTGACCTCCGTGGCTGTTGCCGGTCTCGGTACCGACGACGTCGCTGTGCTCTCCTCGGACGGCGTGGCCGCTCTCAGCTCCCGAACCCTGGCCGCCCTTTCTACGGCGAACTTCGCGGCTCTGGGCTCCGGCCAGCTGACCGGCCTGACTTCTGCGAAAATCGCTGGTCTGACGGCAGCACAGATCGGTGTATTGAGCTCGGATCAGGTTGATGGTCTCACTCCCACCCAGATTGCCGGCCTGACCAGCGCCCAGATGAAGTCGTTGACCACGGATACGCTGGCGTCGTTCACGACCGATCAGGTCGGCGCGCTCAGCAGCCGTACAATCGGTGTGCTCGACTCTGCCAAGGTGGCTGCCCTGAGCAGCGACCAGGTGGCGGCTCTCTCGACACAACAGCTCGCTTCGCTCAGCTCGGCCGCCGTAAAGGGTCTGGAGACGGAAGATCTGGCGACATTCACGTCGACGGAACTTGCCGCCCTGAATTCGCGTACGCTTGCAGCCCTCTCCACCGAAAACATCGCGAGCCTCACCTCCGCCCAGCTGACGGCTCTTTCGAGCGGCCAGATCGCCTCGCTGACGACGGCGCAGGTGGCTGCGCTCGACAGCGATCAGATTGACGGCCTTAGCGCCTCCCAGGTCGGAGCTCTGAGCTCTGCACAGGTCATCGCGCTCGGTACGGATAATGTGGTCTCCCTCTCCACCGACCAGGTCGCTGCACTCAGCAGCCGCGCGGTCGGTGCGCTGACGGCAGCCCAGCTCACGGCGATGACGAGTGATCAGATCCAAGCCCTCGGCTCGGCGCAGATTGCCGCCCTTTCGTCGGCCGACCTGCAGGCGCTCTCCTCTGAAGACATCAACACCTTCAGCACGGATGAATTCGCGATCATCAACTCGGCAGCCATCCGCGGCATATCTACCGACGTGATCGGTGAACTGTCGACAGACCTGATCGGTGTCATGAACACCCGCGCCGTGGCCGCACTCTCGTCCGCCCAGGTCGCCGCCATGACCTCGGATCAGATCGCCGCCCTGTCGACCGGGCAGCTCGCATCGCTGACCTCGGTCGCCGTCGCAGCTCTTGAAGCCGAGGACGTGGCCACCTTTACCTCCACCGAAATCGCTGCCCTGCAGTCGCGTTCGTTGGCTGCCCTGTCGAGCGCCAACTTCGCCACCCTCGGATCGGATCAGATCGTCGGTCTGACGAGCGCACAGATCGCTGCCCTGTCGACCGTGCTCGTTGGTTCGCTGACCAGCGACCAGATCGACGGTCTGACAACGGCGCAGGTTGCCACATTCTCCTCCTCGCAGCTCGCCTCCATCAGCACGGCCGGCATCGCGTCGATGACCACCGACCAGATCGGTGCCCTCAGCACCCGCGCCCTCGCTTCGCTCAAGTCGGAACAGCTGAACGTGCTGACCTCCGACCAGTTCGCGGCACTTGGAACCGGACAGTTGGCGGTCCTGTCGTCTGCGGCCATCCGCGGCCTCAACTCCGATGCCATCGGCACCCTGACTTCGGCTGAACTCGCGGTTCTGAACTCCCGTGCGATTTCCGCGCTGTCGACCGACAATCTGGCCCTGATCAGCTCTGACCAGATTGCTGGCCTGACCACCGGACAGATGGCGTCGCTGACCAGCACGCAGGTCGGCAGCCTCTCGACCGGTCAGATCGACGGTCTGACTGCCGGACAGATCGCGACACTGAGCAGTGTACAAATCCGCGCCCTCGATACGGATGCGATTGCTTCCCTCTCCACGGATCAGGTTGGCGCTATCAGCTCACGCGCCATCGCCAGCCTGTCGTCCAGCCAGCTTGGGGCGCTCGACTCCGACCAGTTCGCCGCGCTTGGGACCGGTCAGCTTGCGGCCCTGACGTCTTCGGCCATCGTCGGTCTCGATAGCTCTGCCATCGATACGCTGACATCTGTCGAACTCGCGGCGCTCAACTCCCGAGCTCTGGCGGCGCTGACCACCGACAACTTCGCACTGCTCGACTCGGCTCAGTTGGCTGGCCTCACGACAGGTCAGGTGACGGCTCTTACCACCGCTCAGATCCAGACCCTCGTCAGCGATCAGCTGGATGGTCTGACGAGCGCCCTCATCGGGATGCTCTCCAGCTCGCAGGTCAGGGCGCTGACCACCGATGCCCTCGCCTCGCTTGACACGGACCAGGTGGCTTCGATCAGCAGCCGCGCAATCGGCGCCCTTGGCTCTGGCGCAATCGCTGCCCTGTCCACCGATCAGATCGGTGTGCTGACGACCAACCAGCTTGCGGCCCTGACATCCGCAGCGGTTGCCGGGCTTGCGACCGATGACGTGGCAGTCTTCGAATCGACCGATCTGGCGGCGCTTAACTCTCGCGCTCTGGCTGCACTGTCGACGGACAACATCGCCGCCCTCAACTCGCTCCAGCTGAGCGGTCTGACGACCGGCCAGATCGTCGCCCTGACCACCGGCCAGCTTGGTGTCCTCGACTCGGATCAGATCGATGGTCTCTCGGCGAACCAGGCCGCGGCACTGACATCCGCCCAGATCGTCGCTCTGTCGACCGACAACATCGCATCGTTGTCGACCGATCAGGTTGCTGCGCTGAATTCCAGAGCCATCGGTGCCCTGACATCGGCACAGCTCGCCGCGATGAGCACCGACCAGGTCGAAGCACTGACCTCGGCCCAGATCACCGCGCTGAGCTCGGCCGACCTCGCTGCCCTGTCGTCTGACGATATCGCCACCTTCTCGGCAGCCGAGATCGGGGTGATCAGCTCGGCCGCAATCTCCGGCCTGTCGGCAGATGCGATCGGAGGTCTCGATACGGACCAGGTCGCTGCGATCAACAGCCGCTCGGTCGGCGCCCTCAGCTCGGCCCAGATCGGAGCACTCGATACAGACCAGTTTGCGGCCCTCTCGACGGCCCAGTTGGCCCAGATCAGCTCCGCCGCGGTCGCCGGTCTCGGAACCGATGACCTCGCAACTCTCGACTCCACCGAGCTTGCTGTCCTGCAGAGCCGCACCATTGCAGCTCTCAGCACCGACAACTTCGCGGCTCTCACCTCGACCCAGCTCTCGGGTCTCACGACAGGCCAGATCGCTGCACTTACGACTGCACAGGTTGCTACGCTGAGAAGCGATACGGTAGCTGGCCTGGGTTCGACCCAGCTTGCGGCGCTCAGGTCCACACAGGTTGCGGCTCTGACGACTGCAGCGATTAACGCTCTGACCTCTTTGCAGATCCCAAGCCTGGCCACAGGCGGTATCGCTAGCTGGAGCTCGGACCAGATTATCGCAATGCCCGCGATACCGTTTACCAGTCTTACAACGGCACAGCTTGGCGCCATCAGCTCTCAGGGCATTGCCGGTGTGACCACAACGTCGATCAGCAGTCTGTCGTCGGAGGAGGTCGCGGCACTCAACACCCGAGCCTTGGGCGCAATGTCGACCGATCAGTTCGCTACTCTCAATTCGACGCAGCTCGCCGGGTTGACCACCACTCAGGTTGCCTCCCTGACGACCGCCCAGATCGGTGTGCTGACTACGGATGACATAGACGGTCTGACTGCGGGGCAGGTGGGTGCGTTGACGTCGGCCCAGATCGCTGCCTTGTCCACCGACAATCTGGCCTCCTTCTCGACGGACCAGATTGCGGCACTCTCGAGCCGGGTCTTCGCAAGCCTCAGCTCGGGGCAGGTGACGGCGCTCTCGACCGCCCAGATCGACGTCTTGTCGTCCGGTCAGCTGGCATTGCTGAGCACCGCAGCGATTGGTGGCCTTGAAACGGCAGACATGGCGACCTTCTCGTCGGCTGAACTCGGTGCTCTGAGCACGCGGACCATTGCGGCCCTGTCGACCGACAACTTCGCCGAACTGACCTCGGCTCAACTGACCGGCCTCAGCGCCGCTCAGGTGGCTGCGATTAGCTCCGCTCAAGTGGGTGCCCTGACGTCCGACCAGATCGACGGTCTCTCAACAGGCCAGATCGCCGCGCTGACCTCGAGCCAGATCCGCTCGCTGTCGACCGATAATGTCGCCTCGTTCAGCACCGACCAGGTGGTGGCTCTGAGCACCCGCGCCATTGCGGCCCTCACGACCGACCAACTGGTTGCAATGACGACGGACCAGATCGAAGCTCTGACGTCGACGCAGGTTGCGGCTCTGAACTCGGCGGGTATCAGTGCCCTGGCGAGCGAAGACCTGGCCGAATTCTCGACCGACGACATTGCTGCGATCAGCACCTCGGCGCTGGCCGGTCTGTCCACACAGGACATCGACGATCTGAGCAGCGATCAGTTGCAATCGTTCACCACGGCGCAGATCAACGCGCTGAACGACGAGCAGGTTGTTGCGATCATCGCAGCCTACCAGTCGCTCTGATCGGGGGAGGCGCTCGGCGCCTCTTCTCACAGATAACTTTAGAAAGCCCCACCCATTGCGGTGGGGCTTTTCCTTTGGGCTGCTCTCTCAGATTTGGCCGAGGTGGTCCTTGGGGGGCGCGACCATATCGCCGTGCCTGTGAAGACAGGCGTATTCGCGCGGCACGGAAAAGCCCGCCAACTCGGAAAGCTGGCGGGCGTCACTCTGGATGCTATGGGAAGGTAGTATCCCAGTCGGCGGTATCTCCAGCCGCCCTCCTGCGTCAGACGCGAACCTTTGCGGCATCGCGGGCCAGAGCCTCGGCTGTCGCGCTTCGTCGATACCACATGGTGATGAACGACGAGGTGATGACGATGAACAGGCTGTAGAGGATCGGGATGAACAGAACCTCCTGCTGCTGAATACCGGTGAAGGAGAGTGTCACGATCAGTGCTGCCAGCGGTCCGTTCTGGATACCGGTTTCAAGGCTGATCGTGCGGGCACGGTTGCTGTCCTGGCGGAGCGCCCTGGCCAGCCAGTAGCCGAGCAACATGCCCGTCAGGCCGATCCCGACTGCCGCGATATAGACGGGGAAGGGGGTGTCGAGCAGCATCTGGTAATTGCGCGGCACCCAGGAGCCGATCAGGAAGAAGATGACGACAACGCCGAGCAGCGAGCCGATCATCTCGATCGTGGCGCCGACATTGGCGTTCATCTTGCGCAGGAACATGCCAAGCACGGTCGGCACAAGCAGCACCACGAGTACCTGAGCGACGTTGCCGGCCGGGATCACATAGTCGCCGCCGAGGCCGGCGAGGCCGCTATAGAAGCTGAGCAGGAAGGGGACAGTGACCACGGCAACCAGCGTCGAGACCGTCGTCATCATGATCGAGAGCGCCAGCACGCCCTTGGAGAAATAAGCGAAAATATTGCTGGTGGTGCCGCCCGGCATGCAGGCGATCAGGATCAGGCCCGCCGCCATGCCGGCCGGCAGGCCGAGGGCGAGTGCCAGGGCATAACCCAGGAAGGGCATGATCAGGTATTGGCTGAACAGCCCGACCAGAATGCCCTTGGGCTTGCGAAAGGCGATGAAGAAGTCGCGCCAGGTCATGGAGGCGCCCATGCCGAGCATGATCACCATCATCATGATGCCGAGAAGGGTGGTTTCAAGTTCCGTCAACATGCTGTCTGCCCCTCACTTCTTGAATTCGCTCTGCACTTCGGCCTTGAGATCCTTGCGCAGGATCTTGCCGATCGGCGTCTTTGGCAGCGTGTCCCGGAAGACGATGGATTTCGGCACCTTGTAATCGCTGAGCAGGGTCTTGCAGTGGCTGCGGATCGCCTCCTCTGTGAGCTCGCCGTCGTGATCCGGGTTCTTGACGACATAGGCCCGGACGGCTTCGCCGGTCTTGGTGTCGGGAATGGCGACGACGGCGGCCTCGAGGACCGCATCCATCTTGGCGAGCGCGTCCTCCACCTCGTTGGGGTAGACGTTGAAGCCGGAGACGAGGACCAGATCCTTCTTGCGATCAACGATCTTCAGGAAGCCCTCGTCGTCCATGACGGCGATGTCGCCAGTCGCGAACCAGCCATTCTGGAGCGCCGTCGCCGTTTCGTCCGGACGTTGCCAGTAGCCGAGCATGACCTGGCGGCCGCGAACCAGAAGTTCACCCGGCTCGCCTGATGAAACGAGCTTGCCGTCGCCATCCACCAGAATGACGTCACAGCCTGGTACAGGAATGCCGATGCTGCCGGATTTGGCACGATCATCGAGGGGATTGAAGCTGACCAGCGGCGAGGTTTCGCTGAGCCCGTAGCCTTCGGCGATGGGGGTCCCCGTCATCACCCGCCAGCGGGTTGCGACTGCCTCATGCAGCGCCGTGCCACCGGCGATCGCTGCGCGCAACTTCCTGGGAGGGTAGGCTGCGAACCATTCTTCGTTCATCAGGCCGTTGAACAGCGTGTTGACGCCGGTGATCCAAGTGATCGGATAGTTTTCGATCGCCCGCTGCAGGTTCTGTACCGGGCGGGGCGAGGGGATCAGAATGTTGCGTGCGCCTAGTTCGAAGAAGGTCATCAGGTTCGCGGTGAAGGCGAAGATGTGATAGAGCGGAAGCGCCGTCAGCACCTGATCTTCGCGGGCCATCACGCCGCCCGATACCGCGCGCACCTGGTCGAGATTGGTCAGGATATTGCCATGGGTGAGCATGGCGCCCTTGGCGACGCCGGTGGTGCCTCCCGTATATTGCAGCAGGGCGAGGTCGTCGGGGCCCGACGCGGCCCACATGGCTTTCACGTCTGCGCCGTGAATCCGGCCCTTGGCGAGCGCTTCCTTGATCCGCAAAACGGGAACGCCGATGTTCGGGATAGGCGGGAGAACCTTGTTCCAGACCTTCTGGACACCTCGAATGATGATCTCGGGTAGCTTGGGGAAGAATTCCGGCACGCCGGCGAGAACCACGGTCTTGATACCCGTCTTCGGCACGACTTCCGACAGCTTGTCGGCGAACATGTCGACGATCACCAGCGCCTTGGCCCCGGAATCGTTGAACTGATGGATCATTTCGCTCGGCGTGTAGAGCGGGTTGGTGTTGACCAGAATGCAGCCAGCCTTGAACACACCGAAGGCGACCACGGGATAGGGCAGGCCGTTCGGCAGTTGCACTGCGACCCGGTCGCCGGCGCGCAAGCCGCAATCGTGGTGCAGGAAGGCCGCGAAGGCATCCGACATCTCGCCGACCTGGTCATAGGTCAGGCTGCCATTCATGCCGTTCGGTACAACGCAGGTGAAAGCCTTGCGCGGGCCGTTCTCGGCGCAGGACCGATCCACCAGTTCGGCGATGCTGCGGTAGCGCAAATCGCCCAGTTCCTGCGGGATACCTGTGCCGTAAGCCGCCAGCCACGGTCGTGGCGGCGTGAAAATGTGTTCCATATCGTCTCCCCCCGGAGCGCTCTTCGGCGCTTCACTGTTCGGGGCCGGGTGCATATGCGATTCCGGCTCCCTTTAACGTGTCGAGGATGGATTTCTCCTTGGTCAAAGTCCAGCGTTTTCGGGGGCTTGGCAAAGTAATGGGGCTGGGGAGTGCCGCATGGAACAGGGATTTCCCATCACGTCCGCGTTATTCAGCTGCATGCCGCTGATGAAGCCATGCTTGAAACTGGCTATGCTGACATACTGCTTGCGGCTTGTGGAAAATGGCGCACCCGACAGGATTCGAACCTGTGACCTTTGGAATCGGAATCCAACACTCTATCCAGCTGAGCTACGGGTGCATCCGAAGGCGATGTGACTCGCCGTTCCAGAAGCGGTCATAGCGCAGTCGCTCGCGCGCATCAATCCGAAAAAACAGCCGGCGGTTCAGGGCAAATCAAGACGCGTCGGCTTGAAGGCGGGCGAAATGGGCGAATGCCGGTCAAATGCTCGCCCGAGCCTTTGTGACCGAGACCAAACCTGGGGGGAATGAACGTTAGACGTTCAAAAACTGCTCGTCTCTCCGTTCCGGAGCCGATTGTGCCCTTGTGGCAACGGCTTAAACGGTTAGTATCGTTACAGGAAGGTCGTTGTCGGGGGCAGCGGTCGCCCGAGGGGCAATAATGATAATGGCGGGGAAATGCCTGAAATTACTATGGATGAATTGTTACCCAACACGTCTGGTCTAGACTTTTCAGTCATGGACGATGCTGTTGGGTATCGACTGCGGCGTGCGCAGCTTGCCGTCTTTCAGCATTTCAACGAAGCCTTTTCTTCGAAAGGTCTTCGGCCGACCGATTTTGCAACCCTGCTTCTTCTGACCGACAACCAGGGCGCCAAGCAGAGCGAAGTGGCTGAGGCGCTTGGCATCCAGCGGGCGAACTTCGTCGCGATTGTCGATGGTCTGGAGAACAAGGGCTATATCGAGCGCCGCAAGTCGGAAACCGACCGTCGGGTGCAGTCGCTCTACATGACGCCGGCCGGCGAGGCCTATCTCGAAGAGCTGATGCCGATCTGGATCGATCACGAGCGCTGGGTGCTGGAGCAACTTGGCGGCGTTGCCGAGCGCGATACGGTGAACCGTCTCCTCAGGCGCCTCTACGACTGATAGTCAGCGTCCAAATCCCAGATCATATCGCTTGATCGCCTCGTCGATCAGGCGATTGGCCATTTTCATCCGGATTGTTGCCTGTTCGCGGAAATCTGCGGGCAGACGGTCCGGATGATTGTCGCGGGCGAATGCCCGCCTGCGCTCCTGAAGTCGCTCGCGATCGTCCGATGGCTCGAGGCCGAGATCTTCGACGACCTCCTCGGGAGAAAGCCGATCGAGCCAGACCGGTGGTGGCGGAGGGAGGGTCTCAAGGGGGGCGGCAGGCGGTTCAGGCTCTGCCGGCGGGATCTCATCAGACATCAGGGACAGATAGGCATCGAGCCTGGGATCTGCGCCCGATTCCGACAGAGAAGGGCCCGGGCCCTGCTCGGGCGTTTCGGACAGGAAGCTCGTCGACAGGCCGTTGATCCGGAAGGTGGGTTCGTCTGCCGGCGGCTGCTCCTCGGCTTCCGCGTCGAGCCGGTCAACGACCGACTGGAAGAGCGACTTTCCAAACAGCATGCGTGCCAAGACCTCCGCTGCGGTCACCTCGCCGCGCTTTCTCGGCACAAGAGCAGCCCGACGTGGTGTGGGGCTTGCGTTGCACGTCAGCAGGAACCCGTCAGAGGAAGGATCAGCTTTGAGACTGGTTCTGGCTCTGCGTCGCCTCGACCATCAGCTTGACTGTGAGGTCCTCGCCGGCGAGCCCGATGCGCATGCCGGAGACTGGAGCTGCATCTGCATAAGACAGGCCTGTTGCGATCCGGACGTATCGGGTGTCGGGGCAGTGGTTGTTGGCGGCGTCGAAACCTACCCAGCCGAGGCCCTGTAGATAGACTTCCGCCCAGGCATGGGTTGCGGTCTGCTCCAGCCGGTCGTCCATCAGGAGATAGCCTGAGACATAGCGGGCCGGCAGGCTCAAGGCCCGTGCCGCGCCGATGAAGGCATGGGCATGGTCCTGGCAGACGCCGTGGCCGGCTTCCAGCGCCTGTTCGGCGGTGGTTTCCGTGCCGGTCGATCCGGTTTCATAGGCGATCTGTGCGTTGAGCTTGCCCATCAGGTCATGCATCTTCGCCAGTTCATCGCCGCCCGACAGGCTGCGCGCAAGCTCGCGGATGAGCTTGCCTGGCTTGGTGAGGGGCGTATCACGCAGATAGAGCCAGAGCGGCACATAGCCCTGATGCGGGCCGAAGACTCCGGCCCGGTCTTCCGTCTCGACTTCACCCGAAGCGACGATATGAACGCTGTGGCTATCGCCTTCGGTGGAGACGAGGTGCGTGTGGTTGCCGAACTGATCGTTGAAGCCCGCTTCGACCTTTGCGCCATCGACGACGATGTTCCACGACAGCACTTTCTGGCCCGGGCTATCCTGGGGACTCAGTCGCAGGCGCTGCAGCGAATACTGAACGGGATCGTCGTAGCGATACTCGGTGGTATGGGTAATCCGGAGACGCATGCGCTCAATCCTGCTCAACTGTAGAACCTGTAGCCCTCGGTGATCTCGCTGCCCAGCTTGTTGTTGAGGGCAATGAAATTGTCGAGGAACTCGTGCAGCCCCTGATCCATGATCTGATCGATGCTGGTCGCCCGAAGAGTTGCAAAGACCGTATCGGCGGTTTCGTGTGCGGCGAGGCGCTCGCCGTAGTCCTTGCCGATGTAGCCGAGATTGGAAACGATCTTCTCGTAGCAATAGGCAAGCGAGCGCGGCATCTGACCGCTCAGGATCAGGAAGTCGGCGATGTTGCTCGCCTTGTATTCCCCGTCATACACCCACCGATAGGAGCGATGGGCGGAGACCGAGCGCAGGATCGATTCCCACTGCATGTTGTCGAGCGAGGAGCCGACATGGGTGATCGCCGGCAGGAGCACGTAGTATTTCACATCGAGGATGCGGCTGGTGTTGTCGGCCCGCTCGATGAAGGTGCCGATGCGAGCGAAGTTGTAGAGCTCGTTTCTCAGCATCGAGCCGTGGAAGGCGCCACGGATCAGACCGGCGCGGCGCTTCACGGTGTCGATGACCTCGGGCAGGTCTGCCGACTTCAGCTTGCGGGCGAGCATCTGCTTCAATTCGATCCAGCATTCGTTGGTGGCTTCCCAGGTCTCACGGGTGAGCGCGGTTCGCACCATGCGGGCATTGTTGCGGCCGGCGTCGATGCAGGACATGACGCTCGACGGGTTGGCTGGATCGCGCAGCATGAAGTCGATGGCATCAGAGGCCGTCACCTTGCCGTGCCGTTCGGCAAACAGCGGGCGCACGTCGGCGCTTTTCAGGACGGCGTCCCAATCCTCGTCCGAGGCGCCGGATCGGGTGAGCGACATGCGAAGGCCCGCATCAACGAGACGGGCGATGTTTTCGGCTCTCTCGATGTACCGGAACATCCAAAAGAGGCCGTTGGCAGTTCTTCCGAGCATGACCATGTCAGTCCTCCAGTACCCAGGTGTCCTTGGTGCCGCCGCCCTGGCTGGAATTGACCACCAGCGAACCCTGCTTGAGGGCCACACGGGTCAGGCCGCCGGGAATGATCTGCACCTTGTCGGAGACGAGGACATAGGGACGAAGGTCGACGTGGCGGGGCGCGATCCCCTTGTTGACGAGAATCGGCACCGTCGAGAGCGACAGCGTCGGCTGGGCGATGTAGTTGGAGGGCCGCGCCTTGAGTTTTTCGGCGAAGTCAGCGCGCTCCTTCTTCGTGGCCGTCGGGCCGACCAGCATGCCATAGCCGCCGGAGCCGTGGACTTCCTTGACCACGAGCTCTTCCAGGTGCTCGAGCACGTATTTCAGGCTGTCGGCTTCCGAACAGCGCCAGGTCGGCACGTTCTCGAGCAGCGCCTTGCGGCCGGTATAGAATTCGACGATCTCCGGCATGTAGGAATAGATCGCCTTGTCATCGGAAATGCCGGTGCCCGGCGCATTGGCGATGGTGATGTTGCCGGCGCGGTAGACATCCATGATGCCGGGGATGCCCAGCGCCGAATCGGGGCGGAAGGTGAGGGGATCGAGGAAGTCGTCGTCGACGCGGCGGTAGAGCACGTCGATCGCCTCGTAGCCCCGCGTGGTGCGCATCTTCACCTTGCCGTCGATGACGCGCAGGTCCGAGCCTTCGACCAGTTCGACGCCCATCATGTCGGCGAGGAAGGAGTGTTCGTAATAGGCCGAGTTATAGATGCCGGGCGTCAGTACCGCGACGCGCGGCTTGCCCTTGCAGCCGGGCGGGGCCAGCGAGGCCAGCGACTGGCGCAGCAGATAGGGATAATCCTCGACACGCTGGACCTTGTTGAGCTGGAAGAGTTCCGGGAACATCTGCATCATGGTTTCCCGGTTCTCCAGCATGTAGGAGACGCCGGAGGGGGTGCGGGCATTGTCTTCGAGAACGTAGAACTGGTCCTCGCCTGTTCGCACGATGTCGGTGCCAACGATGTGGGTGTAGACGCCGCCCGGCGGGCGAAAGCCGATCATCTCGGGCAGAAAGGCGACGTTTTTCTCGATCAGCTCGCGGGGAATGCGGCCGGCCTTGATGATTTCCTGCTTGTGATAGATGTCGTCGAGAAAGGCATTGAGGGCCAGCACGCGCTGTTCGATGCCCTGGGCGAGCTTGCGCCACTCACGGCCGGAAATGATCCGCGGAATGATGTCGAAGGGTATCAGCTTTTCGGCGCTGTCGGCATGCCCATAGACGGCGAAGGTGATGCCGGTCTTGCGGAAGATGTTCTCAGCATCTCGCGATTTCGCCAAAAGCCTTGCCGGATCCTGGCTGGAATACCAATCGAAGTAGTTCTGGTACGGTGCACGCGGATCGTTGTCCGCAGTGATCATTTCATCAAATGCCAATGGCGCCATCCCCTTTTTTGTTCATTTGAATACAACCAATTGGGCAATGCAAGCTGGATCACTGGCTTCGGTCGCAGAATTGCAGTCTGCCGAATGTGATTGAAATCAGAGCATTCGCGCAAACTCTGTGCAGAGTGATAGATGTTTTGCAGTTCCAGACGGCTCTACTCCCGCGTGATTTGGCATCTTCTGAAATTCGGCAAGCGTAACCTGGTCGCGATTGCTGAAAAAATGAGCAGATGAGCCTGCGAGATTTTTTGCGGCATGCTTGAATGGAGTTGACGGCAGCCTGCATGAAAACTCTTTTGACCGCCGCCCGGTGCCGCAGTATCGAAGCTTGCTGCCGGCTGCTGCGATCCGGTCCATGAAAGACAGTTCTCCATGACCCTTGCCCGGCTTGCGCCCGTCCTCTTCGTTCTCTTGTGGTCGACCGGCTGGATCTCGGCCAAATACGCGACGTTCTTCGCGGATCCGCTGACCTTCCTCGTGGTGCGCTACGGGACGGCCGTCGTCCTCTTCTATGTCGTCTGTCGGCTGGGCGGCGTTTCCTGGCCGAAGCAGAGATCCGGGTGGCTGCATGCCATCGTATCCGGCATGTTTTTGCACGGGCTTTATCTCGGCATGGTCTGGTGGGCGATCGGGCAGGGAGTGCCGGCCGCCTTGTCCGGAATCATCGCAGGGCTGCAGCCGTTGATGACCGGGATTGCCGCGGCCTATCTGATCGGGGAAAATCTCAATAGCGGACAGCGGGTCGGTCTCGTCATCGGCTTCCTTGGTGTGGCAATCGCCGTGCTGCCGAAGGTGTTGATCATCGATGCCACGAGCATTCCGGCTTATGCGGTTGCGGTGAACGTGCTGGCTATGGCCTGCGTGACCGCCGGCACGCTCTACCAGAAACGTTTCGTCCGCGAGGGCGATCTGAGGGCTGTTGCGACGCTGCAATATGTCGGTGCGCTGATCGTCACCATTCCGGCGGCCGTCGCTCTGGAAAACCTACGAGTCGACTGGAGCCTCGGTTTCTTCGCTACGCTCGCCTGGTCAGTGGTCGGCATCTCGATGGGGGCGGTAGCGCTGCTGCTCTACCTCATCCGCCGCGGGGACGTGTCGAAGGCGGCGTCGCTCATCTATCTCGTGCCGCCGCTCGCGGCGCTCGAAGCGGCGATCGCCTTTGGCGAAGAGCTCACCGTGCCGATGATGGTCGGCACCTGCGTCGTCATGGTCGGGGTCTATCTGATCAACCGCAAGAGTGCGGTCGAGCCGATCATCGTCAAAGACTGACGCTATGAAAAATGGCGCGGTGGGTACCGCGCCATTTCAAATTCAAACAGACTCGAGCCGTGGCTCAGGCTTCGCGACGGCGTCCGCCGGCAGTGCCCGAGCGGGCTGGACGGCCCTGGCCGCTGCCATTGCCCGGACGACCCTGGCCGCCATTGGCGCTGCGGTTCTGACCGCCGCCATTGCCACCCTTGCGGTGACCGGACTTGGCGGGACGACCGTCGGCCTTGGCGCCGCCTTCGGACTTGCCGCGACCCTGGCCCGGGGCCTGGTGGTTTCGGTTGTTGCCGCCGCCACCGCCGCCAGCGCGACGCTGCGGACGGGCCGGGCGTGCGAGGTTTGCCGGCGGTTCGCCAGAGGCGACCGGGATGTCGATGCTCATCAGCTTTTCGATGTCGCGCAGCAGGCGACCTTCATCGGGACCGCAGAATGCGATCGCGATGCCGTCACGGCCGGCACGGGCCGTACGGCCGATGCGGTGAACGTAAGCATCCGGGACTTCCGGCAGGTCGTAGTTGAAGACGTGGGAGACGGCCGGGATGTCGATGCCGCGGGCGGCAACGTCGGTGGCGATCAGCGTCTTGATCTCGCCGTCACGGAAACCCTTCAAGGCGCGCTCTCGCTGGCCCTGGCTCTTGTTGCCGTGGATCGAGGCGACCGAGTAGCCGGTGGCGTCGAGGTGCTTCATCAACTTTTCCGCGCCATGCTTGGTGCGCAGGAAGACGATGGAGCGGCCATCCGGATTGTCGTTGAGGATCTTCTTGAGCATTTCCGTCTTGGCGTTCTGGCCTGCGACGAAATGCACGTGCTGTTCGACCTTGTCGGCAGCCTTGCCGGGAGGGGAGACGGCAACCTTGAGCGGGTCGGTCAGGAAGCTAGATGCGAGATCGGCGATTGCCGATGGCATGGTGGCCGAGAACAGAAGCGTCTGACGCTTCGGCGGGACCATCTTCGAGATCTTGCGCAGGTCATGGATAAAGCCGAGGTCCAGCATCTGGTCGGCTTCGTCGAGAACCAGGTAACGCACGGCGCGCAGCGAGATCGCGTTGCGGGCGATCAGGTCGAGCAGGCGGCCGGGCGTGGCGACGAGGATGTCGGTGCCCTTTTCGAGCTGCAGCTGCTGCTTGCCGATGGAGGCGCCACCGACGACCTGGTTGATCTTCAGCGGCAGGCGGCGCAGGTAGCTGCGCAGGTTGTCGCCGATCTGGTTTACCAGTTCGCGAGTCGGGGCGAGAATGAGGGCACGGGTGGTGCGGTTGTCAGGGCGCTTCTCATCCTTGAGAAGCATCTCGATCATCGGCAGGCCGAAAGCGGCCGTCTTGCCGGTGCCGGTCTGGGCGAGGCCGATCAGGTCGCGGCCGCCGAGAACGACGGGGATGCCCTTTTCCTGGATGGGAGTGGGGGTCGTGAAGCCGAGCGTCGTCAGCGTCGCGACGATATTCTTGGAGAGGCCAAGATCATCGAAAGTTGTCAAAGTCATACCTTTCGGGGCGCCAAATGCACAAACCCCGGAACGCGTTCTTCGCGAGCCGGTTGGCATTGGCGTCAAGAACCCCGCGTGATTTGGGAACTTGTAAGTTGGAAAAAAGCTTTCCAAGCGCATCGGCGGCATGCCCGCCCGGATGTCATGCGCCTTATCCTTCGTCGCGTCTCAGTTGTCGCTGGGCACGCTCACGCGGCGGCCGGAAGGTAAAAGCTGACCTGCAGATGGGCTTATTTGTTCCGAAAGTCAAGGCTTTGTTTGCGGTGCAGCGTCAAGGCGTAGCTGCGCGGTTCAAGTGTCGAGCGTAAGATGAACCAGAATCTGGCTGCCGGCGGCGATCGCCTCGCGGCGCCGCAACTCCGCCTTCAAGGGTAGGAGGAAGCTGTCGCGTCGCTTGTCTGGGAAGAGGGAGGTCTTCACCCGGCTCTCGCCGATCCGTGCCTGGACGGCGATGGCCCCAAGTGCATTGGCACGGCCAAAGAAGCGCGCCTCGGCAGCAGCCTCCGCCGGCAGGAAGACACCGTGCCATCCGCTGGGGCCGTCAAAGCGGACCACCTTAGCCTCGAAGCGAATGGCGTGCCCGTCCTCGCTCATTCTGCCCCATCCCGGGGCATGGCGAGGTCGAAATCGGCACTCGCGGCGCTTGTCCCGTTCACCATGATCTCCAGCCTGTGAGCGCCCGGATGATAGACACGCGTCGTGATTGGCCGAAAGGCATGGCACTTTGCGATGGTCACGCTTTCATCCGGCTTGAGCTGAAGGCTCTTGCCCTTGAAAACCTTCGGTGAGAGCGAGCCATCCTTCTTCTGGTGGTGGATGGCGTAGTCGACCAGGACCGTGCGCATGTCCTTGCCCGTATTGGAGAGAAGAATCTCGAATTCGAGTTCGCCGGGGAAGTCGATCTGTTGGCTCTCCAGCGTGAGCGTCGCCGTCACGTCGTCCAGCGGCGCAAAGCCGAAATTGGCGAGCGCCTTGCCGTGGCCCTTCTTGATCAGCGTGCGCGAGGCGTGCTTGAGCAGCCAGAGCCGGTCTTTCGAAGCGCCCGCGGAATGCCTCTCCACGAAATCAGCGACCAGATCCGGGTGATCCTTGGCAATGTCGTTGAGGCTGTTGGCGACAGAGCGTCGGACGTAGTCCTCGGGGTCGTCGATGAGGGCTTCGAGAATCGGCAGGATCGGTGTCGGGTTCTTCACCAGGGCGGGCAGGCGCATGGCCCAGGGCAGGCGGGGGCGGGTGCCTTCCGAGGCGAGGCGACGGACATGGTGGTTCGGGTCGAGGGCCCAGGATGATATGATGGCAAGTGCTGCATCCTGCTCCTCGGCGATGAACGGGCGTATGCCGAATTCTGCGGTGAAATGCGGCGTCAGCGCCTTCAGGAGCGCGAGTGCTGTCTCCAGTTGGCCACGGCCATGGGCGGCAATGTATTGGTTGAAGGAGAGGAGGGCCCAACCGCTGAGGCCCACGCGATCCGGTGCCGGCAGGCAGGCGTGCAGGATCTGAGCCGTTTGCTCGAAATCGGCAGGCAGGTGTCGATGCAGGGCATCCGCAATGCATTGACCGCGCTGCATCAGCTCCAGCCCGTCGATGACGGGCAGGATGTCCGCGACAAAGGCGGCGTGATCGAAGGTTCCCCAGGCCCGCGCCACGGCATCAGCCGTATCGCGGGCGGTGTGTAGGCCGATCAGGTGTTTCAGTGGCTCGGCCATGATCGCTCAGATCGTTCCGTTGGTTTCGAAGTGCTGCATCAGGGTAACACCCGTGATCGCTGCCATGTAAGGTGCGAAGGCGGGGTCGGCCTGAACTTTCGCGGCTGCTGCGTCGGCGCTTTCCTTGTCTGCCCATTCGACGAGATCGGCGATCATGTCGCCCTGTTCGATGGCGGTCAGCGCCCGCCAGCTGACGAAGCCCGGATAGGTGTTTACCGCCGCCATGGCGGCACGTCGGGCCTGTTCTGCTGCGGGCCTGTCGGTGACGGTGCAGACGGCGAGTTCGAGGACGGTGGTGGTGGTCATGAGGGTCTCCCTTTGCTGTTGACGGCTTGACCTACCACGACCCAACTGACAACCTTGTGGCCATAGCTATTGCCGGAGGTATCGTATGCGCCCCGCAGACCGCCTTTTCCGGATCATCCAGTTGATGCGCTCGACGGGCCGCGCCATGACGGCCGCCGAGATTGCCGAGAAGATGGAGGTTGCGCCGCGGACCATCTACCGCGACATGGATCATCTGATTGCCTCAGGCGCCCCGATCGAAGGAGAGCGCGGCGTCGGCTACATGCTGCGCGAGGCCTTCGATGCCCCGCCACTCACTTTCACCTTCGAGCAGCTGGAGGCGCTCGCCTTCGGGCTTCGCGCCGTCGAGATGCTGGGGGATCCAAGGCTCGGCCAGGCGGCGCGCGAGGCGAAGGACAAGATGCTGGCGATGCTGCCGAAGGATCATGCCGAGCGGCTGATCTCCGCGCCGATCCACGCTTTCCGCTCATCGGCCCAACCGGTCGTGCCGGATTGCCTGGGCGACGTGCGTTCTGCGTTGTCGGCCAAGCGCAAGGTCTGGGTGGCCTATCACTCGCTGCCCGGCGAGCGCAGCCAGCGTGTCGTCTGGCCGCTGGGCTTGGCCGCCTTCGGCGCGATCTGGGTGATGACCGCCTGGTGCGAGATGCGCCAAAGCTTTCGCGACTTCCGTCTCGACCGGGTCGAGGACTGGAAGGTGATGCAGGACCGTTTCGAGCCTCAGCCGCATCAGACCTATCAGGCGTATTTGAAGCAGCTCAGCTGAGTTTTGCTGTGGAGCGGGATTTTTTTATGCCGTTCTCCTAAATTCCATAAATATTAAGGGGTCGAGCGGATAGGTAGAGGTACGAAAGCAACTTCTGAAAGACGCCTATGAAACACCTGAGAGTTTCCCGCAAGCTGACTTTGGCATTCGCCTCTGTCCTGTTCGTTGTCATCGCCTTCTGCTCCGTGGCATTTGTGTCGATGCAGCGGATCCATGAGGCGACGCTGGCCAATCAGCAGACGCAGTCGGTCCTGAAGTTATCAGGTCAGATACTTGCGACGCTGGTCGAGCACCAGAATGCCATGCGAGGCTTTGTCGCCAGTCTGAATGAGGAATTCATCGAGCGCATGGCAAAGTATGGCGATGCCGTGCCGCCGCTCATGAGTGAACTTGAGCAGAAGCTCAGCAAAGCGGAAGCCGAAACCTATCTCCCCCCGGCACGCCAGGCGATACAGACGTTCTACGCTCAGCTCGATGCGACGGTCGCCAACGCACGCGATCCGGCAAAGATTGAAGAGACCCGCAGCAATATTGCGACGACCGCGCGCTTGAGCGATATCCGCAAGGCGCTCACGGCTCTCGACGAAGCGAGCCAGAAAGTTGCCGACGAGCGAACAGCTTTGCAGAACGCGGCGTTCGAGACGGGTACCAAGACCCTGATTGCCGGGGGGCTGACCGCTGCCCTCATCGCCGTTGCCATGGGCATCCTCCTGACACGCAGCCTCGCAGCCCCGCTTCGCGGCATGACGGTCGCCATGCGCAAGCTGGCTGAAGGTGACACCGCCATCGACACTCCTGCGATGGGGCGTCGTGATGAGCTTGGCTCCATGGCCGCCGCAGTGGAAGTCTTCCGGGCCAACGCAATCGCTGCCCGGAAGCTCGAGGCCGACGCGAAGCAACAGCAATCCTTGACCGAGGCCGAACGCGCCGAGCGGGCAAGGCTGGATCGGGCTCGCTCCGAGACGATGACCCAGGCAACCGCAACCTTGGCGGGCGGTCTGGCGGAACTCGCAAAGGGCAATCTCACGGTCCGCCTGGAGCAGCCTTTCGCCGAGGAATTCGAGACATTGCGCAAGGACTTCAATGAAGCTGTCTCGCAGCTTGCCGAGACACTTTCCGCCGTCGCTCACACTACCAACTCGATCGACACTGGTAGCCGCGAGATCAGTGGCAGCACGAATGATCTGTCACGACGCACCGAGCAGCAGGCTGCATCGCTCGAAGAGACAGCTGCAGCGCTCGACGAAATCACGGTCAATGTCCGTCATGCTTCAAACCGCGTGGAGGAGGCGCGCGCCGCTGCATCGGATGCCGCACACAGTGCCGAGACTTCCGGCACCGTCGTTGCCAGCGCCGTTGAAGCCATGGGACGTATTGAGCAGTCGTCTCAGTCGATTTCCAACATCATCGGTGTGATTGACGAGATCGCCTTTCAGACCAACCTCCTGGCCCTCAATGCGGGCGTTGAAGCGGCCCGTGCCGGCGACGCCGGCAAGGGATTTGCGGTTGTCGCCCAGGAAGTCCGCGAACTTGCACAGCGGTCAGCGCAAGCTGCTCGTGAAATCAAGGACCTGATACGGGTTTCGACCGAGGAAGTGTCCAAAGGCGTGAAGCTGGTCAGCGACACCGGTGCCGCGTTGAAGACGATCGAGAGCTTCATCACCACCGTCAACGTCCAGATGAACGCCATTGCCACATCTGCAAAGGAACAGGCGACCGGACTGGCCGAAGTCAACACGGCCGTCAATCAAATGGACCAGTTCACTCAGCAGAACGCGGCCATGGTCGAAGAGACGAGTGCTGCGAGTGCAGGCCTTGCCACTGAAAGTACGCGCCTACGCCAACTGGTTCAGCGTTTCGAGATCAGTTCCGTCAACAGCAATGCCCAAGTCGACAGAGGCTATGCATCCGGGATGCGTCGCTCCGCATAGCGGGCAGGCGACCTCCGTCAGGAGGAAGCCCGTTTTCGAACTTCCAAACCATGCAGCCTCGACCTTAACGGGTCGAGGCTTTTGTCTGTCGGGATCTCCGCGTTTCCTGGTCGGATTCCATTCCTCAGAAATCCGTCGCAACCCCGCCCTCGGCCTTGCGTTTCGCCACGAAGGTGTCGAGTTCTTCCTCGACGGCCGGGTCAATCGGCGGGCGCTCGTAGGAGCCAAGCTTTTCCTTGAAGACGCGATTGGCGTGGTCATAAGTTGTCGGGCGGCCGGCTTCCGTCCAGGTCTCGAAATTGCGCCAGTCGGAGAGGATCGGCGAATAGAAGGCGCTCTCATAGCGGGCGAGCGTATGAGCCGTGCCGAAGAAGTGGCCGCCAGGGCCGACTTCGCGCACGGCATCCAGCGCCAGCGCATCCTGGCTGACGTCGAGGGGCGTCAGGAACTCGGCGACCATCTGCAGCATGTCGACGTCGAGAATGAATTTTTCAAAGGAGGCAGTCAGCCCACCCTCTGACCAGCCGGCCGAATGCATGATGAAATTGCCGCCCCCTTGCGTCAGCGCCCAGAGCGAGAAGGCGCTCTCATAGGCTGCCTGGGCGTCCAGTGTGTTGGCGGCATTGGTGTTCGAGGTACGGTAAGGGATGCCGTAGCGGCGGGCGAGCTGGCCACCGACAATGACGGCTTTCATATATTCGGGCGTGCCGAAGGCAGGCGCACCGGTCTTCATGTCGACATTCGAGGTGAAGCCGCCATAGACGACTGGGGCGCCGCGCTTGACCATCTGGGTAAAGGCGATGCCACACAGCGCTTCGGCATTCTGCTGCACGACCGCACCGGCGATCGTGACGGGCGCCATGGCGCCTGCGAGCGTGAACGGCGTCATGACGACGACCTGGCCGCGCGACGACATTTCGATGATGCCCTGAAGCATCGGCCCATCGAGGCGGAGCGGCGAAGACGAGTTGATGATGGTGAAGAGCGAGGGCTCGCTTTCCATCTGCTCCATGGAGACACCACGGCCGATGCGGGCGATCTCGATCGCGTCGAGATTGCGCTGCTTGCCGAGCGAGTAGCAGTGGAAGACCTTGTCGGTCAGCTTCACCATGTCGGAGAGGCAGTCGAGATGGCGCACCGAGGCGTGGATGTCGATCGGCTCGACCGGATAGCCGCCGGTCGTGTGGATCACGTCGTAGCACTGAGCAAGCTTGACCAGCTTGCGGAAGTCTTCCTGGTTGCCGGCACGGCGGCCGCCCTCGCGGTCTGCGACGAAGGGGGCAGAGGCGATCTGGGCAAATACCAGGTTGTTGCCGCCCATCTTGACGTTGCGCTCGGGATTGCGTGCGAACATCTGGAATTCGCGCGGGGCAGAGGCGATCATGTCCATGATCAGGCCGCGGTCGAAGCGGACGCGGTCGGATCCCTCCGTCACCTCTGCGCCATGCGCCTTCATGATGGCGCGCGCCTCGGGCAGCATGATGTCCATGCCGATCTCTTCGAGAATGGTGAGCGATGCCTCATGCATGTCATCGAGGGCCGACGGGTCGAGAAGCTCGGTCTTGGTCAGGCGATTGACGAGATTGCGATACTTGCCGGCCGCACCCGTGCGGACACGTTCGGCTCCCCGACCGCCCGTGCGCCTGCGGCGTTCACCGCCTGCAGAGAGGGTTTCAGTCTCGGACAAGGCGGAGGTCGTAATGTCGCTCATGGTCGATCCATTGTGTCAATCTCGACATCAAGTCTCGCAGGTTCGGAAGCCAAAAGGCATTGCCGTTTGCGACGAAAAACCGGCTCATCTGGAACAGTGGTGCGGCTGGAGTGATCCGTCAGGGATACGCGTTCATTCTGCTTCGCTTTTAAAGCTTTGGATGGTGCTTCGCTTACCCGCTGTTTACCATTCCGCGTCATTGATCGGAGGAGGGAGAAACTGATTTGATCCGGGGAAGCGACTTGCTGGACTTGGTCTGCGACAAGATCGCGGTGCTCGATCTGCCTTCCTACGTGAAGGACAGCGAGCTTCGTTACGTCGCCGTCAATGCGGCCTTCGCCGACCTGCACAACCTGTCGGCCGAAAGCTTCGTAGGTCGCAGCGATCGCGAAATCCTTGGAAGCGATCTGGACGCCTTGCGCGACGATCGCGAGCGGCGGGTCCTGGTGTTCGGGGAAGAGGAAGCGCTGCAGCTGCGGGCTGAACCCGGCGGACCGACGCGGGTCCTGCATATCGAACGTTTCTTCGACGACGACGACCGGCTCTATCTCTTCGGTTTCATGGAGGAGCAAAGAACGGTAACACCATCCGACCCATCGGTCTTGGGGACGCTGCCCTCTGTTGCCCTCTTCCAGGCCGTGCTCGAGCAATATCCCATTGCGACCTATGTGCGCAGCTCTGACCACCGGCTGCTCTTTGCCAACAGCGTCTATTCGCAGATGGTAGGACGGCCCATCCAGGATCTCCTGGGGCGGACTGAGCAGGAAAATTTCCCCGAGCTCGGCCAGGAGTATTTCGAGGGCAACCAGCGCGTCCTCGAATGCGGCGTGACAGAGGAATTTCAGGACAATTTCATGCGGGCCGATGGCACGCGAATCCCCGTCCTCAGCCGCACCGGGGCCGTCACCGGGCCGGATGGCGAACGCTACATCGTCGGCTCGATCACCGATCTCTCTCCTCTCAGACACGAGCAGGAGAAGCTGGAATCCGTCCGACAGGAATCGGAAGCGCTGCAATTGCAGCTTCACAGCCTGATGGCCTCGCTGCCGGTCGGCATCATCGTTCTCGATCCCGATTTGCAGATCTCTTTTGCCAATGCGGCGGCCATCGAGATGACGGAATTTGATGCCTCGCAGAAGCTGGAGGGCATGTCCTACCGGGACTTTCTGACGCTGGCGATGGTCCGCAGAATGCCCAATCTCTCTGCACAAGAAATCGACGAGCGCGTCGCCTATCGCATCGAACAGGTGCTCAGCCTCGCAGAGGGGCCGCTGATCGACGTGAAGACGCCGTCGGGGCGGGCACTTGCCGGCGCAAGCCGCCGCCTTGAGGGCGGGCGCATTCTTTTGACCTATACCGACGTCTCCGACATTTATCAGCGCGAAGAAGAGACGCTGCTTTATCGCGCAGCGCTCGAGCAGATGCCGGTGCCTGTCTTCATCCGCGATCCGGATCGCCGGATGATCTATGTGAACAAGGCTTATGAGGACCTTCACGGCCAGCGTCGGGAAGACATCTACGGGCTGACCGAAGAAGAACTCTGGCCGGAGAACGGTCAGATCATGAAGGAGGAGAACCTCCGGATCTTCGCGACCGGCGAAATGATCGAGAAGAACCGGGAAGTCGTCGTCCGCGGCGGCGAGGAAATCTCGGTGATCACGCGCCTGAGCCGGATCACCACGGCGCAGAACAAGCATTACCTCGTCGGCTCGGTCAACGACATCTCGATGCTCAAGAAGGGCCAGGAGGCTCTGGTCGCGGCCCAGGCACGCGCCGAGTCGCTCTATGCCGACATCGTCTCGATGTTGCAGGTCATGCCAGTCGGCGTGGTGATCATGAATTCCGACTACATGGTCGAATTCGCCAACGAGAAGTGCCGGGAAATCTGGCGCTGGCCGGCTGACATGCAGCTGAACGGGCTGCCCTTCCGGTCCTATTGCGAGATGAACCACAAGCTCGGCTATGCCTGGCCTGGTATCGAGTTCGAGGAAGGCTATCGCGCCCGTCTAGCGCAGTTCGATGCGCTGGAAGGCTCGCATGTCACCGAACTTGCCTATGACGATGGCAAGTTCGTTCTGGCCACGATCACGCGGTTGCATGACCGCAAGATCCTGCTCACCTATTCCGATCTCACCGAGATGCGGGCGCGCGAACGCGAGATCGACGAGGCGCAGCAAAAGCTGGAGCGGCTCGGGCGCTTCGTCCAGGAATCCATGCGGATGATGACGCAGGGCCTGATGATGATCGAGCAGGGACGGATCGCGGAGGTCAATCCTTCCTTCAGCCGCATCCTGAACCTGCCCGAAAACCTGGTGGCGTCGGGCGAAAGCTGGCGGCCGATATTCGAATATTGCGCGGCGCGTGGCGATTTCGGCGAGGAAGCTCACGACATTCTGCAGCAATGGCAATCGGCCGTGCAGACAGCAAACGCAGTCTCGACCAATTTCCTTGTCGACGGCAAGACCTGGGTCAAGCTGGAAGCGACCTTCGGTGGCGACCGCAGTTGTGTTGTCGTGCTCACCGATTTCACCGAGCTGAAGGAGCGCGAAGCCGAACTGGAAGTGCTCTTGGCGCGCAGCGAGGCGGCGGACAAGGCGAAGTCCGACTTCCTCGCCAATATGAGCCACGAGATCCGCACGCCCATGAATGGCGTTCTCGGCATGGCGGAACTGCTGTCGAAGTCCGAGCTCGACAGCCGTCAGAAGACCTTTGTCGATATCATGGTGAAGTCCGGTAACGCGTTGCTCACCATCATCAACGACATTCTCGACTTCTCGAAGATCGATGCCGGACAGTTGAAGCTGCGCAAGTCGCCCTTCGATCCGGTGGAAGCCATCGAAGATGTGGCGACGCTGCTGTCTGCCGCCGCAGCCGAGAAGGATATCGAACTCGTGGTCTCCGGCGAGCAGAAGGTGCGCCACACCTTCATGGGTGATCCGGGGCGTTTCCGGCAGATCGTCACGAACCTTCTCGGTAATGCGATCAAGTTCACCGAGAAGGGCCACGTGCATGTCGAGGTGTCCGCGGACGCCGTGGCGGAGGGGCAGGCGATCCTGAAGCTGCGGATCGAGGATACCGGCATCGGCATTCCCCAGGACATGCAGGCGAAGATCTTCGAGAAATTCTCCCAGGTCGACACATCTTCGACCCGTCGCCACGAGGGTACCGGTCTCGGGCTCGCGATCACCGGCGGTCTCGTGCGCCTCTTCGGGGGCAAGCTGCAGGTCGAATCCGAGGTCGGGCGCGGCTCAGCCTTCACCGTCGAATTGCCGCTCGCCATCGTTGCCGAGCGCCGCGGCCAGAAGGAACTGCCAGCCACGGTCAAGGATGCGCGGGTGCTGGTCATCGATGACAACGCCGTCAATCGCCGAATCATCACCGAGCAACTGGATATGTGGGGTTTCGACGGGCTCGCGGTTCCGGACGGGCTGACCGGCCTTGATATTCTCGGTGCCGCGCATACGGAAGGGCTCGCGATCGATGTCGTCGTCATCGACTACCAGATGCCCGACATGAACGGCATCGACGTCGCGAAGGCGATCCGCAGCGATCGTCGGTTCGACGATATTGCGCTCGTCTTCCTGACCTCGATGGATATGGTCGGCGATGACAGGCTGTTTGAAAGCCTGAAGATCCAGGCGCATCTGATGAAGCCGGCGCGGGCCAATGTGTTGCGTGGTGCGATCATCGATGTGGTGCGAACGGCGCGCGTTCATGGCGTGAATTCGCCTCGCTTGCGTCCGCTTTCACCAACTGCGCCACTGGCTCCGCGCGCCCCTGTAACCTTGGAGCGAAAGCCGGCTGCTGTCGCCCTTCTCGATGACAGTGCCCTTCGGGTGCTGATCGCCGAGGACAATGCGGTGAACCAGATCGTCTTCCGGCAGATCCTCACCGGAAGCGGCATCGCTTATCGCATTGTTGGCAATGGCGAGGAGGCCGTCGAGGCCTGGCGCAGCGAGCCGCCGGATCTCATTCTGATGGACGTCTCGATGCCGGTCATGAACGGCCACCAGGCGACCGGCGCGATCCGGGCGGAAGAGGCGATGCGCGGCGGAGGACGGATCCCGATCATCGGCGTGACAGCCCATGCGCTCGACAGCGACCGTGAGGCTTGCCTTGCCGCCGGGATGGACGACTATCTTTCCAAGCCGATCTCGCCGGAACTTCTGATGCGCAAGATCGAGCAATGGAGCGGCAGGTCCGTTACCGGGATCGCCGCTGAAGGCTGATCAGGCCGAGCGCCTGACGCCGCACAGCATTTCCCGCTTGCCCGCGAAACCTGGTCGGCGCTCGACGTCAAAACCGGCAGCTCCGAGATTGCGCCTGACGAAACCGGCCGCGGCATAGGTCGCAAAGCTGCCGCCCACCCGTGTCGTGTCGTGGACCCGCTGCATCAATTCCGCCGACCACATGGCGCTGTTGCGCGACGGCGCGAAGCCATCGAGGAACCAGGCATCGAAGGTCAGCATGCTTGCCGTCAGGTTCTCCAGTGCATCGCCGCAGACGACGGACAGACGCGTGTGGTCATCAAGATTGATTTCAACGACGCCTGAAGGATCTGTCGGCCAGAGCGAGACCAGCGCCTGCCGCTCGGCATCGATCTCCGGCCAGTGGGCGAGCGCGCGGTCGATCTCTTCCGCCTGCATGGGGAAGAGCTCGAAGGACACGAAGTGGAGGTAAGCGCCGGGATCACGATGCTCCTTCCACTGCCGCCAGGTCTCGCAGGCATTCAGCCCGGTGCCGAAGCCGAGTTCGCCGATGGTGAAATCGTCTGCATTGCGCCAGCGATCCGGAAGTCCATTGCCGGCCAGGAAGACGTGGCCGCATTCGAGCCGGCCATCGGTCTGGCAATAAAAATGATCGCCAAAGGCGGTGGAAAAGGGCATATCGCCGTCGTGCCAGGCCAACGGTGCCTTGGTGTCGCCGGTGCCTGGCGGATAATTTGAATGGGTCATGGTGATGTCCGATAAAACGGCTGCGATGTCAGGTCAATTGCGCGCCGATCTCGTGATCGTCGGTGGCGGCATCATGGGCCTCTGGGCGGCTCTGAAGGCAGAGCGCCGTGGCATCGATACGATCATGATCGACGGTGACGGTGTTGCGAGCGGTGCGAGCGGCGGCCTGCTCGGCGCTTTGATGGCGCATATGCCCGATCGCTGGAACGAGAAGAAGCAGTTGCAATTCGAGGGGCTGCTGTCGCTCGAGGCAGAGATCGCTCTGCTCGAGGACGAAACCGGGCTCTCGGCTGGCTATCAGCGCTGCGGTCGCCTCATCCCCTTGCCAAAGCCGCATCTGAGACCGATTGCCCAACGCCATTCGGCAGATGCGGCAACGAACTGGAACCAAGAGGGCAGGGCCTTCGACTGGACCGTCCTTGACGAGAGTCCCTTTGCCGACTGGCCCTCGCCGAAGTTTTCGGAGGCTGGCGTCGTGTTCGATCGCCTCGCGGGCCGCGTCTCGCCGCGTGCTTTGACGGCCACGATCCGGGCGCGTCTCGAACGATCGGGGCGTGTGCGGTTGCTGGTCGGGGCCGCCGTGCAATCGATCGATGCGCAGGCAAGCCAGGTGAAGCTCGCCGACGGGACCGTCATCGGTTATGGGGATCTGCTGGTCGCAGCCGGTGTCGGGTCCTTCCCGCTGCTCGAAGCCATCGGACCGGCGCTTCGCAAGCCGCTCGGAAGGGGCGTTAAGGGGCAGGCGGCGCTGCTCAGACTGGACCTTACGGCGGATCTGCCGCTCCTCTATCTCGACGGCCTCTACGTGGTGCCGCATGAAGGCGAGCTGGTCGCCATCGGCAGCACCAGCGAAAACACGTTCGAACATCCGTTTTCCACCGATGGGCAACTCGATGACCTGATTGCCGCCGCACGCGAGCTTGCGCCGATGCTGGGCGGGGCGGAGATTGTCGAGCGTTGGGCGGGTCTCAGACCCAAGGCGGTGGATCGGGATCCGATGGTCGGCCCTCATCCCGATCATCCTCGTGTGCATGCGCTGGCCGGCGGATTCAAGGTGAGCTTCGGCATTGCGCACCGGCTGGCGGATGCAGTTCTCGATTCTATTGCCGGTGGAGCCCTGCAGTTGCCTCACGGTTTTGCCTTTGCCCATCACGTTTCGGTGGCTGCGCGTCGCGCAGGTGATGAGTAATTTACCGAAATACCCTGAAATCACAGGGATTAGCTCGGGGAGCTGCCGCGAAATTGCCTCGCGCGCTTCGTGATACTGTCATGCAAATCACCTATCCACCGGGTTGTAACGGCAACTGCTAAAGTGCCGTCGCGAGCCAGTGTGAGGTGCTCGACATGCGCTATGCCATCTGCTTTACGCCGCCTGCCCGTGATCCGCTTGCCGATGCAGCGGCGCGCTGGCTTGGCCGCAACGTGTTCTCCGGCGAGGCGGAGGAGCATCCGGGGCTGAAAGGCCTTGGCGTGCACGAGATTGCCTTTCACACGGCGCTTCCGCGACGCTTCGGCTTTCATGCGACATTCAAGGCGCCGTTCCGCTTGAGCGAAGGTTCAAACGAGGCCTCTCTCCTGCGCGACCTGATGCATTTCGCCGGCCAGATGGAGCCAGTCGCATTGCGCGGGCTTTCGGTTGGCCGGATCGGCGACGTCTTCGGGCTCATCCTGCAGCGGCCTTGCCCGGAGGTCGATCATCTCGCGGCCTCCGTTGTGCAGGCCTTCGATGGTTTTCGTGCGCCGCTTTCCGAAGTCGAGATCGAACGGCGCAATCCCGACCGCTTGTCTGCGCCGCAGTTCAGCAATCTCAGCCGCTGGGGCCATCCTTATGTGATGGACGAATACCGTTTCCACATGACACTGACGGGGCCGCTTCTGGCGCGAGATTTCCCGCGAATCGAGCAGGGCTTGAAGGCGCATTTCGACCCGGTTCTCGCCGAGCCTGTCGTGGTGACCAATCTCGCGCTGTTTGTCGAGACTGAACGTGGTGCGCCGTTTACCGTACATTCGCTGCATCCGCTGGGCCGGGTTTCGAGCCGCAAGATCGCCTGACACCTGTGCGCTGCAGCAAGATGCGTGTTTTCCATCTCGACAGGCGCCGCCCTCGCCAATAGCCTCGCGTCAAAACACGAGAGGTGAACCGATGACGACTGCTCCTTATCCCCGCGACCTGATAGGCTATGGCCGCGACATTCCCGATCCGAAATGGCCCGGCGATGCGCGGATCGCGGTGCAGTTCGTGGTGAATTACGAGGAGGGTGGCGAGAGCTGTATTCTCGATGGCGACCCGGCGTCTGAAAATCTCCTGTCGGAAATCGTCGGCGCCCAGCCTTGGCCCGGCCAGCGCAATCTCAACATGGAGTCGATCTACGAATACGGCTCGCGCGCCGGCTTCTGGCGGCTTTGGCGGATGTTCACCGAGCGGAAAGTGCCCGTCACCGTCTATGGCGTCACGCTCGCCATGGCGCGCAACCCGGAAGCGGTTGCCGCGATGAAGGAAGCCGACTGGGAGATCGCCAGCCACGGCTATCGCTGGCTCGAATACAAGGATTTCCCAGAAGACGTCGAGCGCGAGCATATCCGCGAGGCGGTTCGCCTGCACAAGGAACTGACCGGCTCGCATCCGCTCGGCATGTATCAGGGCAAGCCTTCTGACAACACGCTGCGCCTCGTGATGGAGGAAGGCGGCTTCACGTACTCCTCCGACAATTATTCCGACGACCTCCCGTTCTGGGTGCCGGATCTCGAAGGCAAGCCCTTCCTGATCATTCCCTATACGCTCGAGACCAATGACATGCGTTTCGCCACGCCGCAGGGCTTCAACACCGGCGACCAGTTCTTCACCTATCTGAAAGACGCCTTCGACGTGCTCTACGAGGAGGGAAAGAACGGCAGCCCGAAAATGATGTCCGTCGGCCTCCACTGCCGCCTCGTCGGTCGTCCGGGGCGCGCGGCGGCCTTGGCGCGGTTCATCGACTATGTGACGAGCCATGAGAAGGTCTGGGTGCCGAAGCGCATTGAGATTGCAGAGCACTGGCACAAGCATCACAAGCCGGCGTGGTGAGGGCCTGATGACGACACTCGGCGACCTCAAGTCCAAGCTCATGGAATCCCCGGCATTCCGTGCCGAGTATGAGAAGGCCTGCGTCGAGTATCAGGCGATCGAAGCCGAACTCGCGGCTTCCGCCAGCAACCAATCCCGCAAGATCGCGGCTGGCTCGGACAGATCCCCGCCTGACAGCAGCCAATAGGCCTTGTCCTCGTCGGCGGCTTCATCGAACAGCACTTTCAAGGTGCCCGCTGCCAGATGGTCGGTGATGAGGGCGGTCGGGCAAAGGCCGATGCCAAGGCCTGACAGCACCGAACTGACCAGCAGGTTGAAATCGGCATAGAGCGGTCCTGCGAGTGTCGGGCCCTCGATCCTGCGTGCCGCCAGCCAGGATTGCCAGGCGGCCTCGGTCGCGTCGTGCAGCAGGTCCTGTTTCAGGAGGTCAGCGGGTGTTGAGATCGGCCCGTGCCGCTCCAGATAAGCGGGCGCACAGGTGGGCCGGGTGGCGGCGTCCAGGATGCGGTCCGCCCGACCCGGCGGGCGGGTCCCGTGTCCGATCAGCAGGTCTGCGCCGGCTTCATCCGGGGTCAATGACCCCAAAGGATAGACGATCGAGACCTGGATTTCGGGATGCGCTGCGCGGAAACGGGGCAGGCGGGGGCCGAGCCAGTGGGTGACGACCGAAGGCATGCAGGCGAGGCTCGCGCGGGCCATGGACTTGCGGGCGGTCAGTCTTTCTGCGGCGCGGGCGATGTGGCCGAGGCCTTCCGAGCAGGCAGCGCCGAGTTCGCGGCCGTCGGCGGTGAGGCGCACGCCGCGCGAGCGGCGTTCGAAGAGGGCGAGACCCAGCCAATCCTCCAGCGCCTTCACATGCTGGCTGACGGCGGCTGCCGTCATGCCGAGTTCGGTTGCGGCCTGCAGGAAGCTTTCGCGGCGAGCCGCGGCCTCGAAGGCGCGGAGTGTGGGGGGTGGTGGCAGTTTCATGGCTTTATGACTAAGTCAGCCTTGGCCATGGGGCAAGAAGAGAGGCGGTTGTCTTGAGGGGGGTAGGTGGGGCACCTTGCGGCAAGCCTCAATCCCATGCCGAACCCCGGAGCCGCCATGTCCGCCTTTAACGCCAACGTCCCCGTTCCCGCCGATGCGGCTGCCCGCCGCGCCGTGAAGCCTGTCGTCTGCTATCCGGTCGAGTCGCTTGTCGCACCCGATATGAGCATTCTGGAGCGGGCGCGGGCGACGATGGAGAAGGTTGGCGAGGTGATCGTTGAGCCGCGCGAGGGCAACACGTTCGAGGTGCCGAAGGGGCATTTCTTCCGCATCGTCAGCGTCGAGGGACCGCAAGTCGGCGATCTCAACCTGTGGAACGCCAACGATCTTTCCGAGCGCTTCTTTTCCGGCAAGACGCGGGCGCTGCATGCGACGCATGTGACGACCGGCAACCGTCTCTGGAGCAATCTGCCGTCGCTGCGGCCCATGGCCACGATCAGCCATGATACGCTCGGCTGGTACGGATTCGACGAATTCGGTGGCGGCGTGCATGACGTGATCGGCACGCGTTGCGATCCCTATACCAACCGGCTGCTCTCAGGCGGCGACTACCATCATTGCTGCCATTCCAACCTCTGCCGGGCGCTGGCGCATCACACGGGTGCTGACATCAAGGTGGTCGAGCCGCATGTGCATGATGTGTTGAACGTCTTCATGTGCACCGGTTTCACCCGCGATACGCAGCAGTATTTCATGAAGGCAAGCCCCGTCCGTCCGGGTGATTTTCTCGAAATGTTTGCGGAGATCGATCTGCTCGGCGCACTCTCGGCCTGCCCGGGCGGCGATTGTAGTACCAGCCATTCGAGCGATGTGGCCAAGTGTTATCCGCTGAAGGTGGAGATTTACAGGCCGGATATGGCGCTTCTCGCCGACTGGCCGTTTCCGGAGCGGAATGGGTATCAGTTGCAGGTTTGATACCGCCAAGGGCCTGGCAAGACGGGCTTGAGCTGTGAGGTCGTCATGCTCGGGCTTGTCCCGAGCATGACGACGTTTCAATTGCATTCGACCGCAGTAGATCCTCGGCACAAGCCGAGGATGACGTCTCGTTTGGGGACAGGCCTCTCCACGAAAAGAGGGACCAGCGCAGACCGGGCCCTTCGCGTTCAGTCAACGCGACCAGCCTCAGTCCTTGTCGAGCGTCGCCATGTCGATGACGAAGCGGTAGCGTACGTCGCTCTTGATGACGCGCTCATAGGCTTCATTCACCTGGGCGATGTCGATGATCTCGATCTCCGGGGTGATGTCGTGCTTGCCGCAGAAGTCCAGCATTTCCTGGGTCTCCTTGATCGAACCGATCATCGAGCCGGCGAGCGAGCGACGGCCGGCGATCAGGGCGAAGGCATGCACGGGAACCGGGTTTTCCGGCACGCCGAGCAGGACCATGGTGCCGTCGACCTTCAGAAGGTTCAGGTAGGCGTTCCAGTCGATCTCGGCGCTGACGGTGCAGAGGATCAGGTCGAAGGCGCCGGCGAGCGTCTTGAAGGTCTCCGGATCCGAGGTGGCATAGTATTCCTTGGCGCCGAAGGCGAGGCCGTCTTCCTTCTTCGACAGGCTCTGGCTGAGCACGGTGACGTCTGCACCCATGGCGGCGCCGATCTTGACGCCCATGTGGCCGAGACCGCCCATGCCGATGACGGCGACCTTCTTGCCGGGGCCAGCCTTCCAGTGGCTGAGCGGCGAATAGAGCGTGATGCCGGCGCAGAGCAGCGGGGCTGCCTTGTCGAGCGGGATGTTCTCGGGGATGGAGAGAACATAGTCTTCCTGCACGACGATGGAATCGGCATAGCCGCCCTGCGTCGGGGTCACGCCGTCGACTTCCGTGGAGTTATAGGTGCCGACGAGGCCGGGCATATACTGTTCGCGGTAGAGGTCGCGTTCGCAATGCAGGCAGGAATTGACGAAGCAGCCGACGCCGACGCGGTCGCCGACCTTGTATTTCGAAACGCTCGAGCCGACTGATGTCACGATGCCGGCGATCTCGTGGCCGGGGACCATGGGGAAGGTCGAGTTGCCCCATTCGTTGCGGGCCTGGTGGATGTCGGAATGGCAGATGCCGGAGAACTTGATCTCTATCACCACGTCGTCCGCGTTCGGTTCGCGACGCTCGAAGGTGAAGGGAACCAATGGCTTGGAGGTATCCGTTGCGGCATAGCCTTTGGCAATCGGCATGGGGTATCCTTTCAAATGTGATGGGGGGAGCGAGCTGTAGATAGGTCGATCCGGGGCTGCTGCAAGCTAAGGACCCTGGGGTTTGCGTTGAAAGTGCCTGTCGCCTTCGGAAACTCGACAAGACCAGGGGGCTCGGCTAATCCTTGTCATCAACTGCTTCGCGGGATGCGCGGGCAGGCCCTCCTTGCCGCTGCTGTCACAGCTGCGGCCTCACATGATACTGGATTGACGGCATGGACAGAGCGGACTTCGTTCAGCGTTTCGGCGGGGTGTTCGAACATTCGCCCTTCATTGCGGAGCGTGCCTTCGATGCAGGCATGATCGAGGCGCCGCTGACGGCGCTCGACGTGCATGATGCTATGGCTGCGATGTTTCGCACGGCAAGCCAGGATGAGCGGCTGGGCGTATTGCGTGCGCATCCTGATCTTGCAGGCAAGCTTGCGATTGCGGGCGAGCTGACGGAAGACAGCAAGCGAGAGCAAGCTGGCGCCGGGCTCGATCGGTTGAGCGCTGACGAACATGCCCGCTTCACCGAGCTGAATACGGCCTATGTCGAGACGTTCGGCTTTCCCTTCATCATCGCGGTCAAAGGGCTGACGAAGGACGACATTCTTGCCGCCTTCGAAACGCGGATTGCCAATGGCCGCGATCAGGAATTCGACGCTGCCTGCCAGCAGGTGGAAAAAATCGCCAGGCTTCGCCTCGAAAGTCTGCTTCCGGAAAGGGACTGACACGCCCTGCAGCTGCAACGTGCGAAATCGCGGCAAGTGCTGTCCAGGCGAGGCTGGTAGCGACGTCCCGTTCGGCGCCTCAGCGTTTCAGAGTATGTGAAACGAAAAGAGCGGGCAATGGCCCGCTCGTCGCATGCTTCAAGCCGTCCGCAATGCGGGCGGCTTTCTTGTTGGGCTTTCGCCCTTACTGCTTCGGCGCCCGTTCGGCTTCGCGGATCGCTTCCTCGTGATACCAGCTTGCCGAACCGCTCTCATAGATCACGGGTTTCGGCGTCTGGCGCTCACGCATGGCGTTGAGGCGGGCCAGGTCACGCACCGGGAATTCGTAGATCTTCGCCGATTCCCGAACCATGTTCGTTGTCATGCTACTACCTCTCGTTTCACCGAGTGTTGTCTCGATGGTTCATGCTTACCACGTCTGAAACTGAAATGCACATGAAAAGTGCAAAATGCCTATTTTGTGGGCAATGTGAAAGCAGAAAAAGTGATGAATTTAAAATAATCACAGCGCTTTCGTGATCTTAGGTGGCCTGACAACACCGGACACGCGCCTCTTGTTCCATGAGTATGCGCTCAATCTGTTAAAGAAAGGCCTGCAATGTTGGCGATTTGGCGGGTCGCCTGCGACAAAATGGCCGCATTTCGCGGTCCGTCTGCAAACTGGCACGCTTCCTGCTTTTTATCTTTCGACTCCCGGGCACCCGGAGAATCACCCCTCTGTTGCGCCGATGAGTGGCGCGAGACTGAAGAGAGAGCACCATGACCAAGTTTAAGCTCGAGTATATCTGGCTCGATGGCTACAAGCCGGTAGCGAACCTGCGTGGCAAGACGCAGATCAAGGAATTCGACAGCTTCCCGACCCTGGAACAGCTGCCGCTCTGGGGCTTTGACGGCTCCTCGACGATGCAGGCCGAAGGCCACTCGTCGGATTGCGTGCTGAAGCCGGTCGCCATCTATCCCGACCCGGCTCGCACCAACGGCGCTCTCGTCATGTGCGAAGTCATGATGCCCGATGGCGTCACCCCGCATCCGTCGAACAGCCGCGCCACGATCCTGGATGACGAAGGCGCCTGGTTCGGCTTCGAACAGGAATACTTCTTCTACGAAAACGGCCGTCCGCTCGGCTTCCCGGAGCAGGGCTATCCGGCTCCGCAGGGCCCTTACTACACCGGCGTCGGCTACAAGAATGTCGGCTCGATCGCCCGTGAAATCGTCGAAGAGCATCTCGACCTCTGCCTCGAAGCCGGCATCAACCACGAAGGCATCAATGCCGAAGTGGCCAAGGGCCAGTGGGAATTCCAGGTATTCGGCAAGGGCTCCAAGAAGGCTGCCGACCAGATCTGGATCGCCCGCTACCTGCTGCTGCGTCTCTGCGAAACCTACGGCATCGACGTCGAATTCCATTGCAAGCCGCTTGGCGACACCGACTGGAACGGCTCGGGCATGCACTGCAACTTCTCGACCACCTTCATGCGCGAGATTGGCGGCAAGGAATACTTCGAAGCCCTCATGGCGGCCTTTGCCAAGAACTGGCAGGAGCACATCGACGTCTACGGTCCGGACAACCATCTGCGCCTGACCGGCAAGCATGAGACGGCTCCGTGGAACAAGTTCTCCTACGGCGTTGCCGACCGTGGTGCCTCGATCCGCGTTCCGCACTCCTTCGTCAACAACGGCTACAAGGGTTACCTGGAAGATCGCCGCCCGAACTCCCAGGGCTGCCCCTACCAGATCGCTTCCGTCGTGCTGAAGACGATCGCCGAAGTGCCGACGGCCGATTACGCCAAGAACGCCGCCTGATTTCAGGCTAAGGTTCAACGATTGCAGCGCCGGTGGAAACACCGGCGCTGTTTTAGTTTGTCGCGCTGGTTCGAGTCCATCCTTGGGGCAGGGGCTTGCAAAACGGATCCGCTCTATATAGTTAGTTAGTCTAACTATATAGAGCGTGCGAAATGGATCTGGAAGAAAGTCTACGCTGCCTGCAGTGGCATATGTGGTTCCGATGGCGGGAGGAGTCGCAGAAAAGCGGCTCCATGGACCTGACCGCGACGGAACTCGACTATCTCTATCTGGTGATTGCTGCCGAGAAGCCGCTGCGGCTTGCGGATCTGGCCGATCAGATGCGGGTGAGCAGGGCTTCCGCATCGGTGATGGTGCGCAAGCTGCATCTCGGCGGCTATCTCGACAAGCTCTCTGACAGTGCCGATGGACGTTCTGTGCTTCTTGCACCGACGGCCAAATGCAGCGCGCTCATTGCAGAAGAAAAATCGATCTATGCCGAAACAGCAGAGCGTATTTCCCGCGCGCTGACCCCCGACGAACTCGAAGACCTTGACCGTCTGCTGAAGAAGGCACGCGGCAGTCTTGAATGTTCCTGAACGTGACGACACAATTCCCATGACCCCCAGCTTTTTGACTGAACTCAAGGATATCGCGCGTCTGGCCGTGCCCATCGTGGTGGGCCTGAGCACCGGTGCCGTGATTACCGTGACGGATTCCCTGATGATTGCGCCGCTTGGGCATGTGCCCCTGGCCGCCGTGGGCCTTGCGGGTGCGGTTGCGACCGTCATGCTGGCGGCGATCTACGGCTTTCTGTCGGTGATTTCTGTCCGCATCGGGATGGCCTTCGGGGCGCGACAGGGTCGTCAGGTGGCGGCCTTCCTGCGGGCCGGTTTGGTGCTGGGGGCCGTGACTGGCGCTGGCGCGGCTTTGTTGATGAGTGCCTCGCTCCTTCTGATGCCCTATTTCGGACAGCCTGCCGATGTGCTCTCGCAGGTCACTGCCTACTGGCATCTGATCGCCGCCTTTCTCATTCCCTATGCGGTCCTCACGATCTTCAAATCGGCCTTCGAGGCCATTGATCGCCCCTGGATGGGGGTGAGTTTCGGAGCGCTCGCCTGTGCTTTGAACATTCCGCTCAACTATTGCCTGATCTACGGCGTTGGACCTCTGCCGGCCTTCGGCCTTGTCGGGGCCGGTATTGCGTCACTGGTCGCCGAGAGCATTGCGCTGCTTGCGGCCTTTGCCTACTGGCGATGGTCGATGTCGACTGTCCGGTTGCGGACGAGAAGCGATCGCACCTCTGTCGATACGGTGTCCCTCGTGCGGGAGGGCGCTCCGCTCGGCCTGATGTATGTCGCGGAAACGGCTGCGATGGCGGTTGCGACCATGCTCATCGGTCTCTTTGGATCGGTTGCGCTCGCTGCCAATCAGGTGGCGCTCTCCGTCGGAACTCTGCTCTACATGGTGCCACTCGGGATTGCCGGAGCCGTGGCCATTCGTGTCGCCCAGGCGGCGGGCGCAAAGCGCGTTGATCGGGTGCGCCGCGTCACCTTTGCGGCGCTCGGCATGGGGACGGTCTGGCTGACCGGAGCGACCTTGGTGCTCGGTCTCTACGGGGCCGAGGTCGCGGCCCTGATCTCGTCAGATCCCGCCGTCATCGAACTGGCTGCCGCACTCTTCTTTGTATTCGCGCTCAGCCAGGTCGTCGACGGTCTTCAGTCGACGCTTGTGGGTGCCCTGCGCGGCATGTCCGATACCGCAATCCCGTCGGTTATCTCCATCCTCGCCTATTGGCCTGTGGCTATCCCGCTTGGCTGGGCTCTTGCCTTTCCGCTCGGCCTCGGGCCGCAAGGTGTCTGGCTCGGCTTCGTATCCGCATTGGCGCTTGCCGCAGCGGCTCTGGTCTGGCGATTCCACAGCCTGACGCGCATAGTCGGTTGACGAAGGTGCGGCGGCGAGTCTTGATCCTCCCATCGTGTGCGATGGCTGGAAAACAGCTCTTGCCGCCGACATGCTGCCACCCGCATCTCCAGGGAGAATGACCCCTTTGCCCATCGAGCTCCCCATCCGTCCCCTGACGGCTCAAAGTTTCGCGTCTTTCGGCGATGTCATCGAAGCCGATCCTTCGACCATGCGGCTGATCAATGGCGGCACGACCGAGCGGTTTCACGGCCTGTTTTCGCCAGAGATCGCGGGCGAGGGTGCCAGGGTGATCGTCAACATCTTCCGTGGACAGCCGCGGGCCTTTCCCTATGAGATCGGCATGATGGAGCGCCATCCCTTCGGCAGCCAGAGCTTTTCTCCGTTGTCCGGTCGACAGTTCCTTGTCGCGGTATCGCCTGACGAGAACGGCAAGCCCGGTGCGCCGCAGGTGTTTCTCGCCGCGCCGCATCAGGGGGTGAACTATCGCCGCAACACCTGGCACCATCCCTTGATGGCGATCGGCGAGGTCAGCGATTTCCTGGTTGTGGATCGCGACGGACCCGGCAACAATCTCGAGGAAGTTTTCTTCGAGACCCCCTTCGTGATTCGGGAGCCCCAGATATGACCGGCCTCACCACCCATGTCCTCGACACGGCCCTCGGCAAGCCCGCCCAGGGACTTCGCATCCAGCTGATGCGGATGAATGGCGAGGAGGCAGAGCTGATCAAGACCGTCTTCACCAATGACGACGGGCGCGTCGATGGCGGGCCGATGCTGATCGGCGAGGAATTCCAGATCGGGCAATACGAGCTGCTCTTTCATGCCGGCGATTATCTGAACGGGACGGGAGCCACGCTCACGGATCCGCCCTTTCTCGACGTGATCCCGATCCGTTTTGGCATCTCCGACACCACGGCGCATTATCACGTGCCACTTCTGCTCTCGCCGTATGGCTATTCCACCTATCGCGGAAGCTGAGTATGCGGTTTGCGGCGATCGCCGACATTCACGGCAATCATCTGGCGCTCGAAGCGGTGCTGGCTGATATCAAGGCTCAAGGGATCGATACGGTCGTCAACCTGGGCGATTGTTTCTCGGGGCCGCTCGAGGCAGGGCTCACCGCCGATCTGCTGATACCGCTGAACGCGCTGACTGTGCGCGGCAATCATGATCGAGCGCTCATCGATCGGCCCTTCGAGGCGATGGGGGACTGGGAGAGGCCGAGCTATCCGCAATTGTCGCCGGCGCATCTCGACTGGATCAGGAGCCTGCCGGAAACGGCGCGCCTCGGCGAGGATGTCTTTCTCTGTCACGCCACGCCTGGGGACGACAACACCTATTGGACCGAGACGCTGTCGGCCGACGGCATCTTCCACCTGAAGCCGCTGGCCGAGATCGAAGCCTTGGCGGACGGTATCGATGCGACGCTTATGCTCTGTGGGCACAGCCACATTCCGCGTGCCGTGCAACTCAGCGACCGCAGGCTGATCGTCAATCCCGGCAGTGTCGGCTGCCCCGGCTTCGACTACGACATACCTGTCTATCACAAGGCTCAGGCGGGTACGCCCTTTGCCAGCTATGCAATCCTGGAGAAGGCGCCGCTTGGCTGGCAGCCGAGCTTTCGGCTGGTGCGCTACGACAATCTCGCCATGGCAGAGCTTGCGCGCCGCCACGGCATGATGGATTGGGTCAGTGCGCTCTCCAGCGGCTGGATCGCCTGAGGTCGCTCAGAACGGGCTTTCCGCGATGATCGACCTGTCGACATCGGCAAGCTGTCGTTTGCCGCAGAGCGCCATGGTCACATCCATCTCCTTGGCAATGATCTCCAGCGCCTTGGTCACACCGTCCTTACCCATGGCGCCAAGGCCATAGAGGAAGGGGCGGCCGATATAGGTGCCCCGTGCTCCAAGCGCTACCGCCTTCAAGACGTCCTGGCCGGAGCGGATGCCGCCATCCATATGCACTTCGATCTTGTGGCCGACGGCGTCGACGATCTTCGGCAGCATTGATATCGAGGAATGCGCCCCGTCAAGCTGGCGCCCGCCATGGTTGGAGACGACGATCGCGTCAGCGCCTGTCTTTGCTGCCATCTTGGCGTCCTCGACGTCGAGAATGCCCTTGATGATCAGCTTGCCACCCCACTGTTTCTTGATCCATTCGACATCCTTCCAGGACAGCTTGGGATCGAACTGCTCGTTGGTCCAGGCGCCGAGCGATGCAAGATCGGAGACATTCTTGGCATGGCCCTGGATGTTGCGGAATGTGCGGCGTTGGGTTTGCAGCATGTTCCAGCACCAGCGCGGGCGCATGGCCATCTGGAAGAGGTGTTTCGGCGTCAGTCGCGGCGGGGCGGACAGGCTGTTCCTGATATCCTTGTGACGCTGGCCGAGCAGCTGCAGGTCGGCGGTGAGAACCAGGGCCGAGCATTTGGCCGCCTTGGCCCGCTCGATCAGGTTCATCACGAAGTCCCGGTCACGCATGACATAGAGCTGGAACCAGAAGGGGCGGGTGGTGACGGAGGCGACGTCCTCGATCGAGCAGATGCTCATGGTCGAGAGCGTGAAGGGCACGCCGAATTCTTCTGCCGCCTTCGCTGCCAGCATCTCGCCATCGGCATGCTGCATGCCGGTGAGGCCGGTCGGGGCTAGCGCCACCGGCATTTTCACCTTCTCGCCGACCATAGTCGTTTCGAGCGTCCGGCCGCTCATGTCGACCAGCACGCGCTGGCGCAGCTTGATCCTGGCAAAGTCGCTCTCATTGGCGCGATAGGTGCTCTCGGTATAGGAGCCGCTGTCGGCATAGTCGAAGAAGAGCTTTGGCACGCGTTTGCGCGCGAGTTCCTTCAGGTCGGAGATTTCGAGAATGGGGGCCATGATTTCATGCCTTTCGGGATTGACGACAGTGGGCCATTAGAAGTGCTCGCCGGATTTGAAGGGGCCGACACGCATGCCGGCTGCGATGAGATAGGCGGTCGACCAGCCGATCAGCAGGAAGCCGTTGACACCTTCGAGAGCTGCCAGCATGCGCCATTCCGGATGCGGGACCACGTCGCCGAAACCGACGGTGGAAAAGGTCGTGGTGGAGAAGTAGAGGGCGGTCTCGAAATCGTCGACGACGCCGAGCAGGCTGTAGGCGGCGGCCCAGAGCCAGACTTCCGCCGTCAAGACGGCAAACACGCCGATGACAACGGTGTTCATGGCGAGCAGGCGGCTTCTGTGGCCATGCAGGCGAATGCGGTCGGTGACCCAGGCCATGACATGTGTGACGCCCATCAGGCCGAAGGTGTGGATGACCACCGTCAGCGAGATCATCAGCGTGCCGAGCGCGAGGTTGGTCAACAGCATGGATCCGTTCCCTCCCTCGGGGCTGCTTCAAAGGCCGGATTGTGGCTTCGAGGCCTTGCCTGCCACATAGGTTTCCACCACCGCGCGATCGTCGCCCAGTGTCTGCAGCAGGAAGAGTTCTTCGGTAAGTGATGTGACGGTTTCCATCCGCAGTCGCATCGCGGGGGTCGCGGCGGCATTGAGCACGACGATATCGGCATCGGTGCCTTCGTCCAGCGTACCGATGCGGTCGGCGGAATCGAGCGCCACGGCGTTGCCGAGGGTCATGTGGTAGAAGCTTTCAAGCGGGTTCAGCCGCTCGCCCAGCAGTTGCTGGATCTTGTAGGCCTCGTCCATGGTCTTCAGCATGGAATAGCTCGAGCCGCCGCCGATGTCGGTTGCGACCGCGACGGTCACAGGCTTTTCGCGCCGCTGGATTGCCTTCAGCGGAAACAGGCCGGAGCCGAGGAAAAGGTTGGAGGTCGGGCAATGGACCGCGACCGCACCGCTCTCCGCCATGGCATCCGCTTCGCGCTCCGATAGGTGGATCGCATGGCCGAAGAGGGCCTTTTTCCGCAGCAGACCATAGCGCGCATAGATGTCGGTATAGTCGGTGGCGTCAGGATAGAGTTCGCAGGTGTAGCGGATCTCGTCGTGATTCTCAGACAGATGCGTCTGGATATGCAGGTCCGGAAATTCTTCCGCCAGCGTCTGCGTCATCGCCATCTGCTCGGGCGTGGACGTAATGGCAAAGCGCGGTGTGATGGCAACGTGATTGCGGCCCTTGCCATGCCATTGTTCGATCACGGCGCGGGTCTCGTCATAACCGAGCTGCGGCGTGTCGAGCAGGCCTTGCGGGGCGTTGCGGTCCATCATCACCTTGCCGCCGATCATCAGCGTGCCGCGACGCAGGCTTTCCGCAAAGAAGGCATCGGCGGACGCCTTGTGCACCGAGCAATAGGCCACCGCTGTGGTCGTGCCCTGGCGCAGGAATTCGTCGAAAAACTGGATGGCAATCCGCTCGGCATGGGCGCTTTCCACGAAGCGGCATTCCTCGGGGAAGGTATAGGTATCAAGCCATTCCAGCAGATTGGCGGCATAGGAGGCGATCACCTGCATCTGCGGGAAATGCACGTGGCAATCGATCAGGCCGGGCAGGATCAGATGCGGGCGATGGTCGATCTCGGTCGCTTCTGCGCTAGTCTTCGACTTCACATCCGTATAGGCACCGACAGCGGCAATCTTGCCATCTCGGACCAGCAGCGCGCCGTCCTCTTCATAGAGATAGCTTTCGCGGTCGCCGGCATGCTCAGGTGCCTGGCGAAAAGAGAGGAGGCGGCCGCGGATCAGGGTCTCAGTTGTCATCATTTACCTTCGACCGTCGTCTCGTACCAGGCGACGAGCAGCTTGCGCTCTTCGCTTGAGAGATCGGTGATGTTTCCGGGCGGCATGGCATCGCTGCGGCCGGCCTGGAGATAGATTTCACGGGCATGGGCGGCGATCTCGCCGTCCGTTTCCAGCTTCACATTCTTCGGTGCCCGCGCAATGCCTTCCCAGACAGGTTCGGCTGCGTGGCACATCGAACAGCGGCCCTGTACGACATCACGCACCGCTTCGAAATGGCCGTTTGCAACAAAGGTCTGTTCACGCGTGGAAAGGCGCGCCTGTTCCTCCTCGCCCGTCAGCACCTTTGGCACCGTCGAGAGCCACATGATGACGATGAAGATCAGCACCGTGACCAGCCAGGTCCAGGTCGGCTTGCCCTTGCGGGCATGGGTGGTGTTGAACCAGTGGCGGATGGTGACGCCCATCAGGAAGACAAGGGCTGCGATGATCCAGTTGAACTCCGTGGCAAAGGCCAGCGGATAGTGGTTCGACAGCATAAAGAAGATGACGGGCAGCGTGAGGTAATTGTTGTGCAGCGAGCGCTGCTTGGCGATCACGCCGTATTTCGGATCGGGTGTGCGGCCGGCGATCAGGTCGGCGACGACGATCTTCTGATTGGGGATGATGATGAAGAAGACATTCGCCGACATGATGGTGGCGGTAAACGCGCCCAGATGCAGGAAGGCGGCGCGACCGGTGAACACTTGCGTATAGCCCCAGGCCATGGCGATCAGCACGACATAAAGGATGGCCATCAGGCCCCAGGTGTTGCGGCCGAGCGGCGACTTGCAAAGGAGGTCATACAGGATCCAGCCGACGGCGAGCGACGCCAGCGACAGGCCAATCGCCTGCCAGGGCTCGATGTCGAGCACCGTGCGGTCGATCAGGAACAGATCGGCGCCGCCGTAATAGACCACGGCCAGCAGGGCAAAGCCCGATAGCCAGGTGGCGTAGCTTTCCCATTTGAACCAGGTCAGGTGCTCCGGCATCGAGGCGGGCGCGACCAGATATTTCTGGATATGGTAGAAGCCGCCGCCATGCACCTGCCATTCCTCGCCATAGGCGCCGACGGGCAGGCCCGGGCGCTTCACCAGGCCGAGATCGAGCGCAATGAAATAGAAGGACGAGCCGATCCAGGCGATGGCCGTGATCACATGCAGCCAGCGGACAGCAAAGTTCAGCCATTCCCAGGCGATCGCGTATTCATACATCAGAGAATTCCCCTTTCGTCCTCCCGGCCGGACAGTGTGGAAAATATTGCGCTGCAAGGGAAGCCCTCGCGAACACGGGGAGGGCCTTGAAGGGCGATTTATGCAGAGATTCTTTTCTTGCCGAGAAGTCTGTGAAATCAGGGCGCTTTTTCGGCTTCGAGCGTGGCCGTGAGCCATGTCTCGAAGGCCTTGATTTTGGGCTGGTTGCCGCGTGTCTGTGGGTAGACGAGCCAATAAGTGTTGTCGTCGGTCCAGCTGATGTCGAAGGGGCGAATCAGACGGCCCGACAACAGATCATCCTGCACATAGAACGGGCTCAGCATTGCCACACCGTGGCCGGCAAGGGCGGCACCTGCTTCGAGATCAAGCACTCCGAGGGCATCGAGCCTGCGCGCGGATTTTGGCGGTGCCTCAAGGCCAGCAAGCTGAAACCAGTAGCGCCAACGCAGATCATCATGACTGATCCATGGCAGTTTTAGAAGGTCTGCAGGCTCGTTGACCCCGCCTATTGTGTCTGCAAGCTTCGGACTGAGTACGGGCGTGTAGGCAAGCCTGATCAATTCGCGACAGGTGAGGCCAGGCCAAGGGCCCCGTCCGACTCTTATGGCGACATCGGCCGTCTGACGGTTGAAGTCCGTGAGGGTTGATCCGCGCAAGAGGCGCACGGCAATGTTGGGATGCTGCAACTGAAAGCCGCCGAGGGTGCGGGCCAGCCATTGCGACGCGAATGTGGGCGAGGAGTGGATTTCAAGGATCTCGTCGTCGCCGCGTGCTGCGCCTGACATCGCTTCCTGGAGCAAGGTGAAGGCCTCGGACACCTTTGGCAGGAGACGTTCGCCGGTGGCGGTCATTTCTATCCGACGTGGCAAACGTAGAAAAAGCCTTTCTCCCAAATGCTCCTCCAGGAGCTTGATCTGGTAGCTGACCGCCGTCTGGGTCATGCCGAGCTCGTCGCCGGCTTTTGTGAAGCTCGACAGGCGCGCCACGGCCTCAAAGACACGAAGGGCATTTAGCGGCAGTTGGCGCGACAGCTTCATGGATCAACTCTCTTTATCCATCGCCAGCGTAATTGAATTGGATCCGGCGGGCAATCGGCGGCACTATCTGCGCATCAGATAGAAACGAATTGATGCGCGTGGAGGCAGAGATGGTGTCCGCGATAGGACGGTTCATGCCCGGATCAGAGGGTATCAAACAATGGCTGCGGGAAACCCTCTCGCGGCGGAAACGGCGTCGGCGGTTCTCCGTAGACGCGTTGCCGGATGACCTGCGACGTGACGTGGGGTTGGAGGCCAAGGGTGACATGCAGCGTCGGCTGGAAGAGTCACATAGGCTGCTGCTCGATCGTATGCGGTCCGGGGCCCTGTGAATGGAAAGTCAATGGATAGAGCAGGTTGGCACGCAATTCTGCAGATGTGATTCCGCTTGTTCGGATATCGCTTCAGGGGAGCAACACAGCAAGCAATTCGGCCGCCACCATCGCTGCAATCACCGCCGGACGCTTGTCTTTCACCGTGCTGCCACCAATCGGCAGGACAAGCCGGTCGATTGCCGCCCGGCCAGTTCCCTCTCGCTCCAGGAAGGAGGCAAAGGTGGCGCGCTTGGTCTTCGAGCCGATCATGCCGACATAGGCAAGGTCGGTACGACCGAGCGCTTCCTTTGCGATCAGGAAATCCAATGCATGGTCGTGGGTGAGGATGACGGCGGCACCGCCCGATTTCAGCTTTGCCACCTCGGCCTCGGGCATCGCGACGCGGCGGAAGGCGATGCCGTCGGGTACCTCTCCGTCGATCTGCGGTCGTGAGTCAATCAGTGTGACGTTCAGCGGGAGAGGGGCGAGTGCCTGGGCTAGCGCGAGGCCGACATGGCCAGCGCCGAAGACCATGACTTCGGGGAAATGCGCCCGCTCTCCGGCGAGGCGTTGCAACAGTGCCTCCCGGACGGCCGGATCAATCCTGCGGAGGGACAGACGTACCCGCCCGCCGCAGCACTGGCCGATTTCAGGGCCGAGCGGCACATCCAGCTCGGTTTGCGCCGTTTCACCCGCCATTATCCTGCGGGCGCAGTCGATGGCCATGAACTCCAGATAGCCGCCTCCGATCGTGCCCCAGAGTGCTGTTTCGGCCACCAGCATCAACGTGCCGGCCTCGCGCGGCGTCGAGCCTTTGGCCTCGACGACTTCGACGAGGATGGCGTCAGGATGGGAAACAAGGAAGGCGGGGAGGGTGGCGACAGTCATCATGGGCTGATCCTAGCACCAGGCAGTGGGAACTGGACAGCGGGGCTTCTGGTTTATTCCACCGAGGTTTAAGCACGCCCGTAACATGTCAGCCGTGTTATGGTTCGGCATGAGAGGCTTGGGAGCGGGAATGACCAGAACCAAAGGCTTGATCGTCTGGCTGCTTGTTGCGGCTTTCGCCGTAGCGCTTTTTCTCGTCAATCCGCTGGCGGATGTCGCCGCTCGGTTCAGCCGCGACGTCACGCTCGGTAGCGGCGCGCTTTACACGACCTTGCGGGTTGCGAACTCGGTGATGAGCGTGGCCCGCGATGCCGATGTTACCGGCGGGGTGGGCGTCGCCTCCGTTACCGCGAGCCCCGGCCAGTTGCTGCAGCCCGTGATCAACACAATCGAGCGGATGGTCGACCTGCTGTTCGGGCTTGCCATCGTCTCCGGCATCCTGTCGTTGGTGCTGGTGCCCGTTGCGAAGGTTGCCTCCATCGGCCTTGCGGCCTGCGCGCTGTTTTGTGCCGGCATGACGCTGACCGCCCGGCGGGTACCGCCGATGCTGGAGCGCCTGACGCGGTCGGTCATGGTGCTTGGTGTCCTCGGCGCCGTTCTGTTGCCGGCATCCTATACAATCGCCTTCTATGCCGGCGATGCGATCACGGATCGGGCCTGGACCCATGCGACCGAGGTTTTCGATCAAATGCGCGGTCAGCATGCAGCGGTGGGCCTTGATGACGAGGCCGCAGGAATGGCTGGCGCCCTTACACCCACCGATCGGATCCCGCCGGCAGAGGACGGCATGTTTGACCGTCTCGGCACGGCATTCACGGGCACCCTGCAGGCCGCTTCCGACATGGCGGCCACGGCGGCAGCGAATGCGCAGATCATCCGCGATGGCGTCGCGATCTCGACGGATCTGTTTGCCGCCTCGATCGGCATTGCAACGGCCTATCTGGTCAAGCTGCTCGTGCTGCCGATCCTGATCCTGGCAGCCATGCTCTACCTGATGCGATCCGCGCTGCGCTGAGCTTTCACGCCCGCTTCAACCTTTCCACGGCCATCAGTACCCGCTCCGGAGTCGCAGGCGCATCCAGCCTCGGGCAAACACGGTAATCCGCAACCGAGGCCACCGCCATCGACAGCGCCTCCAGGACCGAGATCGCCAGCATGAACGGTGGCTCGCCGACGGCCTTGGAGCGTCCGATGGTGGGCTCGGCGTTCTCAGACCAAGGCACCAGCCGCGTGTTGAAGATCTTCGGCCGGTCGGAGGCGAGCGGGATCTTGTAGGTCGAGGGGGCATGGGTCCTCAAGCGTCCCTTGCCGTCCCACCACAACTCTTCCGTCGTCAGCCAACCCATGCCCTGCACGAAGCCACCTTCGATCTGGCCGATGTCGATGATCGGGTTCAGCGACTTGCCGACATCATGCAAAATGTCGGTGCGGTCCATCAGATATTCGCCCGTCAACGTATCGATCGAGACTTCCGTGCAGGCGGCGCCATAGGCGTAGTAGTAGAAGGGCGTGCCGCGACCGGCAGCCCGGTCCCAGTGGATCTTCGGTGTCTTGTAGAAGCCGGCCGCAGACAGCTGGACGCGACCGAAATAGGCCTGCTTGACGAAATCGCCGAAGGTGAAAATCTGGTCGCCAACGCGCACGCGGTTGGGAAGGAACTCGACCTCGGAGGCTGGCACGCCGTATTTCTCAGCGGCGAATGCGACCAGGCGTTCCTTGATCTGGCGGGCGGCGTCCCAGGCTGCCATGCCGTTCAGGTCGGAACCGGACGATGCGGCGGTGGCCGAGGTGTTCGGCACCTTGGCCGTGGTCGTTGCCGTGATCTTCACCGTGTCGACATCGACCTGGAAACAGTCGGCAACGACCTGGGCGACCTTGGTGTAGAGGCCCTGGCCCATCTCCGTGCCGCCATGGTTCAGATGGATCGAGCCGTCCTGATAGATATGGACGAGCGCGCCCGCCTGGTTGAAGGCTGTCATGGTGAAAGAGATGCCGAATTTCACCGGGGTGAGGGCAATGCCCTTCTTGATGACGGGGCCCGTTTTGTTGAAGTCGATGATCGCCTGGCGGCGCGCCTGGTAGTCGCAGGAGTTTTCCAGCTCCTCGACGACCTTCAGGATAATGTTGTCTTCCACCTGCTGGTGGTAGGGGGTCACGTCTCGGCCGGATCCCTTCTCGCCATAGAAATTGGCCTTGCGGACCTCGAGCGGGTCCTTGCCCAGCGCATAGGCGATCTCCTCGATCACCCGTTCGGCCCCCAGCATGCCCTGCGGCCCGCCGAAGCCGCGATAGGCGGTGTTGGAGACAGTGTGGGTCTTCAGTGGCTGCGAGGTCAGCTTCACATGCGGATAGAAATAGCTTGAGTCCGCATGGAAAAGGGCGCGGTCGGTGACCGGGCCGGAGAGGTCGGAGGAGTAACCGCAGCGGGCTGCGAAGTTGGCCTCAATGGCGTGGATCTTTCCGTCATCGTCGAAGGCGACGTCGAAATCCATCTTGAAGTCGTGGCGCTTGCCGGTGACGCCCATGTCCTCGTCGCGGTCGGGGCGGAATTTTACCGCGCGCTTCAGCTTCTTGGCAGCAAGTGCCGCGAGCGCCGCAAACTGGTTGCCTTGCGTTTCCTTGCCACCAAAGCCGCCGCCCATGCGCCGTGTGTTGACGGTCACGGCATTCGAGGGAATGTCGAGCACATGGCCGACAATGTGCTGGATTTCGGAAGGGTGCTGGGTCGACGACCAGACGGTGACATCGTCGTCTTCGCCGGGAATGGCGAGCGCGATATGGCTTTCGAGATAGAAATGCTCCTGGCCGCCGATGCGCATCGAGCTATGGATGCGGTGTGGCGCCTTGTCGAGCTCGGTCTCGGGCGTGCCGCGCTTCAGCGTCATGCCGGGGGTGACGAGCGGGCTGCCATTGTCCAGCGCACCGTCGATATCGGTCCAGAAGGGCAGGTCGCGATACTCGACCTTGGCGAGGCGCGCCGCCTTGCGGGCCGCATCGCGGGTTTCTGCAATGACGGCGAAGATGGTCTGGCCGTGGAATTCGATTTTGTCGGTCGCAATCAGCGGCTCGTCGTGGCGGCCGCCTGAGGAGACATCGTTGACGCCGGTGATGTCGTCGGCTGTCAGCACGCAGACGACGCCGGGATGGGATTTCACCGCCGAAAGATCGATCGACAGGATCTCCGCATGGGCGCGATCCGCCATGCCGAGTGCGCCATGCAGGAGGCCTGATGGTTCGGGAATATCGTCGATATATTCGGCACTTCCGGCGACATGTTTGTGCGCTGAATCATGCCTCAGCGACTGGTGCATCGGCCCCTTGATGTATTTCGTCGTCTCGTAGGTCGCCTTATCCATGATCACGCCTCCTCCGTCGCGAAGCGCTGCAGTTCCTGCGGGGGGCCCGAGACTTCCAGGAAGAAGCGGGTGAGCAGGTTCTTCGCCGTCAGCTGGCGATATTCGGCTGTTGCGCGCCAGTCGGTGAGCGGCTTGTAGTCGACATCGAAGGCATCGCGTGCGGCTTCCACGGTCGCTTGCGTCAAGGGCTTGCCGTAAAGGGCTGCCTCGACGGCGCGGGCGCGCTTCGGCGTTGCCGCCATGCCGCCGAAGGCGATGCGGATATGGGTCACGGTACCGGCCGTATCCGCTTCCACATTGAAGGCGCCGCAGAGGGCCGAGATGTCCTCGTCGCGGCGCTTGGAGATCTTGTAGACGGCGACGTGACTCGAAGCTTTCGGGCGGGGCACAAACATGCTTTCGACGAATTCGCCCGACTGGCGGTCCTGCTTGCCGTAGTCGATGAAATAGTCCTCGAGAGGCATGGTGCGGGTGCCGTAGGCCGAGCGTAGCGTGACGGTGGCGGAAAGCGCGATGAGGGCTGGCGGACTATCGCCGATCGGCGAGCCATTGGCGACATTGCCGCCGATCGTGCCCATGTTGCGCACCTGCTGGCCGCCGATGCGTTCAATCAGACGACCGAATGCGGGGATCTCTTTTCTCAAGACGTCCAAAGCGCTGGAGTAGCTGACGCCGGCGCCCATTGTTATGCCTTCGGGCGTGACGGTGATCTTCTGCAGGTCTTCCAGGTGGTTGATGAAAACGACCGGGTCGAGCACGCGCATCTGCTTGGTCACCCAGAGACCGACATCGGTCGCACCGGCAACCACCGTCGCCTTGGGATGGGCGGTGAGCGTTTCGGCCAGACCTTCGACGCTGCCGGGCACGACGAGGCGCCGGCCATCGGGGCCTGTGATCGCGATCGTCTCGCGGGTCGCAAGTTCTTCCAGCCTCGCGATGATGTTGGCGCGCTCGCGCTCCAGCGGGTCGAAGAGGGCGGACGGGCGGATCTGGCCGACCTGTTCGGCCGCCTTGACGATCGGCTCATAACCCGTGCAGCGACAGAGATTGCCCTGCAGTGCACGTTCGATCTCAGCACGGCTGGGGTTCTCCGAGGTCAGCCAAAGCCCGTAGAGCGACATGACGAAGCCCGGCGTGCAGAAGCCGCATTGCGAGCCATGACAGTCGACCATGGCCTGCTGAACCGGGTGCAGCGTGCCGTCCTTTGCCGCCAAGTGCTCGACCGTCACGACATGGGTGGCGTGCAGCGAGCCGACGAAGCGGATGCAGGCATTGACCGTTTCATACTGAAGCTTGCCGCCCACCAGTCGCCCGACCAGCACCGTGCAGGCGCCGCAGTCGCCCTCGGCGCAGCCTTCCTTGGAGCCGGTCAGCCGGCGTTTCAGGCGCAGGAAATCTAGCAGTGTCTCGGTCGGGTCGAGGCTTGCAAGAGCGATGTCTTCGCCGTTCAGGATGAAACGAATGCGGTCTGCCATGTATGTCTTTTGTCCCCCTCGAGACGTCCATTCTGTGGACGTCGGCGCTGCGCCGACCATGTTGCCAATGGTGGGCGGCGCAGCGTTATCTTTCAAGTCTATTGTGCGGTCCAGCCACCGTCGATGGAGATCGACGTGCCGGTGATCTGGCGGGCAGCGTCGCTGGCCAGGAAGATGGCGGTCTGAGCGACTTCGTCGATCGAAACGAATTCCTTGGTTGCCTGCAGGCGCAGCATGACCTCGGTCTTCACCTGTTCTTCGGAGATGCCGCGAGCCTTGGCCGTGTCTGGGATCTGCTTTTCCACAAGCGGTGTCAGCACGTAACCCGGGCAGATCGCATTGATGGTGATGCCGAACTCGGCGACTTCGAGCGCGACCGACTTCGTCAGCCCAAGAATGCCGTGCTTTGCTGCCACATAAGCGGACTTGTAGGGCGAGGCGACGAGGCCGTGGGCCGAGGCGATGTTGATGATGCGGCCTTTTTTCTTCGCCTTCATGCCGGGGACGACCGCGCGCACCGTGTGGAAGGAACTGGTCAGGTTGATCGCGATGATCTGGTCCCATTTTTCGATTGGAAAATCCTCGACCGGGGAGACATGCTGAATGCCGGCATTGTTGACGAGCACATCGACGCCGCCAAAAGTCTTCTCGGCGGTGGCGATCAGGTCGGCGATCTCGGCCGGCTTGGTCATATCGCCGCCATGGTAGAGCGCATTGCCGCCATGCGCTTCCAGAGACTTGCGGGCCTTCTCGATTTCGGCGGCGTCGCCGAAGCCGTTGATGACGACATTGGCCCCCTCAGCGGCAAAGGCACGGGCGATTCCAAGGCCGATTCCACTGGTGGAGCCGGTAATGACAACAGTTCTTTTCATGTGAATGCTTCCTTCTCGACGGATGCCGATGGATCACGGGCGTGATGTTGCGCCCGCGAAGGGAAAGGTTAGTCCTAAAGGAAGTTCCGGCGCAACGACCTTTTGACGCAACCGACGCCGTTCATCGCTGCAGAGCAATTGCGGGGAGACACACTGTTCGATGGCGGGCCCTTTTGTGTGCAGCCGCAAATCTCTATGTCTGAGCCAACACACGCAATCAGGAGTCTTCCCGTGGAACTCGGACTTTACACCTTTGCCGATGTCGACCCAAATGGCGCCAACAAGGGGGCCGATGCCAAGCGCCGTGTCGACGAGCTTCTGGCGGAAATCCGGCTGGCGGACGAGGTCGGTCTCGATGTCTTTGGCTTGGGCGAACATCACCGCCCGGACTATATGGCGTCCTCGCCGGCGACGATCCTCGCGGCTGCTGCGGTGCAGACAAAGAACATCCGGCTGACCAGCGCCGTCTCGGTTCTCTCCTCGGACGATCCGGTGCGTGTTTTCCAGCAATATGCGACGGTCGATCTGCTCTCCAACGGTCGCACCGAGATGATGGTCGGTCGCGGGTCCTTCATCGAGAGCTTTCCGCTTTTCGGTTACGACCTTGAAGACTACGACCTGCTGTTTGCTGAAAAGCTGCAGCTGCTCATGGAAATCCGTGAAAACGAGGTGGTGAGCTGGGAAGGCCAGACGCGCAAGCCGCTTCAAGCGCGGGGCGTCTATCCCCGTCCGCTGCAGGATCTGCTGCCGCTGTGGATCGCAATCGGCGGCACGCCCCAGTCGGCAGCGCGCGCCGGTTATCTCGGCCTGCCGCTCGCCCTTGCCATCATCGGCGGCGAGCCGCATCGCTTTGCGCCGTTCTTCGATCTCTATCGTCAGAGTGCCGCCAAGGCCGGTGTCGATCCGAAGCAGTTGAAGACCAGCATCAACGTGCATGGTTTCATCCACGACACGACCGAATCTGCGGCCGACATTTTCTACGCGCCGCAGGCGGTGGTGATGGACCGGATCGGCCGCGAGCGTGGCTGGGGACCGACCAACCGGGCGCAGTTCGATGCCTCGCGCGGTCCGCGCGGTGCGCTCTTCGTCGGCGATCCGGAAGCCGTTGCCGAAAAGATCGTCGCCATGCACGGCATCTTCAAGAATGACCGGTTCCTGATGCAGATGGCGATCGGGCCGATGCCGCATAAGGAACTGATGCGCGGGATCGAACTCTTCGGAACAAAAGTCGCACCGCTGGTTCGGAAAGCGTTGACGGAGACAGCCTCTGCCGCCTAAGGCAGCGCTTATCCCCGTCGAAGAGCCGTTGAAGGAACGCCATGATCGTTGAAACCGAAGAGGACCTGTCGCGTCTCAAAGACATCGGATGGATCTGTGCAACGGCAGTCAAGACGATGGCTGCAGCGCTTGAGCCGGGCATCACGACGCGTGAACTCGATCTGATCGGGCGCAAGGTGCTCGAGGACAATGGCGCCCAGTCTGCGCCTGAGCTTTGCTACCAGTTTCCCGGTGCGACCTGCATCTCGGTCAATGAAGAGATCGCCCATGGCATTCCGGGCGACCGGGTGATCAAGGCCGGCGATCTCGTCAACATCGATGTGTCGGGCGAAAAGCTCGGCTATTTCGGCGATACCGGCTCGTCCTTCATCGTGCCGCCAGGCACAGCCAAGCAGGAACGGTTGCTGCGCGACGGAAAGCGGGCGCTTTGGGTGGGCTTGAACCAGGTAAAGACCGGCCGGCCGCTCGCCGATATCGGCAATTCGATCGGCGCCTTTGCCAAGAAGAACCGCTACACGCTGATTACCAATCTTGCGAGCCACGGCGTCGGCCGCTCCCTGCATGAGGAGCCGACCGAGCTTTCGACCTGGCCGGATCCGGATGAGACGCGGATCATGGAGGAGGGGCTGGTCTTTACCGTCGAGCCGTTTCTCTCGCTCGGCGGACAATGGGCCGAGGACGGCGACAAGGACAACTGGACGCTCTACAGCGAGCCACGCGCGCCGACCGTGCAGTTCGAGCACACGATCGTGGTGACCAAGAATGGTCCACTGGTTTTGACGCTCGCCGACTAGGGCGAGCGCCTTGGCTTCTGTTCCGTCTTAATCGGCCTTCGAAAAGGCGACGGCGACGCCCTTCTTCTTGAAATAGGACTGCATGATCTTGCGGCCCTGACGGTTCGACTGCGCGAGCTTGGACGGTTCGAACACGGCTTCCTTGACGCCTTCCTTCGCCATCGCGGCCTTCAGGGCGGCAATGTGAAGATCGATCTCTTCGTTGTCGTTGTTGATCGAGGTGTAGATGTTGTCGATGGCCTGCTGCAGGCTGAGATCGCTCATGTGGCACTCCTGAATAAGCTTTGCGACTTCCCTAGCGATTTTTGGGCAGGAGGCAAGAAAAGCTTGAGACCGCATCACCTAACGCCAACCTTACAGACCCTTAATTTTGGCGGGGGTAATTCTGCCACAATTTGGCGATGCCATTGCTGGGCGGAACCTTCTGCCCTAGGTTCCGCCAGGCTCTACAGGACTTCTCCCACACGAAGGTTTTCCGCGTGTTTCACTCCTTCTTTCCGCAGCCCAAGCTGTTCTTCACCTCAGCCGCTGTCTGGACGCTCGTCTGCATCATCGTCTGGTATACCGTCGGCCCGCAGATCGGCGCCGCGATCGGCTTGCCGCCGCTGGCAGAAGGGCAGCAGCCGCCCGTCGGGCTCGCCTTCTTCTTTACGCCCGACAACCTCTGGTTCTACCTGTACTTCACTATTTTCGTGGTGATGTTCGGTGGTGTCTGGCAGGTCCTCGCCAAGGATCATCCCTGGACGAAATGGTCGATCTGGGGATCGGCCTTCATCATCTTCATTGCCTATTTCAGCGTGCAGATCTCGGTGGCGGTCAACAACTGGCGGGGCCCCTTCTTCGATCTCTTCCAGAAGGCGCTCAACGGCGACGGTACGGTCACTGCCGGCCAGCTCTACGAGTTGCAGCTGCGATTCCTCGAAATCGGCATGGTCGGCGTCACGCTTTCCGTCTTTACCGCCTTCTTCACCAACCATTACGTCTTCCGCTGGCGCAATGCGATGAACGACTATTACCTGTCGAAGTGGGACCAGTTGCGTCACATCGAAGGCGCCTCGCAGCGTGTGCAGGAAGACACGATGCGTTTTGCCAATATCCTGGAAGGCCTCGGTGTTGCGCTGATCAACTCGGTCATGACGCTGGTCGTCTTTCTGCCGATTCTCTTCCGCATGTCGGAGAATGTCACAGAACTGCCGATTATCGGGGCCGTGCCGCATGCGCTGTTCTGGCTGGCGATCTTCTGGTCGCTGTTCGGCACGGTGCTGCTGATGGTGGCCGGCATCAAGCTGCCGGGCCTGCAGTTCCGCAACCAGCGCGTTGAAGCCGCCTTCCGCAAGGAGCTGGTCTATGGCGAGGACAATGCCGAGCGTGCGCAACCTGTCACCGTGCGCGAGCTCTTCACGAACGTGCGGCGCAACTACTTCCGCATGTATTGGCACTACACCTATTTCAACGTCGCACGCTTCACCTATGGTCAGCTCGACGCGATCTTCCTGACCTTCATCCTGATCCCGACCATCGTCGCCGGCAAGATCACCATGGGTGTCTGGCAGCAGATCGCCACCGCCTTCGGTCAGGTCACGGACAGCTTCCAGTATCTGGTCAGCTATTGGTCGACGATCATCGAACTGCTCTCGATCCACAAGCGTCTCGCCGCCTTCGAGGCCGCCATTGATGGTGCTCCGCTGCCGGCGATCGACCAGCGCTACCTTGAGCGCGAGGCAGAAGAGGGCGAGATTGCCGCAGATCGGCCCTACTGAGACCGAGACAACGCGACCAAATGACAAAGGCCGCGCCGGGAAACCGGTGCGGCCTTTGTGTTTGCGATGCAGGAGGTCGTTAGCCGAAGTTCGGCGACACGGAAACCGGCGAGGTGAAGCCCGCAGGCACGGCGGAATAGGCTTCCGGTTGGGTGAACAGCGAAAGACCAATGGCTACAGCGCCGATGGTGGCGGCTATCACGCAGGCGCAGGCAAGGAGGAACAGGATTTTCATGGATTTCCCCGAGATGTTTGCCCCGGCATATCGGGTCTGCCAGCCGCGAAGTAAATGCGTCACGCGATCACATGCCGATCACATGACGATCACGGGGGGTATCACATGGCGCCGGGTGCCGCCGCCGGATTGGTCCGGCCCTCCAGCATGTCGAGCGCTTCGGCATAGGTAACGCAGGCGACATCGGGCAGGGGACAGACCTCCGTTACCAGTTGTTCCATCGCGGACCAGTAGGCGCCACCGTTCATCTCGACGAAATGCAGGCCGATCTGCAGGGGAATGCGCTCGCCGTCATACTGCCGGTCAAAGGCGCCACGGAAGGCCTGGTAGCTGCGCTCGGCGAATTCGTCTGCCTTTGACGGGTGGTCGATTCCGGCGGAATGGCGGATGAAGAGATTGTAGTCCATGGCGATGATGCGTCGCTCCCTCGGACCCTCCGGAATCAACGGCAGGCCGAAACGGGCCAGTCCGCCTTTTTCGACCGGCAGTGTCGGGTCGTGGGTGACTATGCTTGCATCATAACGGAAGCCGTGTTCGCGCTCGGCCTGAAACAGGCTCTCGGGTGCCGAGAGATAGGGTGCGCGGAAACCTGTGATGTCATTGTCAACGAAGTCTGCCCAGCCAGCCGGTTCGCGATCGGCAAAGCCGTTATCCTTCCACGCATTCGCCAGAACCCGGTCGAAGGCGTCGAACTCCGTCAGCCATTCCGCCTTGCTCCAGTCCTTGCCGTCGAAATGGCCGCAGGTATGGCTGGCGATCTCATGGCCTTCGCCGCGCGCTTTCCAGATGTGGTCGAGCCGGTTGCCGACTTCCTCCGCGCTCATGGCAAAGCCGATATTCGAGCGCCCCGCCTTGATGCCTGGCGCCTTGTAGTCGCCGGCACGGGCGCGTGGGATCAGGGTGGTGCAGGAGAGGAAATAGGTGAATTTCGCATTGGCACGCTTTGCGATATCGCGGCTGCGCGCCCAGAGCCTGTTGTCATGCGCACCGTCGAAGGAGACGAGCAGTAGTTGTTTTGGCCTGGGTTTATCCGCGCCTTTTGCCGCAGGGTCAGGCGTTCCGGCGAGCGCGGTGGTCGCCATTGCGGCGAGGGAAATGGCAATCAGGCTACGAAACATCAACAACTACCCGGCAATCAACAGGGTGCGTTGCCTCCCATCCAAATGCGGCGAAGCTTTGAACGCTCTGGAAATTCGATCGCCGGACCATTAAGGCTTTGGGCAACTCGACCTGAAAGGTTCTGACCCATGACGCTTCTCATTCTCGGCATCATCCTGTTTCTGGCTACCCATCTCATCCGCGTCGTCGCGCCCGGTTTCCGGCTGTCGATGATCGACCGCTTCGGCGAGATGGGCTGGCGGGTGATCAATTCGGTGATGAGCCTCGTGTCACTCGTCGTCTTGATCTGGGGCTATGCCACGGCCCCTGTCGTCAATTTGTGGTTCCCGCCGATGGGCATGAACCACCTGACGACGACGCTGATGCTGTTTGCGATGATCTGTCTGGTGGCCGGTTTTCTGCCGGCCGGACATATCGCCACCAAGACCAAGCACCCGATCGTGCTGTCCATCAAGATCTGGGCCGCCGCTCACCTGCTCGCCAATGGCGATCTCGCATCCGTGCTGTTGTTCGTCGCGCTTCTGGCCTGGGGCGTCGTCCTGCGCATCAGCTACAAGCGCCGTGTGCGGGCGGGTGAACTGGTGCTCAAGCCCTTCGTCTCGGCGCGCTTCGATGCGATTGCCGTGGTCGGTGGCATCGTCGCTTGGGCCGTCATCACCATGTGGCTGCACAAACTGTTGATCGGTGTTGCGCCGCTCACCATGTGACGGCTTAAGGCTGTTGGCGGTTTTCCCCTTACAAGCGGGCAAAAATCGGCTAGAAGGCCGCTCACGCATGATAGACTGCATCGAAAGGCCGGCGACGTCCGGGAGTATGAATGGTTGACCAGAACGACAGCTTTATCCGCGAAGTGAACGAGGAGCTTCGCTCCGACCAGGTGCGCAATGCCTGGAAGCGCTACAGCCGCTGGATCATCGGTGTCGCCGTCGTCATCGTGCTTGGCACGGCCGGTCATCGCCTCTGGACGCATTGGGACAGCACCCAGGCCTCGGATGCCGGCGACAAGTTCCTCGCGGCGCTCAATCTGGCTGACCAGGGCAAGCGCGACGAGGCGGAAGCGGCACTCCAGGCGCTGGAGCAGGAGGGCTACGGCGCCTATGGCGTGCTCGCCCGTTTCCGTGGCGCCTCTGTTCTGGCCGAAAAGGGTGACCCGGCCGGCGCCATTGCCTCCTTCAAGACGATTGGCGACGATGCCTCGATCCCGGAGGCCGTGCGCAACACGGCGAAGGTTCGCGCCGCATGGTTGCTAGTGGATACGGGCTCTTACGAGGATGTCTCGGCGGTCGTCGAGGCGATGGCAACGCCGACCAATGCCATGCGCCACGCTGCCCGCGAAGCGCTGGGTCTCGCCGCCTACAAGGCCGGCGACATGGTCCGCGCCCGCGAATGGTTCGAACAGATCAGTGAAGATGCGGAAACCCCGCGCAATGTCGCCAACCGCGCCCAGATGCTGCTCGACAACATCAAGGCCTCCGGCAAGGCGCCGTAACAACGACAAGGCCTCTTAAGGCCGGAAAGCTAGCGTTCCCATGAGTTTCACAGTCGCCATCGTCGGGCGCCCGAATGTCGGCAAGTCCACGCTCTTCAACCGCCTCGTCGGTAAGAAGCTTGCGCTGGTCGACGACACCCCGGGTGTGACCCGCGACCGCCGTCCGGGCGATGCCAAGCTTGTGGATCTGCGCTTCACCATCATCGATACTGCCGGTCTCGAAGAGGCCGGCGCCGACACGCTCGAAGGCCGCATGCGCGCCCAGACGGAAATGGCAATCGACGAGGCGGATCTGTCACTCTTCGTGGTCGACGCCAAGTTCGGCCTGACGCCCGTCGACCAGACGCTCGCCGAAATGCTGCGCCGTCGTGGCAAGCCGGTGGTGCTCGTTGCCAACAAGTCGGAAGCACGCGGATCCGATTCAGGCTTCTATGACGCCTATACGCTCGGCCTCGGCGAACCGGTGCCGATCTCGGCTGAACATGGCCAGGGCATGATCGACCTGCGCGACGCCATCGTCGAAGCGATCGGCGAGGATCGCGCCTTCCCCGAGCCCGACGACGAGGCGGAAACCGATGTCGTCCTGACCGAGGGTGAGGGCGAGGAAGACGAAGAGTTCGAACCCGAATACGACGACACCAAGCCGCTGCGCGTCGCGATCGTCGGTCGTCCGAATGCCGGCAAGTCGACGCTGATCAACCGCTTCCTCGGCGAAGATCGTCTGCTGACCGGGCCTGAGGCCGGCATCACACGCGATTCGATCTCGGTGGAATGGGACTGGCGCGGCCGCACCATCAAGATGTTCGACACCGCCGGCATGCGCAAGAAGGCGCGCGTGCAGGAAAAGCTCGAGAAGCTCTCGGTCGCCGACACGCTGCGCGCCGTCCGTTTCGCCGAGACCGTCGTGATCGTCTTCGATGCGACCATTCCCTTCGAAAAGCAGGACATCCAGATCGTCGATTTCGTGCTCCGCGAAGGTCGTGCCGCCGTGCTTGCCTTCAACAAGTGGGATCTCGTCGAAGATACGCAGGCGGTCCTGGCCGACTTGCGTGAAAAGACCGAGCGGCTTCTGCCGCAGGCCCGCGGCATCCGCGCCGTGCCGATGTCCGGCCAGACCGGCTACGGCCTCGACAAGCTGATGCAGAACATCGTCGACACCGACAAGGTGTGGAACAAGCGCATCTCGACGGCCAAGCTCAATCGCTGGCTGGATAGTGTCACGACCCAGCATCCGCCACCGGCCGTTTCCGGCCGCCGCCTGAAGCTGAAATACATGACGCAGGTCAAGGCTCGTCCGCCGGCGTTCATGATTTCCTGCACGCGCCCCGACGCGCTGCCGGAAAGCTATGTGCGCTATCTGACCAATGGTCTGCGCGCCGATTTCGATATGCCGGGCGTGCCGATCCGCATCCACTTCAAGGCGGGCGAGAACCCGTTCGAGGGCCGTAAGCGGCGCCGCTGATCGGCAGTCTCACTCGGTTGCGGGTGCCTGATAGCTGTCCGCGTCTTGCGGGCGGATCCCGAAGCGCTGCCTGAGACCACGCCTGCGGCGCTGCTCTTTCGCTTCCACGACATTGTCGAAAAACTGCTGAGTGGCCGCTTCCCAGGAATAGGTCTCGGCCAGCCGTCGTGCGGCCTGGGGCGAGGCCTGAAGGGCCGCGATACAGGCGATTTGCAGGTCGCGATCCATGGCGCCGGCATTGGAGCCGGACGGTATGATGTCGACGGGGCCGGTCACGGGATAACCGGCGACGGGGACGCCGGAGGCCAGCGCTTCGAGGATGGTGTTGCCAAAGGTGTCGGTCTTCGAGGGGAAGACGAAGACATCGGCTTCGGCATAGGCTCGGGCGAGATCCTCGCCATGTTTCATGCCGGTGAAATGCACGTCGGGATAGCGCGCCTGAAGGTCGGCACGGGCAGGGCCGTCACCCACCACCACCTTGGATCCCGGCAGGTCGAGATCGAGAAAGGCCGGCAGGTTTTTTTCCACCGCGACGCGACCGACCGTCATGAAGATCGGACGGGGCAGGCCGAAAGGTTTTTCAGATTTTTCGCGGGGGTAAAACAGGCTAGTATCGATGCCACGGCTCCAGAGGCAAAGATTGTTGAGACCCTGTGCTGCCAGTTCCCGTCTGAGGCTTTCGGTCGCCACCATGCAGGCGCCGCCGCGATTGTGAAACCAGCGGACATAGGCATAGAGCCAGGAAAGCGGCACCGGCAGACGGGCCGCTACATATTCCGGAAAGCGCGTGTGATAGGTCGTCGAGAAGGCACGCTTGTGCTTGAGGCACCAGCGACGGGCCATCAGGCCGAGCGGGCCCTCTGTGGCGATGTGAATGTAGTCGGGCTGCTGCTCTTCCAGCATCCGGCCGATGCGGCGCGGTGTGACGAGCGACAGGCGGATCTCAGGATAGGTTGGCATTGGGGCGCTGCGGAAGGGTGCCGGCGTGATCATCGAGACCTCGACGCCCATCTTCTGCAGTTCGCGATTGGTGGTCTCGATCGAGCGGACAACGCCATTGACCTGAGGGTGCCAGGCATCGGTCACGATGGTCAGTCTCGGCATGGCGTGTCCGCCCTCATCCGAACGGCCGCCGGAGCGGCGATTCACCCTCTGAAGCTCTGACCGCCTTATGCGGGTCCAATATTACAGTCTGATGTCAGTCGAAGAAGGGGTGTTTGACATCGGTCTCCGAACCCGATTCCCTAGGCGCGACCTGACGATTCCCGCTCAAAGGATCCGCCCATGACGAAGTCACCCGCTCAATCCCCCCGATCCAATGCGGCCGACTGGTGGCGGGGCGCCGTCATCTACCAGGTCTATCCGCGCTCCTTCCAGGATACGGATGGCGACGGGATCGGTGACATCAAGGGCATCATCGAGCGACTGCCCTACATCGCCTCGCTCGGCGTCGATGCCATCTGGCTCTCGCCTTTCTTCACGTCGCCCCAGGCCGACATGGGATACGACGTGTCGGATTATTGCGACGTCGACCCGATGTTCGGCACGCTTGGCGATTTCGACGCTATGATGAAGGAGGCGAAGCGGCTTGGCCTCAAGGTGATCATCGACCAGGTGATCTCGCACACGTCCGATCAGCACCCCTGGTTCAAGGAAAGCCGCGCGAGCCGGGATAATCCGAAGGCCGACTGGTATGTCTGGGCGGCCGCCAAACCCGATGGTACCGCGCCGAATAACTGGCTCTCGGTCTTCGGTGGCCCCGCCTGGGAGTGGGACGGGGTGCGCAAGCAATATTACATGCACAACTTCCTCGCCTCGCAGCCTGATCTCAACTTCCACAACAAGGCGGTCCAGGATGCCGTGCTCGACGCGGTAAGGTTCTGGCTCGATCGTGGGGTCGACGGCTTCCGGCTCGACACGGTCAATTATTACTTCCACGACAAGGAACTGCGCGACAACCCTCCGCATGTGCCCGACAGCGAGGATGCCGGGCTCGATGCGCCCGACGTCAATCCTTATGGCATGCAGAGCCATCTCTATGACAAGACGCAGCCTGAGAATATCGAGTTCCTCAAGCGCTTCCGGGCATTGCTCGACCAGTATCCGGACCGCACGACCGTGGGCGAGGTTGGCGATGGCGCCCGTTCCCTGAAGACGGTCGCCGCCTACACCTCCGGCGGCGACAAGCTGCACATGTGCTACACCTTCGACCTACTGGGGCCAGACTTCACGCCGAGCCATATCCGCCACTGCGTCGAGAGTTTCCAGAAACAGGTGAAGGACGGCTGGGTCTGCTGGGCCTTTTCCAACCACGACGTTACGCGGCATGTGAGCCGTTTCGTCCAGCAGCCGCAGGAACGGGAGGCTGTGGCGCGGCTCGCCATATCAGTGCTTTCGGCTCTCCGCGGCTCCATCTGCCTCTATCAGGGCGAGGAGCTTGGCCTGCCCGAGGCAGAGCTTGCCTTCGAGGATCTGCGCGATCCCTATGGCATCCGCTTCTGGCCCGCCTTCAAGGGGCGTGACGGGTGCCGTACGCCGATGGTCTGGGAAAAGGGCAAGACGCAGGCCGGCTTTTCCACGGGCAAGCCATGGCTTCCGGTGCCGGTGGAGCATCAGGCGCTTTCGGTCGATGTGCAGGAGAGGAACGGCGGCTCGGTGCTCCCCCACTACCGGGCGACGCTTGCCTTCCGCAAAAGCCATCCGGCGCTGATCGATGGGGACATGGAGTTTCTGGCGACCAATGAGGATGTGCTGGCCTTCATTCGCTCTAAGGGCGACGACCGGCTGCTCTTCGTCTTCAATCTCCGCCGGGGGCCGCAGGAGATCGGCTTGCCTAAGGGGCATGGCGTGCGCGAGGTGTTTCCCATGCCCGGCCTGACCGGCTCGGTAGTCGACGGAGAGATCCGCCTCGGGCCGCTGGATGGCATTTGCGCGCGATTGTCATGACCGGGTTTCGGGTTCGGCGAGCGACAGAAGAGGATCTCGACGCCTGGGCATCCCTTCGCCATCAGCTCTGGCCGCACCTGTCGCTTGAGGGACACCGGACGGAAATCGTCGACGCGCTGGCGCAGCCGGAGAAGCTTGTCGCCTTCCTTTGTGTGAGTGCCACCGGCAACGCGATCGGGCTTGCCGAGGCGAGTGTGCGGTCGGACTATGTCAATGGCTGCGAGACTTCGCCGGTGGCCTTCCTGGAGGGCATTGTGGTGGACCCGTCTTTCCGTCGGCAAGGCGTGGCGGCGAGCCTCGTCGCGGCCGTTACAGATTGGGCGAAGGATGAAGGCCTGAGCGAACTCGCTTCCGATGCCGAGATCCACAATACCGTCTCCCATGCCATGCATGCGGCACTGGGCTTCGAAGAGACCCAGCGGGTCGTCTATTTCCGCAAGTCGCTTTGACGATCAGACGGCGCCGTCATCGGGAATGTTGAGCACATGGCCGCAGGCCTTGCAGTGCACGGCGTCCACGTCGTGTCGCTGAAGCCCGCATTGCGGGCAGGGGAAGGTCACCTTGTTGGGGCGGACGATCGCCTGGGCGAGCCGCACAAAGAGCGAGATACCGATGATCATGGTGACGATCGACGTCAACTTGCCGAAGGTGCCGGGCAGCGTGATGTCGCCGAAACCCGTCGTCGTCACGGTCGCCACGGTGAAATACATCGCATCAATGAAGCCGGTGCCGGGATCTTCGCGATAGAAAAAGAAGGTGTAGACGAAGCCGGTTACCAGAAAGAGGAAGACGAAGAGATTGATGAAGGCGGTGACGACATCCGTCTGCTCCTTCAGCCCAAGCCGGTTCAGCATCAGTTTGAAGACCGGTCGCTGGGCGACGGCCCAGATGCGCGCCACGCGCAGGAAGGCGAAGTTGAACAGCCATTGCGGGAAGAGCAGCGTGCCCAGCACGAAAAGATCGATCCAGGTCATCGGCCGCATCAGGAAGCGGCGCGTCGACCAGGACGCCGACCATTGGGCAATCAGCTCCACCGCGATCCAGGCGGCAATCATGTAGTCGAGGATCAGGTAACTCGGACGATCACGCAGATAGGGTCCGGCGAGGAAGAAGCCGATGATCGCGATGTCGATCACCATCAGCGTGAACTGGAAGCGGATCGCGGCGGTATCGCGGCCGTAGTAGAGGCGAACGAGGCGCTGGCGGAACGGCTTGATTCGATTGCCTTCAGTCTCGGATACCATGGGCCCTCGTCAGTAATGGTAGCGGCATTGCAGGATGACCAGCGTCTGGTCTTCTCCCATGCCGACAACGGCGTAGACGATCCTGTGTTCCTGGGTGATGCGGCGGGACCACATGCCTCCAGCACACAGCGATCATCGAGTGATCAGTTTATCGTAATCCGCATGAGAGCCGATCCAGTCCTCGCTCGACCGGACGGCAAGCGCCCGATGTCCAATGCCGACCCTCGCCGACCAGACCTTGCCGATCTGCTTGAAGTGCAGAGATGGATGCTGGGGATCGACCTTCAGGCGATCGAAGTTACGGTCGACGAGTTTGCGAACCGCTTCTGGAAGTGCGTTGTAACAAGCCCAGAACTCCGGTGTCGTGTGGTGATTCACAGCGGCCGCGTTCGCGCACCCGCGTGAGATGCCAATGCCAACGCGCCCTCGATGAGTTTGTCCAGTTGTCCTGCTGCCGAATCGTGTTCGATCTCTCGATCCCAGCGCTCGGCGCGCAGTTCTTCCACCGAGGCCGCAAAGGTGTCGAACTCCTCAGGCGACAGTTCGCGGACCATTTCTACAAGACGTTCGAGACGGGTCATGGCTTCATCCTCGCTTCAAACATAAGACTTCTATGGTCCGCTGCCAATCCTCACCCGATCAGGCAGAACTTGTCGACATCGACCATGCCCTTGTCGGAAATCTTCAGATGCGGGATCACCGGCAGCGGCAGGAAGGCGACCTGGAGGAAAGGTTCTTCGAGTTGTGTTCCAAGGGCATAGGCGGCTTGTCTCAAGTGGTGCAGCGTGTCGCGCACGCTCTCATAGGGCTCGAGGCTCATCAGGCCGGCGACGGGCAGCGGGATCTCGCCGGTGACCTTGCCGTCTTCCACCACGACGAAGCCGCCCTTGATTTCGCCGAGCCTGTTGGCGGCGAGCGCCATGTCCTCTTCTGAGACGCCGACGACGCAGATATTGTGGCTGTCATGGCCGACGGTCGAGGCGATGGCGCCCTTCTTCAGGCCGAACCCCTGAACGAATCCATTGGCGTGGTTGCCGTTCTTGCCGTGACGCTCGATGACGGCGACCTTGATCACGTCATTTTCGAGATCGACGGAGGTCTGGTTGCCCGAGGTCGGCAGGCGGTAGCGGCGGTGTTCGGTGATGATCTTGCCGGGCATGACGCCGATCACGGGTGTTTCGCCCTCTGCGACCGGCACGCCGAAGTCCGCAGCCTTCACTTCCCGTGCCTTGACGCTGTCGAGCCCGACGGGGGCGACCGGCTTGCGGGTGGCGAAGAGATCGTCGGTCACCCGCCGGCCGCCGGCAAAAACCATATCGGCCTTGCAGTTTTCGAGGCTGTCGATGACCACGAGATCGGCCCGCCAGCCCGGTGCCACGAGGCCTCTATCGCGAAGTCCGAAAGCGCGGGCGGCCGAAATCGAGGCGGCGCGGTAGACGGTGATGGGATCCACGCCGTGTCTGATTGCTTCGCGGATGAGATAGTCGAGATGGCCCTGCTCGGCGATATCGAGCGGGTTGCGGTCGTCGGTGCAGAGCGCGAGGAAGGGCGACAGCCGCTCGGTCAGGATCGGCATCAGCGCGTGCAGGTCTTTCGAGACCGAGCCCTCGCGCACAAGGATATGCATGCCCTTGCGGATCTTCTCCATGGCTTCCGCAGCACTCGTGCATTCGTGGTCGGTGCGGATGCGGGCAGAGAGATAGCCGTTCAGGTCTCGGCCCGACAAGAGCGGTGAATGGCCGTCGATATGGCCGTCCTGGAAGGCTTCGAGCTTTGCCATGCAGATCGGATCCTTGTGGATCACGCCCGGAAAATTCATGAATTCCGCAAGCCCGATCACCTTCGGATGATCGCGGAAGGGCAGGAGCCTTTCGATCGGCAGGTCGGCACCCGACGTTTCCAGATGTGTCGCCGGTACGCAGGACGAAAGCTGGACGCGGATGTCCATGATCGTCTGCTCTGCGGAATCCAGGAAGAACTGGATGCCCTCGGTGCCCAGGACATTGGCGATCTCGTGCGGGTCGCAGATCACGGTCGTCACGCCATAAGGCAGCACGCAACGGTCGAATTCATGCGGGGTCACCAGCGAGCTTTCGATATGCAGATGCGTATCGATGAAGCCGGGCACGACGATCTTATCCGTGATGTCGATGACCTCGCGGCCTTCATAGTCCTCGACGGTTCCAACGATGGTTTCGCCGCAGATCGCGATGTCGGAGGCAACCAGTTCGCCGGTGACCAGATCGAAGAAGCGCCCACCCTTCAACACGAGATCCGCCGGCTCGCGGCCTGTCCCCTGATCGATGCGGCGTTCGAGGTCGGTCATGCGGCGTCTCCGATTCTGTTGTTCCCGGCACTGTAGCGACTGGGACGGGTAGAGGGAAAGGGCCACGATCTCGATCTGCGGTGCAGCTTCTCAAACACCCTTGCTGGCGGGATGAGCCTCAAACCGCTCATCCACCGGCACGCCAAGCGCCAGTGCCAGCGCATTGGTGCGGCTCGCCATGGAGACGACCTGCAAGAGCTCGGCATGCATCTCGGGCGTCATGCCCTTGGCCTTGGCCGAGGCGGTGTGGCTATGAACGCAATAGGCGCAGCCGTTCGTCGCCGACACCGCGATGTAGATCAGCTCCTTCACCAGCGGGTCGAGGGCGCCGGGTGCCATCACGGTCTGCAGACGCTCCCAGACGGATTTGAGTTCGTCCGGATCATGGGCGAGCGCCCGCCAGAAGTTGTTGACGTAGTCGGTGCCGCGTTTGGCGCGGATGTCGTCGAAGACGGCGAGCGCTTCCGCGCTCGCCTGCTCGTCGCTGAGGAGAGGGAGGACAGCCATGTGCTCGTCCTCAAACCAGCGCCAGGACGCGGGCCGGCCCACCGGTGCCGCGCTTGTGCTTCGGGGCGCCGACCATGATCGTCGCTCCGGTGACCGGAAGCTCCTCCAGATTGTTCAGGCATTCGATGCCGTAGCGCCCGCCCGGCAGCCAGCTGTTGTGCACGGCGAAGTCGGCCGAATTGCCCGGATCGAGCGAGAGCGTATCGACGCCGATTGCCGCGACATCGAGGGTGGCGAGTAGGTCGGTCGCCGACTTGGCAAAGCCCGGGAAGGCGAACTTGCCTTCGCCGTCGTTGCGGAAGGCGGGTTCACCCACCTTCTTCGCCCAGCCGGAGCGAAGTGCCACGACCGCGCCCCGAGGGATCTCGCCATTGGCGCTGATCCAGGCCTCGACGTCTGCCGCCTCGACCATCGCATTGGCGTCTTCTTTGGCGCGGTCGGTGATGTCGATGATCGCGAGTGGGGCGACCAGTTGTTGCGGTTCGATCTGGTCGACGCTCTTGCCGTCGGCGCTGAAATGGAAGGGGGCGTCGATATGGGTGCCCGTGTGCTCGAAGATTGTCAGCTTGTGAAGCTGGTAGCCGTTACCCTCAAATTTGACCGCCCATTCATATTCAATGCCGGGGTTGCCGTCGAAGGTCGGGAAGGTCTCGTCATAGGCGTGGGTGAGGTCCACCACCTTGCTCGGGCTCTGCTGCGCCAGAACCGGCTTGGAAACTCCGCCGGCGGCGACGGCCGCGCCCGCAAACGCCATGCCCTTGAACAGCGAGCGCCGCGACAGCATGTTCTGCTTCACATTCTCGATCACGCAATGATTGCACATTGGGGTTGCCCTCTCCACGGTTGGTAACCCGTGGAGAGTAGCCGAAGGATGGCAGCGAGCAAGAGGTGTCTCGAGCGCTAGTCTCGAAGCGCAGTCAAGGGAATTTCCCGGAGAGGACCGCCGCCAGGGATGACCAGGCGCGCTTATGATCCGGGTCGCATGGGACCTTCTTCCTTACCCCCTGATCTCGACTGAAAACCCGAAGCGCATGACATCTCCTGCCGGCAGGGCCACCGTATAGGGCCGTTCAACCAGTTCGGCGGTCCCACCCGCATGGGCCGCCATGCCGTGCCAGGGTTCGACACAGAGGAATGGGGCGCCAGGCTTTTGCCAAAGGGCGATATTGGGCAGGTTCTCGAAAGTGAAATGCATCGAGGGCCCGCTTTCTGCGGCATAGGTGAGCCCCGTGCCCGCATCTTCAGGGAAGACCAGTGCATCATTGGCAAAGAGCGCATGGTTCAGATCGAGCCTTCCGGCCGTGAAGGGGGAGGGTAGGCGCTTGCCGATCAGTCCGGCTTCGAGCTGCACAACGGCAGGTTCGGCGCCATTGTGGAGCTGAACATGATGCGGCTTGCCCTCGGCTCCTGGCAAAGGCCAGAGAAAGGCAGGGTGAAAACCGAGGCCGAAGGGCAATAGCCCGTCGCCGGTGTTCTCGACGGTTGCCGTCACCGACAGGCTGCGTCCGTCGAGGCGGTGCTCCAGCGTCAGGCGAAAATCGAAGGGATAGACCTCGCGCGTTTCGTCGCTCGAGACCAGTTCATGGCGACAGGCCGTCGCCGTCTGCACGACAATTGCAAACTCGCGGCGGCGAGCGATGCCGTGTTGCGCCATGGGATAGGTCTTGCCATCGATCGCCAACCGGTCGTCCGGCGCCTTGCCGACGATCGGGAAGAGGATGGGGGACCGCCCCGTCCACCAGGTGGCATCGCCGTTCCAGAGGAAATCACGGCCATCCGCTGTCTTTAGCGACTGCATTTCTGCGCCGAGCGTCGAGACCTCGACGGCAAGTTCCTGGTTGGCGATGCGAATCGTATGGGGCATTGATGGTCCTCGTCTGTTTGGCCGCACCCTAAAGGGATTGGCGGCAAAGTGCGACGCGGATATGTCGAGCTTCACTCTCGAGCTCTCCAGGGCTGTCTTCGCTGGGGCTTCCTCGAAGAGGTGCTCCTGTTCAGACGATCACGACACGCTCGCCGAACGGGGTGTCTTCATCGAAATTCTGGGTGCCGATGCGCTCGCTCTCGCCGGAGAGACGCTTCTCCTTGGCATCGCCGTCGTCTTCCGCAGCAGCGCCTTCGGAGATCTTCTCGTCTGCATCTTGCTGATGCCGTTCTTCGAGGTCGTGATTGATCTTCGATTGGCGGGCCGCGACCCAGGCGTTTTGCGCGTCGGAACCCAGGTTCAGGGTGTGGCCGCCTTCCGTCTGCGAAGAGGCGGCGCTTGGTGAAGTCCTGCTGATGCGTTCGACCATGATCGTCTCCTCACGAGACTTGGCCCTCACGACACCTGCCATGACCTCCTGTCACGGACAAGGCGAACGCGGGCCGTTGCGGAGCATCGACCCAGCCTCGTCGCCGTCATGCGCGAGGGTTGCGATCGTGCGGCTTTCACGCTTCAAGATAGAGCAAGAGCCCTCGGTATTCAACGTGCGGCCGGTCGCTGGTCGCCCGTCAGCCCTTCGTCTTCACCATGACCGTCTCGACCGGCAGGCCCCGATCTCGCCATGCGGAAAAGCCGCCTTCGAGATGGCAGACGTTTTCCAGCCCCATCTCAAGTGCCGTCTTCGTCGCCAGCGCCGAGCGCCAGCCGCTGGCGCAGAAGAAAAGGAAGAGTTTGCCCTCTGCAAAGACTGGTTTGTGGTAGGGGCTCTCCGGGTCGATCCAGAACTCCAGCATGCCGCGCGGGCAGGAGAAGGCCTCCGGGATCGTGCCTTCCCGTTCGCGCTCGCGCGGGTCGCGCAGGTCGACGAAGACAACATTGCTCGCCGAATGCAGACGCGCTGCCTCCGACGCATCTACCGCCTCGACCAGTGCCTCCGCTTCCGCCAGCAAGTCCTTGTAGCCCTTCTTCATGTCCATCCTCCCGACCTCTTCCCGCCTGTTGCCAGATTTCGCCATCCTAACGCTGTCGCTGCGTCTGTCACGATCTCCGTTGCCGGTAATGACAGCTTGCCGCATTGTCGTTGGTCCTAGAGACGCCTAGATTGCCTCTCATGGACACCATACCCGCCGGCGGCCCAATCATCCTCTTCGATGCCGAATGCATCCTGTGTTCGGCCAATGCGCAATTCGTGCTTTCGCAAGATGGCAAGAAGCGGTTTCGTCTGGCTTCGATGCAGGGCGAGGTGGGCTCGGCGCTCTACCGCCGCTTCGGCATCGATCCTGGCAATCCGGACAGCATTATCGTGGTCGACGGCGAGCACATGCTGCGCGACAGCGATGCCGTGTTGTCGATTTATGCCGGCCTCGGCTGGCCCTGGAAGGTCCTGTCGGTCTTTCGGTTCGTCCCCCGGTTCATCCGCGACCCGCTCTACCTTCTGCTCGCGAGAAACCGCTACCGGCTCTTCGGCAAGCGCGAAAGCTGCTGGCTGCCGGCACCGGAGTATCGCGACCGGCTACTTTAACGCTGGCTGAACTCTAAGCGAAACTTTCCCCGTCTGTCGCCGTTGAGGCTTCATGAAACATGCAATCGTCACAGGCGGCGCCGGCCTTATCGGCGCAGAAGTTTGCACCGCTCTCCAGACCGCCGGTTATGAGGTGGCCTCCTTCGATCTGAAGGCGGGGCCGGCCGGCATCCGGTCGTTTCTCTGTGATGTCTCCGATGAGGCGGCCGTTTCGGCCGCTTTCGCCGAACTCGGCTGGACAAGCCTCGATCTGCTGGTCAACAATTCCGGGATTGCCAGTCCGGAACGGGGACCGATCATCAGCCTCTCGCTCGACGATTGGCGCAAGGTCACGGACAGCCACCTGACGGCGGCCTTTCTGATGACACGTGCTGCCGTGCCCTTGATGGGGGAGGGGGCGTCCATCATCAACATGCTGTCGACGCGTGCCTTCATGTCGGAGAGGAATACGGAAGCCTATGCTGCCTCGAAAGGTGGTCTCTTCGGGTTGACCCACGCCCTTGCAGTCAGTCTCGGCCCGAAGATCAGGGTCAACGGCATTGCGCCCGGCTGGATCTCGGGAGACCACGACTTGCTGCCCGAAGACCATGCCCAACATCCAGCCGGCCGCGTCGGGCGACCGGAGGATGTCGCGAAAGCCGTGCTCTATCTCGCCGACGCCGGCTTCATGACCGGATCGGTGCTGACGCTTGATGGTGGCATGACGCGGAAAATGATCTACGCCGAGTGAGGAGGCGCCAATGCTGAAAAGGGCCGCTGAGCCTCGCAATAGCCTAGGCTGTCGACCCTCGTAAGGCGGCTTTGCGCGGGCTTCAATTTGTTCGAGCCCGCGCCTGGCGCTCGATCACGCCGCCAGTTGCAGCCGCATCAGATCGCCATAAGCCGACACCAGCCGATCGACATGCAGTTCGGCCTCCTGTGGCCCGAAGCTCAAGTGGCTGACGACGAAATCGGAGTAGATCGCCACGGGCCTGTTCAGAATTCGAGGCATGTCGACGGCCAGCGCCTTTTCGTCGCCTAGACGCCGGAAACCGAAGTGCTTCAGATCCTGACCTAGCCATGAGATGAAGTTGATCGAAACCCGTTCCTTCACCTCCACGACCGGTTGGACAAGTGGCATGCGCTTGTCCGGCGTCTGGAGGAAATAGTCATGCAGCGCATTCGCACGGCTTCCGCTTTCCCAGAGGCTGCCGTTGAGGCCACCCGGCGGCATTTCGAAGTGGCCGACTTCGATGGGAAGGGAGCCCGACCTTTGTTGCCAGTGGGCGCAGACACCGTTGTTGACGACGTTGGCCGAAACCAGGAAGGGGGTCGGATTGTCCCGGCGGAAGGCGATGAAATCGCTCAGGCGCTCCAGGTTCATGTAGACGATATCATCGTCGCACTTCATGAAGATGGCGTCCTGGAATCGGTTCGCATGCTTCGAATAATAGGCGTAGGTGTGGTGGTAGGGGTATTTCTCGTTCCGCGGACCGATATAGCGGCGGACCTTATCGTTGACGTTGAGGATCTCGAGGTCTGAACCCCAGCCGCCACGGACCATCACATCGGCGCCGCCGGAAAGATTGATCTCGTTGATCGGACCGATCTTCATGCCGTTGACTGTCAGGACAGGGTGGCCATTGCGGTCGATCGCCAGGGCAACCGGGTTGGGCAGGCTGGGGGAAAGGATGCCCGGTGTCGAGAATTCGGCAATCCGCGGAACCGTGTCACGGTTGAAGGTCGCGAGTTCCGACCGGCCCATCTTGCGAACCGCGCTCAACTGGTTGTCCCAGCCGCCGACCACGAACTCGTAGAAGACGTCCGGATCGTTCTTCGGCAGTAATGCCAGATGCAGATCGCCGCCGATGCCCGCATCCATGCGGAACGGCGACAAGGCGGTCACCTCGCCTGCAGGATTGTAGGGGGTGTCCGGATGCATGAAGCGCGCGGGCCCGAAGTTCTCGGAGACCCAGAGGCGGTCCTCTTCGGAACGGGTGAAGTCCCAGACGTGCCACTCGTCGATGATCCCGGCAGAAAGCGCTGCCTTCACATAATTCGTGAGGATTTCCATCCGATTGCGTCGGCCTGCAAAGGTGATCAGTATAATGGGCGCCATGAGAGTTCCACCGGGTTGAGTTGAGTACTCCTTGCAGCCGAACATTGAGCGAAGCTTTCTGGCACACTTGCCGAACGAGTTTGATCGAGGATATCAAACTATAAATCGGCACGATCATGTGCTGTCCAAGTATCGGGACTTCGCGCGCGCAGTCGTTCGTTTCACTGGTGTGCTCTCCAATCTTCGTTTGCCAACAAAAAAGGCGACCCTCGTGGGCCGCCTTTTCAAGGTCAGATAGCGTGTCAGCTTACTCGGCAGCGACCGTCTTGCCAGCTTCCCACTTGTAGACCGCGAAGCTCTGAGAGGTCAGGTCGCCGGTCTCGCCGTAGGTCAGCTTGCCGATGGCGGTCGGGATTTCCGAGCCGTCCTTCAGTGCTGCGGCCACAGCTTCCGCGTCGTCGGTGCTTCCGGCCTTGGCGATGCCGGCGGCGATGACCTCGACAGCTGCATAGGTGTTCAGCGTGAAGGCTTCTGCGGGGATGTTCTTGGCGGCAAGCGCGTCGACGGCGGCCTTGCTGTCATCGTTCTTCAGCGCGTCGGCCGCATTGGTAAAGATCGTGCCTTCGGCAGCGTCGCCGCCGATGGTGACGAATTCGTTGTTCGACAGGCCGTCACCGGCGATCAGCTGGGCCGAAAGACCGGCATCCTTCATCTGGCGGACCATCAGGCCGGCTTCCGGGTGGTAGCCGCCGAAGTAGATGACCTCGACGCCTTCGGCCTTCAGGCGGGTAATGAGGGCGCCGAAATCCTTTTCGCCTGCTGTCAGCGAATCCTTGAAGACTTCGGTGACGCCGCCGGCGTTCAGGGCTGCCTGGAAGGCATCGGCGAGACCTTTGCCGTACTGGCCCTTGTCATCGAGGATGGCGATCTTCTTGTCCTTGTAGGCGCCGAGAACGAGCTTGGCGGCGACGTCCGCCTGCTGGTCGTCACGGCCGCAGGTGCGAAGCACCGTGGTCAGGCCGCGGGCGGTCAGGTCAGGGGCGGTCGCGGTCGGGGTGACCATGAGCACACCGTTTTCGGCGAGAACGCTGGACGCGGGGACGGCGACACCCGAGGTGACCGGGCCGACGACGAAACGCACGCCTTCACCGACGAGCTGGTTTGCGGCGGAGACGCCCTGCTTCGGCTCACCTGCGTCGTCGGCGATTTTCAGGGTCACCTGTTCGCCGTTGATCCCGCCCTTCTTGTTGATTTCCTCAACGGCGGTTTCGGCGCCATTCTTGATCTGCGCGCCGACGGCTGCCAGCGGGCCGGTCAGCGGCGCCATCAGGCCGAGCACGATTTCGGCACGGGCAGCGGGGGCGCTGGCGATCAGCGCGGCCAAGGCTGCGCCTGCGAAGAGTTGAAATTTCATGTCCTGCTCCTTGGGTCGGCGCGACCGATCTATGTCGGTTTCAGCGCCATTCGGGTTCTTTTGTTGCTCCCCGTGATCGCTTTAGACAAAAACGACGAGCAGCAAAAGACCCGATGCCGTGGTGTGCGATCACGCCACAGCTTTGTCGGGGCAGCCTATGGCCTGACGGTAAGGCCCGTCTTCAGACGGTCAGAATATGGCCGCCAACGCCGTCTTCGGCTTCGAAGCCGGCCTTGGCGGCGGCTGCGTCCTGTTCCTTGCGCAAGGCAAGTTCGGCCATGGCGATTTGCTGAAGTTCGAAGAGATCATTGCTGATCTGCGCCCGGCGAGCGGCAAGGCGGGCTTCGTCGGCGCGCGCTGCGGAGATCGCCTCGGGTTCCGGGGCTGCCCTTGCGGGTGAGTTTGCGAGGGAAACGTCTTTACCGAACATACGCTTGAAGAGGTCAACCACGGATTTCCTCCAGGGACCAGATCCGCTTGCGCCCTTTGCGACGTGATGTCGGTGATGACGATTGCGGATGTGCTGAAGTCGTCGCCCGAGCCTTTCGCGATCATCTGCGCCAGGATCGAACGTGCGATTCCCGACAGAATACGGGATGGTGCGACAAGCGACAAGCGCGAGTGAAATCGATGGTCAGCTTCGCGCAAGCTACAAAAAAAGCGGCCACGCGGGCCGCTTCCTTGCATCTGGTTCCGAGTGCAGGCCTCAGATGTTGTTCATCAGCACCTTGCGCAGCTTGTCGAACAGCTCGTCGATCTGCTCGTGGGTAATGATCAGCGGCGGCGAAAGCGCGATGATATCGCCGGTGGTGCGGATCAGGAGGCCGTCGTTATAGGCGTTGAGGAATGCGTTGAAGGCGCGCTTCGTCGGCTCGCCATCGATCGGCTTCAGCTCGATCGCACCGATCAGGCCGAGATTGCGGATGTCGATGACGTTCGGGCAATCCCTCAGAGAGTGCAGCTTCTCTTCCCAATACGGGGCGATTTCCGAGGCGCGGGTCAGCAGACCCTCTTCCTTGTAGGTGTCGAGTGTGCCGAGCGCGGCTGCAGAGGCGATCGGGTTGCCGGAATAGGTATAGCCATGGAAGAACTCGATCATGTGCTCAGGTCCCTGCATGAAGGCGTCATGGATCTCGGCGGTGACGAAGACCGCGCCCATCGGGATGACGCCGTTGGTCAGGCCCTTGGCGGTGACCATGATATCGGGCTTCACGTCGAAATACTGGGCAGCAAACGGCGCGCCGAGGCGGCCGAAGCCGGTGATGACTTCATCGAAGATCAACAGAATGCCGTGCTTGGTGCAGATCTCGCGAAGGCGCTGCAGATAGCCCTTCGGCGGGATCAGAACGCCGGTCGAACCGGAGACCGGCTCGACGATCACGGCGGCGATGGTTGAGGCGTCATGCAGGGTGACGATGCGCTCCAGTTCATCGGCCAAGTCGCCGCCATGCTCGGGAATGCCCTTGGTGAAGGCGTTCTTGGCCGGCTGGTGGGTGTGCGGCAGGTGGTCAACGCCCGTCAGGAGCGTGCCAAACATCTTGCGGTTGGAGACAATGCCGCCAACCGAAATGCCACCGAAATTGACGCCGTGATAGCCGCGCTCGCGACCGATCAGACGGGTGCGCGATCCCTGTCCCTTCACGCGCTGGTAAGCGAGGGCCACCTTGAGCGCCGTCTCCACAGATTCCGAGCCGGAATTGGTGTAGAGCACATGGGCCATGTTGTCGGGGGCGAGATCGATCAGGCGGTTGGCCAGTTCGAAAGCCTTGGGATGGCCGAGCTGGAAGGCCGGCGCATAGTCGAGTTCGCCGGCCTGCTCGCGGATTGCTTCGGTAATCAGCGGGCGGCAGTGGCCGGCATTCACACACCAGAGGCCCGCGGTGCCGTCGAGCACCTGACGTCCGTCATGGGTGGTGTAGTGCATGTCCTTGGCGCCGACGAAGAGGCGCGGCTCCTTCTTGTACTGGCGGTTCGCGGTGAACGGCATCCAGAAGGCGCGCAGGTCGTTCGGCGTGGAATTGAGGCGGTTAGACATCGTGTTCTCCATGGCCCTTTGGTCGCGGGCGGCCATTCTCCCTGATGTCGGCTGCAAGGGCCGAACTCCGTTGATTGCGCCGTCACGTTATCAGGGCGCATGGCATGGTCAAGCCACCGGCAGGGGCGCATCAACAAAGGTCATGGATCGCTGAATTCGGGTGATGGAAGCGCGATGCATCGACGACCCGTTGCTGAAAAGGCGCGTGCCGTCGGTGCCAAGCAAAAAAGCCCCGGCGGCGATGCCGTCCGGGGCTTTGAAATATCGAATGCCAGAGGCTTCATCCGCGCGAGCGGATGTTCACCTGATCGCCTCCCACCCTCAATCAGTGCGCTTCTGGCAGCGCTGTCATCAAGCGGCGGTCTTGCTCGCTGCCGGGGGGCAATAGATGCTTTCCAGCGTTGCAAGGATCTTGATCACCGATTCCGAGGTCGAGGAGTAGTAGATCGTCTGTGCGTCGCGACGCGTCTTCACCAGCTTCTGTGCGCGAAGCTTGGAGAGGTGCTGGGACAGAGCCGACTGGCTCAGGCCGACCTGGGTCGCCAGAACACCGACGGGAACCTCACCTTCGACGAGGCTGCAGAGGATCATCAGTCGCTTCGGGTTTGCCATGGCGGACAGCAAGCCTGCAGCAACGGTCGATTGTTCGGACAAAGCTTTCGTTTTCATCTCAGTTCAACTTTCTTTGGTCGAGCGCCCTTGGGGGGAGTGGCAGTCGTTGAAAATCCATCACTTAATTGGAGGCTAAACTCTACCAGCATCATCCAATTTGTATATGCCTAAATTTAAGGTACTGCGTATACTGATTTAGGTAACTCTAATAGCAGATGTTGGGCATTTGTGATCGGCGTCACAAACTCGTGGCGAATCAGCAAGTCTTTGAAAACGATGTCTAATCCGTGCGAATCGATGGCGGCAATGCGCCAGTCGCCCCCAGGGGCGCCGTGAATTTTTGTCGCGATGCGCGTTGCGAGCTCCGGATGCCGCCCCCCTAATTCTCGCAGTAAGGCCGCCTCACACTCAAACAAATCATCATTGATTTGCGGGATCGAGAAATCCGCGCTGCTCAAATGATAGGCACGGCCGAATCCGCCATTCAGGCTCGCCCGTTCGGGCCTCAGCCGGAAGAATCGAAAGTCGGGGAAGTCGATGTAAAGCTGCGATTTCGCATGGCGGGCGAGGAAGCGGCTGCGCAGCCTCTGGTGCGTATCGCTGTCGCGCTCGACGGTTTCGGCCTTGCATTGCAGCGTCAGGCGCGGATGGGCAAGCGGGTCGCCCTTGCCTGGTTCGCCTGTCAGAAGAGAGGCACGCGGATCCGCGAGCAGGGCCGTCGTGTGGGCGGACAGGCCGGAGACGAGAATGACCGCGGCGCCGTCGCTGTCCATGCCGAGCAGCACGCGGCTGACGAAAGGAAAGCCGGTCTCCGGATCGATCACGCCGATCGCCGCGAATCGCGCGCCCCGCAGCAAAATGCGCGCCTGGCGGCGCGCATCGTCGTCGGTATCCCTGATTACCTGGGGCTTGTCGTTCATGTCCGTCTCCCGCATGCGCCTGTCATCGATGCGGGGCAGGGCACGTCACGCCTTGCGGCGATGTTTGGTCAACCCGCTCACCACATCCTGAGCGTCGATCGTGCCGATGACGACGCCGTTGTCAACGACCCCGATCGTGCCAGGTTGACGCGACAGCGCATCCAGGATGTCGACGAGCGGTGTTGCCGGCGCCGTGGTGCCGGTAACCTGGCGCTGTTCGCCGGTCACGCCGGAGCGCATCACGTCCGAGGCGACCAGCATGTTGATCGGGTTCATGTTCTGCACGAAATCAGCGACATACTGGTTGGTCGGGTTCTGGACGATTTCCTGCGGCGTGCCGCACTGGATGATGTGGCCGCCTTCCATGATGGCGATGCGGTTGCCGATGCGGAAGGCCTCGTCGAGGTCGTGACTGACGAAGAGGATGGTCTTCTTCAGCCGCGCCTGGAATTCGAGAAGCTCGTCCTGGAGACGGGTGCGGATCAGCGGGTCGAGCGCCGAGAAGGGCTCGTCCATGAGAAGGATCGGGGCACCTGTCGCGAAGGCGCGGGCAAGGCCGACGCGCTGCTGCATGCCGCCGGAGAGTTCGTTGACCTTACGGTCGGCCCAGGTCGAGAGGTTGACGAGCTCGAGCTGAGTCGCGACGCGCTCCTTGCGCTCCGCTTCGGCTACGCCGGCCAGTTCGAGACCGAAGCCGACATTCTCTGCCACTGTGCGCCAGGGCAGGAGTCCGAACTGCTGAAAGACCATGGAGACGGTGTGCATGCGCAGATCGCGCAGTACTTGGGCTGATGCCTTATAGGGGTCGACATAGCCGTTTTCCGTGCGCACGCTGACATTGCCGCGTACCACTGGGGCGAGTGCATTGACGGCGCGCAGCAGTGTCGACTTGCCCGAGCCGGAAAGGCCCATGAGCACGAGGATCTCGCCTTCCTTGACGGTGAGCGAGGCGCCGGCCACGCCGAGCACGAGGCCAGTCTCAGCGCCGATTTCGTCGCGGCTCTTGCCCTGATCGAGCATTTCGAGCGCACGCTGGGGATTGTCGCCAAAGACGATGTCGACATTGTCGAAGATTACGGCGTCGGTCATGTCTCTTCTCCGGGAATGCGGAACATCCGGTCGAGGATGATGGCGAGGATCACGATGCAGAGACCGGCCTCGAAGCCACGCGCGATGTTGACGGTGTTGAGAGCCCGAACGACCGGCACGCCGAGGCCGCTTGCGCCGACGAGCGCGGCGATGACCACCATCGACAGCGACAGCATGATCGTCTGGGTCAGTCCCGCCATGATCTGCGGCATGGCGAAGGGCAGTTCGACCTTGCGGAGCACCTGGGTCGGGGTCGCGCCGAAGGCCACGGCCGCTTCCACCAGAGAGGGCGGGGTGGAGATGATGCCGAGGCGTGTCAGGCGGATCGGGGCGGCGATCGCGAAGATCACGGTCGCGATCAGGCCGGGCACCATGCCGAGGCCGAACAGGATCAGCGCCGGGATGAGATAGACAAAGGTGGGGATCGTCTGCATCAGGTCGAGAATGGGGCGGACCACTGCATAGAGCCAGGGGCGTCTGGCGCAGGCGATGCCGATCGGTACGCCGATGACCATGCACACGCCGGTTGCCGCCAGTACGAGTGCCAGTGTCTCCATGGTCTCCTTCCAGTAGCCCTGATTGAAGATGAGGAGCAGGCCGAAAAAGGTGAAGGCTGTGACACCGAGCGAGCGGCGCATGAACCAGGCGAGCAGCGAAAACAGCGCGATCATGAACAGCGGATAGAAGGCTTCCAGCGCTGTTCCCTTGAGAAAGGGTGCCTGAAGCACGAAGAGCATCGCGTTGATCGACGCGCTGAGGATCGTTGCGATAAAATCAAATACAAAATCGACGTTATCGGTCAGCCAGTCGACGAAGCTCTTCGACCAGGGCCCGATGGGCAGTTTGTTGTCTGTCAGAAAATCCATGTTCGTCCCCGATTGGCCACAGGTTCAATGCCTGGGAGGCCGCGCGGCCGGATCCCCCTTCCTGTCGCGCGGTTCCACGATCGATGGACAGGGCTTAGAGGCCCAGTGCCGTCTTCACGGCCGCGAGGCCGTCGCCGCCATCCTTGGTGGTGACGCCAGCGAGCCAGGGCTCGACAGCCGCCGGATTGGCCTTCAGCCAATCGGACGCAGCGGCTTCTGCATCCTGGCCGTCATTCAGGATCTTGCCCATGATCTCGTTCTCCATCTGGAGCGAGAACTTGAGGTTGGTGACGAACTTGCCGACATTCGGGCATTCGGCCGTGTAACCGGCGCGGGTGTTGGTGAAGATGGTCGCGCCGCCGAAGTCCGGCCCGAAGACGTCATCGCCGCCGGACAGATAGGTCAGCTTGAAGTTGGCGTTCATCGGGTGCGGTTCCCAGCCGAGGAAGACGACCGGCTGGCCATCCTTTTCGGCGCGGGCGACCTGGGCCAGCATGCCCTGTTCGGAGGATTCGACGACTTCGAAGTCACCGAGTTCGAACTTGTTGGCGTCGATCATGTCGAGGATCAGGCGGTTGCCGTCATTGCCCGGCTCGATGCCGTAGATCTTGCCTTCCAGCGCGTCGGCATGCTTGGCGATGTCGGCAAAATCCTTGATGCCGAGTTCGGCGCCCTTGGCATTGGTGGCGAGCGTGTATTTCGCGCCTTCGAGGTTCGGGCCGAAGACCTCGACCGACTTGTCTTCACGGTAGGGCGCAATGTCGGCTTCCATCGTCGGCATCCAGTTGCCGAGGAAGACGTCGATATCCTTGTTCTTCAGCGAGGAATAGGTGACCGGCACGGAGAGGACCGTTGTCGTCGGCTCATAGCCGAGCGCCTGCAGCAGAACGGAGGCGGTGGCTGTGGTGGCGGTGATGTCGGTCCAGCCGACATCCGAGAAGCGGACGGTCGAGCAGCTTTCGGCTTCCTGGGCGGAGACCGGCATGGCGCTGATGGCGATCAGCGATACAGCGGCCGCAAGGGTGCGGCGACAAATGAGAAGTGACGTCATTGAAAGGCTCCCGGTTTTCTTATTGATGTTCCCAAGTCAACATTCAATACCGGAGAATTGCAAGGATGCCCGCGCGTTTGCGTCGCACCACCGTCCCTGTTTGCGACCTCTAGCCCCTACAGGGCAGGGAACTCGGGCGGCGGAAAAAAGTTCGAGTGCTTGATGGGCGTCAAAGCAAGTGCTTGCCTGTTGTGCGATGAGGTGATGCCATGGCGGCGGCGCGCACTTGCGCCAATTGGATGCATACAGGAGTTTCGATGAAGACGTCTTCAATGATCATGCTGCTCGCGCTTGCGGCCTCTCCGTTTCCGGCTCTCGCCGATGGCGATCCGGTTGCCGGTGCCAAGGCGTTCAAGGCCTGCCAGGCCTGTCATGTCGCGACCGAGGCCAAGAACAAGGTCGGCCCGCATTTGCAGGGTATCGTCGGCCGCCCGGTCGCTTCGATCGGCGACTACAAGTATTCGCCGGCAATGACCGCATTCGGTGCGGGCAAGGTCTGGGACGAGGCTCTGCTTTCCGAATATCTGAAGGCGCCAAAGGCCGTCGTGAAAGGCACCAAGATGGCCTATGCCGGGGTGAAGAAGGACGATGACCTCGCCAACATCCTCGCCTATCTCAAGGATCCTGCCGCCGGCGGTCAGTAAGATCCTCGCAACTCCTTGATGCGGCGGCCGTTTCGCGGCTGTCGCATTTCTCTGATAGCGCCTCTTGTGTGGGCGTTCGGACCCTCCATATCGGGAGAGGGCGACCGGTGCTGTGCGCTGCGATACTTTCCCGCGTCGGGAAACGCGCTATGGTGGCAAGAGACGAGACCGGCGAGCCGCCGGCATGAGGGACAGGGAGACAACATGGCGACTTTGCAAGGCTTCGACACTGAGATCGAAAAGACGCGTAAGATCGTCTCGGAGATGCGTGGAAAGATCGACCAGTCGAGCGTGGTGCTGGATACGCTGGCCAAAAGCGATTCGAAGCTGGTTGGCCAGGATTTCGACATCGAGAACGCCCGGATCTCGGATGTCCTCAACCAGCAGAAGGTTATGGAGGCGAATATCGCCGACCTGATCATCGGGCTGGAGGACGCGACCAATGTCTTCGGCGCCGAGTTCGAGAGCATGAAGAGCTTTTCCGGCATGGAAAAGTTCATCGGCATCTTCTCCAAGCAGAGAGCGCAGCGCATGCGCACCGAGCGCGTCCGCAACATGTCGCTTGCCGGCAACCTGCAGGAACTGCTCGCCAAGTCCGACAGCATCGTCGGCATCCTGAAGGAACAGAAGACGGTTCTCGAAGAGCGCTACAAGACCTCGGAGGCGAGCCTCGTGCAGGTGATCGAGCGGCGCAAGCAGACGATCGCCAATCTCGAAGAGACGCAGACGAAGATCGAAACGCTCAATCCGGCGCTGCTCGACATCGAAAACAAGATTGCCGCTTCCACAGACACCTCGGAGCGCACCGAACTCGAAGCCCAGCGCTCGAAGCTTGCGACAGATTACAATCAGGCGCAGGCCCGCGAGCAGGAGCTGCTTGCCGAAAGCCAGACACTCGAACGCTATACCTCGATGTTCCAGACCTTCGTCGACAGTCTGAACAACCAGATTGCGGCGCAGAATACGCTGATCAACAAGCTGAGCATCGATACCGAGCAGCGCATCGTGCTCTACAAGGCGCTCGAGGATTCGCTGAAGACCGCTGCCCAGCAGGAGGTCGCACACCGGATCAACACCTTGGGCTCGCAGGTCGATACGGCGGCCGAAGAAACGATGGCCGGCATCGGTGCAGCCGCCCAGCGGCATATAGGCGATCTCTTGGAACTGCACGAGAAGAACATGCTCTCGACGCAGGACATCCAGCGCCGCAAGAAGCTTGCGGACGAGGCCTTCGCCCGGCGTTTCCAGGCGGTTCTCGACAAGCACAATTCGGCCGACTACGTGAAGCCTTGAGCATGTCGTTGATGTGGACGCGGCCATCTGGCCGCGTGCCGCGTTCGCGGTGCGCGGTCCTGTCGATGGGGGGAGGGGCATGAACGCCGTCGATCGCAACAGTGCCGTCACGCACTATTTCACCACTATGGCCTCTGCATTTGCGGGGCTCGAGCAGTTCTTCGGCCAGTCCGATCGCCGCTTCGGCGAGAAAGGGCCGCCGACGCTTCACCTGCTGCCCTATCTTGATCGCCTCCGGAACTCCTTCACTTCCTGGCAGAACCGAATCGGCTTTACCGGCCAATTCAAGATCGCCCAGGCCGAGAGCGGCTTTCCGATCTTCCAGAACGTGCTGGAGCTGGAAAACGATCGCGCGGGCGCCGCCACACGGCTTTCGACCATTCCCGCCGTATCCAAGCTGCGCGAGGAAATGGTCGACTTCATCCTGCGGCAGAAGGAGTTTCCGGCAGCATTGCAGCAGCAGATTGCCGAGCGGCTCTATCTGGAGCAGGTGAGTGCCGGCGAGATCTTCTCGCCCTTCGTCCTGCCGACCACCGTTGCCGTCAGCGTCAATCCGCAGTCGCGCCGGCCCTCCTATCTTGTCAGCTGGGCCGCCTTCGATGGCGTGAGCACGCTGCCGATGATCTATCTGGCGACGGTCGAGGATTCCTCCGAGAATGTCGCAAAGATCCTTGTGACGGCTGAGGGTAAGCTCAATGACGAGGTCGAGATCCCGCTTCCGGTGGGCGGTCTGCTCAATCCCGAGCTCGCCCGCACATTCGACGATTTCTGTGCCAGGAATTCCGCCTATTCGCTGACGCCTGCGACCATCGCCACCAACATGGACCGCGATTTCCCGACACTGCATCCGAAGTCGGTCCGCCGCATTGTGCTCGGCCCGCTCTATTCGACGGGGCTCACTCAGAATTCCGGGCGGGTCACCGAGATCCTCGATCGAGTGCGCAAGCCCGAAAACGCCTGGGTGATGACCTGGACGGTGCAGGAGGTGTTCTCCAAGCGCGAACAGCCCGCGGTGAAGGGCTTCTTCTCCTCGACGCCGGCTACCCAGGAGTTCCATATCGAAACGCATGATCTCGAAGCGGCGCGCATGGGTGTCTCCACCTATGAGAAACACGCGCTGGTGCCGCATGACGCCTATCAGGCGCTCTATGCCGCCGGCGAGATCAAACCGATCTTCGGCAATTTCAAGGTTCACGTGATTTCCGGCAATCAGGTCGTGAGCGAGGTCTGAGCATGAGTGAACTGACGGCAGGCCTTACGACGCTGCGGGAAGAAGATGTCGCCAAGCATCTGGCCGTCGCTCAGGGGCTGGTGACACGCATCGTGGTGCTCGATCAGGGCGAAGGTGTTTCGGGTGCCCCGATTGCTGGTACAGGGCGGCGTTTCGTCTCGACTGTTTCAACGGGCTCCGTGCGACGCACCCGCGAAATCGAACTTTCCAAGACCATTCAGGCGACCGGCGCTGCCGATCCGCTGTTGACGCCTGCCCAGCATACCGTGCTCTACCGCGTCAGGCGCGGCGCGCAGGTGGCGCTTGCGATATCGGATGTCTTTGCCCGGCAGAGCGAGCTGGAGCCTTTGCAGGCGCGGAACATCAGCGCGCCGTTGCAAAGCGAGGAAGCCGCCCGCTTCAAGGCGTTGCTCGCGTCCCAGGCCTATGTCGCGGCCTTTGCCTTTGCCGCTTATCTGAAATCCACCGTCGCGGGTGAAGGCGAGCAGCTCGACGGCATCCGCGCGCCGGATTTCCTCTTCGATACTGCTCAGGATGCGCTGAAAAGCATGGTCGCCGGCATTGACGCAGCCGTGCAGGGGGCGGGCGACGATGTGACGCTGATCGGCCGGGTGCGCGGTGTGGCTGATCTTGCGCTCAACGGGCTTCTGACCCGCAAGGCGCGTTTCGAACATCTCGGCGTTTTCGAAAACGCCCATATCCGCGTCGATCAGGACGATTTTACTCTGGATGGCTTCGATGCCGCGCCGGGCGTGAAATCGAAGCCGCTTTCGATGAGCTTCAAGAAGCCGGAAGAAATTGTTGGCAACCATATCGCCAAGTATCAGGCGCTGAAGCTCGCCAAGATGCTGATGGCCTATGATTTCGACCGGCAGATGAACCCCTTCGTCGATCTCGGCGGCTTTCTCTTCACCTTCATCGGTGATGGCATGCCGGGTACTGGCAAGACGATCCTGATCCAGATGCTGGCGGGTCTCCTCAACGACTACTGCCGGATGGCGGGCTATGCCTTCCATTACGAGAATTTCGGCGTCGACCAGATTTCGTCCTATCAGGGCAAGTCAGGCCAGAATGCCAAGAGTTTCGTCAACAACGTGCTCAACCCGCGCGTCATCGGTTTCGGCACGATCGACGATGTCGACCAGGTGACGGCCAAGCGCTCCGACGACCGGGCTTCGGCCGGGCAGCACGAGGTGACGGCGGTGCTGATGGAGAGTTTCGCCGGTGCCTCGACCGTTGTCCGCGGCAATGCCAGCTTCGGCATGTTCTCCAACTATCCTGAGAATGTCGACGATGCGCTTCGCCAGCGCGCCGGGGCCCGCTGGCTGGTCGACGGGCCGCAGAGCCGCGAGGACTATATCGACATCTTCTCGCTGCTCGTTGGCAAGAACCATCAGATCCCGCTTGGCGAACACCAGTTGTTCGCGGGTCAGCAGATCCAGCAGGCGGTCAGCCGCTCCTATGGCGAGCATGACCGCCCGAAGGAAGACGGGCTTGTTGCGGTCTGGGAACGCTACGAGAAGACCGAAGGCAGAATAGAGACGCTCGCCGATGTCGGCGGCTATCTGCATGCGATCAAGCTCGCCGAACCGCGCTTTACCGGCCGGGCGATCAAGAACATCACCGATGCGATCAAGATGCGGGCGATGGACGTCGAACTGCCCGACGCCTGGTTCGAAAAGCCTGACGCCTTCGTCCACAAGAGCTACGACGAGAAGAAGGCGATGATCTCCGAACTGCGCGGCCCGGTGACGATGGAGATGATCCTGCAGGAGATCAACCGCTACGCCGACTCGGAATTCCGCTACGCCGACAAGTCGGATGATGCTGCGGTTAAGGAGATCATCCGCCGCGAGCGCCAGCGGGAACGGGCGATCGGCGAGATAGAGAAGATGAAGGGCGAGGGGATGTGGTGAAATTCGCTATTTGCGAATTTGGTTGTCGGGACCGGAGTAGAGGGGTAGAATGTGCGGGACGTTGTTTACAGCAAGGATGCCATTCGTAGCTTGAACCGGATGCCGGCAAACGAGGCGCGACGTATCCGGTCTAAGGTTCTTCAGTATGCCGCCGACCCGGCTTCACTCGCCAACAATGTCAAAAAGTTACGTGACAGCCGTTACCATCGCCTGCGGATCGGGGACTGGCGCGTGATCTTCCGTGAAGACGGAACCGTCGTCGACGTGGTGCGTGTGGCAGCACGCGGTGAAGCCTATGAGGGAGAGCTCTGATGACGATCGCATCATCGTTTACGACGCCAAATGGCGAAGAGATGATCGTACTCAGCCGCAAAGACTACGAAGCACTGATCGAGCGCATCGAGGATCTGGAAGACAGTCTGGCTGTCGTTGGTTTCGAGAGGAAGCTAGCTGCGGGCGAGGAAGAGCTGATCCCTGCCGAGTACGTCAACCGGATGGGTGAAGGTGAAAGCCCGATCCGCGTCTGGCGCGATTTTCGCGGTATGGCGGCCAAGGACCTTGCTGCCGCTGCCGGAATCAGCACCGCTTATCTGTCCGAGATCGAAACAGGCAAGAAGGACGGCAGTGTCGCAACACTCAAAGCGATCGCCGATGTCTTGAAGCTCGACCTCGATGACCTTTACTGGCGGCACGAGGACAGGAAGGTCACAGATACCGCATGAACCGCCTCCTCGAAGCCGAACTCATCTATGGCCGCCTGCTTGCGATCCGCGAGCCGCATCTGGTCGCGCGCTACAACAAGGCACTTGCCGCCTTCGACCTGCCCGAGACCACGCTCGCCGAATTCGACATCGACATCACCGGTTTCTCGCCACAGGTGGCGGCAGAACTGGGCGATCCCGATTATCTGGATCCGTTGAAGGTCAACCGGCGCTTCATCATCCTGACCCCGGAGCAGGACAGTCTGCCGGTGGTGCATACGAGCTTTTCCAACACCGCCGGCCTGATGCACGAGTTCTTTTCGGCCAATGCCCGCGCGATCCATGCGATCACGCTCAAGGATACGCTTTATGGCGAGATCGAGGACAGTGTTTCCGAGGTGAAGACGCTCGACGACCTGCTGTCGATCAACGAGGTAAAGTTCAAGGTGCTGTCGGCCGAGGACCTGCTCGGCAAGGCGGGGCAACTGCGGCAACTCTGCGACGCGCTGGTAACGAGCCCGGATGGCTGGCGCGACGACGCGATGCTGGAGCGCATGGTGTCGCTGGCGAAAGAGACCGGCGATATCCGGCAGAACACGCTGGTGCCGGATAAACTCGTCTTCCGCCATGATGCCTTCTGGGCCGATCATTTCGGCGGTGTCTTCGTCTTTGTCGACGAGAAGATCACCACCGTCATCTGCGATCCCGAAGCCCCTGGTTTCCGGCGGTCGCGGCCCTGGCAGGTGAGCTACATCTCGATCGATGACACCGCCCAGGTCGCCGACTTCCTGGCCCGCACCGGCCGGCTCGAACTGCCCCGGGCCAGTTGGGTGGAAAGCTCGGGCCTCTTTGCGCACCGGCTGGAGATGGCGCTTCTGTCGGTCGCCGCCACGCTCGATCCTGTCCCGGATCTCGCGCGCATCGATGCGGTCTGGATGCAGACTTTTCTGCACCGGAACGCCAAGGTGATCGGCGATCGCGGCATTTATCCGCTCTTGCAAGAGGCGTTGCGGACGCTCGCGCGCACCGGAAACCTCAGAATGGCGGATATCGATCCGAAGCTGCGGCTGTGGCTGGTACGCGCCGAGCCGGACCATCCCGATCAGTGGCTGACAAACCGGCTGATCGCGCATCTGACGGCAGACGATTTCGTCTCGCGCTTCGTCTTCGACAAGCAGGGCTTCTACCGCGCTTACGAGCGCTATCCGGAAGCCTATCGCGATTATGTTGTATCCCGCCTGTCCGACACTTATCTGAAGGACAAGGCCGCCTTCCGCAAACGCCTTTATGGACTAGGAGATGACCATGCTTGATCCCATCATCGCGTTTTTCCAGCGCGTCTTCGCCGCCATAGGGCGCGGCATCGGCATGGTGGTCGCCTGGTTCCTCTGGCCGTTCCTCGCCGCCCATGGCTGGTATCGCGACCGCAGCTGGATCATCAAGGGACCGATCCTTGCCGTCCTCGTGCTGCTGGTGATCGTCTATGGACAGTTCATCTATCGCACCCAGGTGTGGCACGCCTTCGACCCGGCCTTCGTTCAAACCTACAAGTTTGAGGAGCGCACGGTTCCGGCCGGCTCGCCGCTGCCGGGGGAGGCCAATCGTTGCCAGGACTCGGCTGTGGTGATGATGAGTGCCGCGCTGACCGACCAGAATGTCAATCAGAACAGCTGGGTCTCCTCGACGCTTCTCTACAAGCTCGGCCTGTTCGGGCTTGACTGGGATACGACGCCGTTCATGGACAACAAGGCTTCGTTCCAGCGCGGCGTGAACCAGGTGGTGCGCCGGACCGCCATTCAGCTCGCCGACAACCTGGGCCGCGTGCGCGGCACCTCCGGCATCAACAACGATTTGCAGGATGCGCGCGGCAATATCCAGTTCGACGAGGGAACCTGGTATTTCGGCACCGATCCCTTCGGCTTCAAGACGCCGACCCCGAGCTACTACAGGGCTGCTGTCGAGAGCTGGAACCGCTTTAACACCTCGCTTGCCAATTGCGAATCCGTCTTCGATACCCGCTCCGACAACCTGCTGCAGCTGCTCGACGGCATGGCCAGCGACCTCGGCAATACCTCCGACATTCTTCGCCGCCGTTCGGAAGAGTTCAACGCCGGCTGGTTCGATACCCGTGCCGACGACCGCTTCTGGTTCGCCTATGGTCAGCTCTATGCCCAGTATGCAATCCTGCGGGCGACCCGCGCCGATTTCGGCGACGTTATCCGTGAGCGCAATCTGACTGCCATCTGGACCGAGCTCGAGCTCCAGCTGCAAGCCTCGCTGCGCATCCGGCCGGCAATCATCTCGAATGGCAGCGAAGACGGCTGGATCATGCCGACGCATCTCGCGACCATGGGCTTCTATATCCTGCGCGTCCGCTCCAACATGGTCGAGATTCGCGCCATCCTTGATCGTTGAGACGGCGGGCCCTTTTGTTTTCAGTCGCTTGGTGCAATCAGTTGATGATCTTCATGCGGATCGCCTTGGCGACCAATTGCGTGCGGTTGACGCAATCGAGCTTGCGGATCGCATTGGTCATGTAGGCGTTCACGGTATGGTCGGAGAGCGAGAGGATCTGGCCGATTTCGAGCGAGGTCTTGCCCTGCGATGTCCAGCGAACGACCTCGAGTTCGCGTGCCGACAAGACGTTCGAATTGCCTGTGGTGCGGCGCAGACGGTCGAAGACATCGAAGGCCTGGATGCTCAACATCGACAGCTCGTTGATTTCGGGCATCGCAAGCGGACTGCGGTCGCCGTCATAGCGGACGACGAAGCGGCTGCCATCGACGGAATTCATCGAAAAGAGAATGCCGGTGATCAGCCGGTATTTCAGCATCAGGGCGGAGAATTCCGGCGGGCAATCAAATGTCGCCGCCTTCCCATCCGGTCCGATCGTCCAGTCATTGTGCATGATCGACCGGCTGATATGCGTGACCGTCGGGCAATGCTTCAGGAATTCGAGACGATCGAATTCCCGGCAATAATCGGCGGGAAGCGTCGTCTCCCGCACGAGCGGGCCGAACAGCTTGTCCTGAGCCGTGGGCGCTGCTGCCAAGCTTACATAGTCGAGGCCGTATTCACGCGCTGCCCGGGACCAACTGTCCATCAGCTCGGCGCGGCTCTGACAGCTCCCGATGTGCTCGCTCAAGAGTGCCTGTCTTTCTGGAAACATTTTATCAATTTCGAAAGTTGACATCAATTCGGAAGTTTAAGACCAATATATCAGTCCAAACGAAAAGCTAGCAGTTTTTCGGGGTCTGTCACGATTAATATGACTAATGTCTGACTGCTGCCGATCAAAATGGCAACTGCCTGTTATGCTGATATTTAAACGGGCAGAGCCGATACTGCCTTGACCTCTTCCATCACTGCATAGGTGTGGGTTTCGCGCACCCCGGGAAGCGGCAAAATGACCTCGGAGAGGAATTGCCGGTAAGCCTCCATGCCGGCGACCCGTGCCTTGACAAGATAGTCGAAGCCACCTGCCACCATATGGCATTCCATCACGTCGTCCGATCGCTTCACGGCCGCCGCGAAGGTGTCGAAGACATCGGCGGTGGTGCGGTCGAGCTTCACCTCGATGAAGACCAACAGGTTGCGCCCAAGCTTCTGCGGTGAGAGCATCGCCATGTAACCGGTGATATAGCCTTCCCGGGTCAGGCGGCGGACCCGCTCCGCGGTCGCGGTGGGCGACAGATTCACCCGTTCGGCAAGCTCGATATTGCTCAGGCGACCCTCGGCTTGAAGCGCGCGCAGGATCTTTCGGTCGAGGCGATCCAGTTCTTTGCTCATTCTCTACCAAACTCCATTTTCCTAGTGAATATGCCAGAGAAGTGACCAAAGAATAGTGGGAAATTCGGCAAATGCGAAGATATGTTGCCGATACCACGGAGGTGACAATGATCAAGCCAGCCACGACCGATTTCCCGCGCTTCGAAGCCCCCTATGCCGGCGACGACGACCAGCTCATCCGCCATTTTGCTTCGCGCCTGTCGCTCTCCGAGAGCCAGAACGGCGCCATCGACCGGCGCGCCACGACCTATATCGATGCCATCAGAAACAATTCCGGCTCGGTCGGCGGCGTCGAGGACTTTTTGCGCGAATACGGTTTGTCGACCCGTGAAGGTCTGGCGCTCATGGTGCTTGCCGAAGCGCTCTTGCGCGTGCCCGACGCGCTCACCCAGGACCGTCTGATCGAGGACAAGCTGAAAGAAGGCGGCTGGAGCGAACACGAGGCACACGGCGACAGCTGGTTCGTCTCGGCCTCTGCCTGGGCGCTCGGCCTCTCCGCCCGCGTCATCCGTCCGGGCGAGACGCCTGAAGGCGTCATGCGCGGTCTCGTCAAGCGCCTTGGCCTCCCGACCGTACGCTCGGCCACCAAGCAGGCCATGCGCTTCCTTGGCCATCACTTCGTGCTCGGCGAAACGATCAAGGACGCGCTGTCGCGTGCGGCCAAGAGCGAGGAGCGCGGTTATCGCCACTCCTTCGACATGCTGGGCGAAGGCGCGCGGACGGCTGAAGACGCCAAGCGCTACTTCCAGTCTTATGCCATGGCGATCGAGGCGATCGGCGCGCATATGGCGAAACACGGCAAGAGCCAGCTTCTGCCGAACCGCATGGGCATTTCGGTCAAACTGTCTGCGCTGCATCCGCGTTATCTCGCCACCCATCGCGACCGGGTGATGCGTGAACTGGTGCCGGATCTCTTGAAGCTCGCGCAGATGGCGAAAGCCCATCAGCTGAATTTCACCGTCGATGCCGAAGAGGCCGACCGTCTCGAACTCTCTCTCGACGTGGTCGCCGCCGTCTTTGCCGATCCGTCGCTGTCAGGCTGGGACGGTTTCGGTCTCGCCATCCAGGCCTATCAGAAGCGCGCGCCGCAGGTGATCGATTACATCGACGGCCTCTGCCAGCAGTATGGTCGCCGGATGATGGTGCGTCTGGTCAAGGGCGCCTATTGGGATACGGAAGTGAAGCGCGCTCAGGAGCGCGGCCTCGACGACTACCCTGTCTGGACCCGCAAGCAGGCGACGGATCTCTCCTATCTGCATTGTGCGGCGAAGCTGATGGAAAAGCGCGCCCGCATCTTCCCGCAGTTTGCCACCCATAATGCGCTTACCGTTTCGACGATCATCGAGCTTGCAGGTGCCGATCGCTCCGGCTTCGAATTCCAGCGCCTGCATGGCATGGGCGAGGCACTCTACGACACGCTGCTCTCGGGCAATGATCGCATTGCCTGCCGCATCTACGCGCCTGTCGGCGGCTACCGCGACCTGCTCGCCTATCTCGTCCGCCGCCTGCTTGAAAACGGTGCGAATTCGTCCTTCGTCGCCGTTGCTGGTGACAAGAACATTCCGGTTTCGGCACTTCTGGAGCGGCCCACGGAAAAGCTGGGTCTCGGCAATGGTCAGAGCGCCCGCCACAGCCAGATTCCCATGCCGCTCGCTCTCTACGGCGAGCGCAAGAACAGCGCCGGCTTCGAATTCGGCCATCGCGACAATCTCGAGCGGCTGATGGCCCGCATCGGTCAGCCGCTTTCCGAGATCGCGGCCCGTCCGCTGGTTCCGGGGGCAAACGGCGCGACCAGCGACGAGGTTGTGCTGTCGCCGGCCGATCGCACTCACAAGGTCGGCACGGTGCGCAATGCGACGCCGGCCGATGTCGATCGGGCCTTCGCTGCCGGACGCCAGGGCTTTGCCCTGTGGTCACGGACCCCGGTCGAAGAGCGCGCGGCAACGCTGGACAAGTTGGCCGACCTGCTCGAAGCCGATCGTGATCGTCTGCTTGCGCTTCTGGCGCTCGAAGCCGGCAAGACGCTGGACGATGGTGTTGCCGAAATCCGCGAGGCGGTCGATTTCTGCCGCTACTATGCAGCCCAAGCCCGCAAGCAGTTCGGCGAGGCCGAAGTCATGCCGGGCCCGACCGGCGAGCTCAATCGTTTGTCCTGGCGCGGCCGCGGCGTCTTCGCTTGCATTTCGCCGTGGAACTTCCCGCTGGCCATCTTCCTTGGCCAGGTTTCGGCCGCCCTGGTCGCCGGCAATGCCGTCATCGCCAAGCCCGCGCCGCAGACGCCGCTGATCGCTTTTGAGGCGGTCAAGCTTTTCCACAAGGCGGGCGTGCCTGAAGATGTGCTGATGCTGCTGCCCGGTGCAGGCGACGTTGGTGCCGCGATCGTGGCCCATCCAAAGCTCGCCGGCATCGCCTTTACCGGCTCGACGGGAACCGCCCAGGCGATCAACCGGACGCTTGCCGCCAAGGACGGCCCGATCGTGCCGCTGATTGCCGAAACCGGTGGTCTGAACGCGATGATCGTCGATGCGACCGCGCTTGCCGAACAGGTGGCCGACGACGTCGTGCTCTCAGCATTCCGCTCGGCCGGCCAGCGCTGCTCGGCGCTGCGCATCCTCTATCTGCAGGAAGACATCGCAGACGGCATGCTGGAGATGATCGAAGGTGCGGCCCGCGAGCTAAATCTCGGCAATCCGCTGGAGATCACCACGGATATCGGCCCTGTTATCGACGAGAAGCAGAAGGCGATGCTGGAGAGCCATATCGCCGAGATGAAGCGTAGCCAGAAGGTGCGTTACGCTGGGAAGGTGCCCGCGACCGGCAACTTCTTCGCGCCACATATTGTCGAGCTGGATCGGCCAGAGGCGCTGACCAGGGAAATCTTCGGCCCCGTGCTTCACGTCGTGCGCTGGAAGGCCAAGGCCCTCGACCAGGTCATCGCCTCGATCGATGCCACCGGCTACGGGTTGACGCTTGGTGTGCACAGCCGCATCGAGGCGACGATCCGCAAGGTCACCGAAGCGCTCGACACCGGCAACATCTATGTCAACCGCAACATGATCGGCGCTGTTGTCGGCACCCAGCCCTTCGGCGGCTCCGGCATGTCCGGCACCGGCTTCAAGGCGGGTGGACCGGCTTACTTGAGCCGCTTTGCGGTCGAGCAGGTTATCTCGGTGAATACGGCGGCTGCCGGCGGGAACGCGAGCCTGATCGCGATTGGCGAGGGGTGAGGTTTGCGACGGCTGTCGCAATCGCTGCGGTCTGAGGGCACCCCCCGCTCTGTCACTGCGTGACATCTCCCACACACTGGGGGGAGAGTGGGTGCCCGCCGCCGGCTCGGTGTAACGTCACAGCTCGATTTCGGAAAGCTGCGAGGTCAGCCGCATTCCGAAATCGCCCCGTGTATGGGAGATGCCCGGCAGGGCAGAGGGGCCTTGCCGCTAAGCGGGAGCGCGAGGTCTCATGTCGCATTCAGCCCCATACTCTTCGCTGTGAAAAAAGTCCTCTGCCCTGCTTGCCAGCCGGGCTGCGCCGTCCGATCTTCTCGGCACACATAAGGGGCAGGGACACATGACCGTACCATCCGACATCGAGATTGCGCGCGCAGCCAAGAAAAAGCCGATCCAGGAGATTGGCTGCAAGCTAGGCATTCCCTCCGAAAACCTGATCCCTTACGGCCACGACAAGGCAAAGATCTCCGCCAGCTTCATCAAGGGGCTTTCGGATCGGCCGGACGGCAAGCTGATCCTGGTGACGGCCATCAACCCGACACCGGCAGGTGAGGGCAAGACAACCACGACCGTCGGCCTCGGTGATGGCCTCAACCGGATCGGCAAAAAGGCCGTGATCTGCATCCGCGAACCCTCGCTCGGTCCCTGTTTCGGGGTGAAGGGTGGGGCCGCCGGTGGCGGCTATGCGCAGGTCGTGCCGATGGAGGACATCAATCTCCATTTCACCGGCGATTTCCACGCGATCACCTCGGCCCATAATCTGCTCTCGGCGCTGATCGACAATCACATCTACTGGGGCAACGAGCTCAACATCGACACGCGTCGCATCACCTGGCGCAGGGTCATGGATATGAACGACCGGGCGCTGCGCCAGATCGTGACGTCGCTTGGTGGCGCCTCGAACGGTTTTCCCCGCGAGGCTGGCTTCGACATCACAGTTGCTTCGGAAGTCATGGCGATCCTCTGCCTTGCGACCGACCTCGAAGACCTGGAGCGGCGGCTCGGCGCGATCATCATCGGTTATCGGCGCGACAAGAGCCCTGTCTTTGCCCGCGATCTGAAGGCCGACGGCGCCATGGCCGTGTTGCTCAAGGAGGCCCTGCAGCCGAACCTCGTGCAGACGCTCGAAAACAATCCGGCGCTGGTGCATGGCGGCCCCTTCGCCAATATCGCCCATGGCTGCAATTCGGTGGTGGCGACGAAGACGGCGTTGAAGCTCGGCGACTATGTCGTGACGGAAGCGGGCTTCGGCGCCGATCTCGGCGCAGAGAAATTCTTCGACATCAAGTGCCGCAAGGCGGGGCTCACGCCCTCGGCCGTCGTCCTCGTCGCGACCGTGCGGGCGCTCAAGATGAATGGCGGCGTGGCGAAGGAGGATCTTGGCCGCGAGGATGTCGCGGCTGTCGAACGGGGCGCCGTCAATCTCGCGCGCCATCTGGACAACCTCGCCAAGTTCGGCGTGCCGGCGGTGGTGGCGATCAACCATTTCACCAGTGATACCGAAGCCGAGATTGCCGCGGTCAAGGCGGTCGCTGAAGGCCTCGGAGCAGAAGCCGTGCTCTGCCGGCACTGGGCTGACGGCTCGGCGGGGATCACCGAGCTTGCCGAAACGGTGGTCCGGATTGCCGAGACACCGTCCGCCTTTCATCCGCTCTATCCCGATGCCATGCCACTCTTTTCCAAGATCGAGCGCATTGCGGCCGAGATCTACCGGGCCGGCGAAGTGACCGCCGACAAGGCTGTGCGTGAGCAATTGGCCGATTGGGAGCGGCAGGGCTATGGCGAGCTGCCGGTCTGCATGGCGAAGACGCAGTATTCCTTCTCGACCGATCCGACGCTACGCGGCGCGCCGGAGGGGCATGAAGTGCATGTTCGCGAGGTGCGGCTCTCGGCCGGCGCCGGTTTCATCGTTGCGATCACAGGCGAGATCATGACCATGCCAGGCCTGCCACGCGTTCCCTCATCGGAACGTATCCGGCTCAATGACGTCGGAGCGATCGAGGGCCTGTTCTAGCCCGAATTTGCACCCGGAATTTGTGATATTTTCGCCACGGTGACGGCGATCACAATTCATGATGAAAGTGATCATGTTTTATATGTTGACTCAGAACATCATGTTTTATACGGCGTGATTACGGCGGAATAAATCTCTCCGCCGCGTTTTTGACGCAATCACATCAGGCCGACCTGCTTCCGTCCCCCCGGGAAGCGGGACACCCTTTCTGCGGCCATTGAAAGGACGACACGCATGCGCTCCCGGTCCCTCCGCCCCATCCTGCTGGCCTGCACGGCCCTCGCAGCCATCTCCTCGCTTGCCCCCGCAAAGGCCCAGACCGCCGCAACGACGACGACTGCCAATGGCGAGACGCAGCTGCAGACGATCGTGGTGAAGGGGAAGCGGGTGCCGGTGGGGTCGGTTGCGGATACGCCGCTGGCGACGGAGACGACGGCGGAGGAGATTGAGGCCAAGCAGATCACGAGCATCGAAGATCTCGGTCGCGTGGCAGAGCCGGGTGTCAACTTTAACCGCTCCAGCGGAGCCGTGAACATCAGAGGTCTCGAGGGCGCGCGCGTGCTCACGACCTTAGATGGCATTCCTGTACCGTACATCTTCGACGCGACGCGTGCCGCAAGCGGGGGCGTTGACGCGTTCAACTTCGCGGCACTTTCGGCAGTTGATGTCATGCGTGGAGCCGACTCGAGCCGAGCCGGATCGGGTGCGTTGGGGGGCGTTCTAGCCCTCCGGACGCTTACGCCTGATGACCTTATCTCAGATGATAAGGATTGGGGCGGGGTTGCCAAAACGACCTATGACAGTTCCGACAACAGCTGGGAGGGATCCGCCGCCGTCGCGAAGCGAGTGGAGAATACCTCGGTTATGTTCCAGGGATCTTACAAAAAAGGTCATGAGCGCAAAAGCAATGGTACCGTTGATACCTTCGGCACCACGCGGACCAAGGCTGATCCTTCCGAGTACGACCAGCACAATCTCCTGTTCCGTCTGGAACAGCAGCTGGAGGGTGGGCATACACTTGGTCTAACGGCGGAGCGTTTCCGCAAGGATCGTGTAACTGATTCCAGAAGCCTACAGAACACCACCACCTTCCGGCCTGGAAACTATACTGGCAAAAAAGACACCGATCGCGATCGCGTCTCGTTGGACTACCAGTATGAAGCCCAGTCACAGGACGCCATAGTTTCCAATGCATGGGCATCCTTGTACTGGATGGATCAGCGGACCATGGACGGCTATGATGCCATCCGGCAGACCACTCCGATCGGCGCGATTGGGCGCGAAAACGATAACAACGAGCGGACGATCGGGTTTATTGGGGCCGCGCAATCCGAGCTTACGACTGGTCAGCTGAACCATACCTTCAATTATGGTCTGGACATTGCCTTCGGTGTTTCGGATCAATATTCAAGCGGTTACGATAACTGCACAACGCCTAGAACCGGAACGTGCCTAAACTTGCACACCAACCAGGCCGATACGCCGAAAGTCAACAGCAGCAAGGTTGGACTGTATTTTGATGACGAGATCGAGGTCGGTTCGTCGGGTGTGACCGTAACTCCAGGCTTGCGTTTTGATTGGGTGAAGCATTCTCCGGAAATGACACCCGAGTATGACCGCAACTATCTCAATCCGGCACTGCCGAACGGCTTCGAGGATGCGGGATTGTCACCGAAGTTGCGTCTGGCATATGACCTGCAGCCTGACGTGACGTTTTACGGTCAGTGGGCGATGGCGTTTCGTGCGCCTACGGCCAGCGAACTCTACAGCGCGTTTGGCGGATCCGGCACTTATCTGCGCGTTGGCAATGCCGATCTCCAATCCGAAACGAGCAATGGCTTCGAGTTCGGGGTCGATCTCGGTGACGAAGAGATGGGCGCACGTGCCTCAGTGTTCTACAATCGATACAAGAATTTCATTGACGTCACCTCGATCACTGCTGCCGAGGCCGCCGCACTTGGTTTCACCGGTACTTACCCTCAAGGCAGGACCCGCTATTCCAATATCTCCGATGTTGAGATGTTCGGCGTAGATCTTTCAGCTCATAAAGTGTTCGACAACGGTTTCCGCGTTTCGGGCGGCCTTGCCTATGTGAAGGGCAATGATCTTGATCGTGGCACCTTTATCCGTTCGGTTGCGCCGCTTAAAGTCGTGGCCAGCATTGGCTACGACACTGAATTCTGGGGAGTTGGTGCCGATTTCGTCGCGGCGCAAAAATCGAGAGCCGACGACGGTAAGGGCACGGCTGGCACTTCCTATTTTAGGACTGCAGGCTACGGTGTCGTTGACCTCAATGCATGGTGGGAGCCGGAACAGCTGAATGGCATGCGGATCACCGCCGGGGTTTATAACGTCTTTGACAAGACCTACTTCGATTACGCATCGGTCCGTACAAATTCATCGACGCAGGCGCGGGACTTCTACTCTGAACCCGGCCGTACCTTCAAAATTTCGCTCACCCAGAAGTTCTGAGCTGAGCTAAATCCACAACAAAGGCGGCGCAGCGATGCGCCGCCTTTTGCCTTGCGTCACCGGCAGTAGCGGTAGCCGCTCTTCCGCTTGATGACATCCAGATGCATGTGATCCTGATGTGTCGCGTCGCTGCCGGGGGAAAGCACCGTGGTGAAATAGAGGCAGGCGATGGCATTGAAGGCGCGCTGGAAGGCGGCTTCGGCCGTACCGTTATCTTGGCTTGCAATCATCACCGCCATGTCGTCGTTGCCGAAACGCAAGCCGGCAATGTCGATCGCATTACCATAGGCGTGCTCCGACACCTTGCCGGTCTCTACGCTGTTTCGGTTGCGGCAGACATAACCCGAGGCGTGGCGGATGGCGGCAAGCTTCGGCTTGTCGGGGAAGGCGGCTTCTGCTGCCGGCTTCAGCATGTCGCGTGTCATGCGCGCCAGTTGCAATGCCGTCTCGCAGCGAAGCGTCGCCTCCGGCTCCAAGGCGACGTCCGGGAGGAGCCTTGTCAGCGTGATCGGGGCCGCGATGCCGCAGCCATCGGCGTCATCGATGGCTTTGTCCGTCTCGAAGCGCGCACCGAGCGCCTTGAGATCCGCGAGGCATGCGGCAAGAGCCTTTGGGTCCTCGACCGGCGGGGGCGGATCAAGGGGAGCGGCTTTCTGCTCATCCCCATCAGGCTTGGTCTCTTCACTCGCCTTGTCCTTTGCTGCCTCCGTTTCCGCAGGCCTTGACGGCTCTGTGCCTTCCTCTGCATCGGCCGCCGTCTCGGGCTTGCTCTGCGGTGTGGGAGCCTCGAGGGGAGCGGATGCTTGGGCGCCGTCGTTCGCTCTCGCCTCTGCGTCCGGTGCCGGCGTTGCCACCTGTGGTCTCATTTGCGGCAGGGGGCCGCGCGAGGGAAGGGTAAGGCCGGTCACGATCGACCAGGCCAGCAGGAGACCGACCAGTGCCGGCGTTCTCGTCTTCTTCATCTCGTCTCCCTGTTCCCCAGTCCCGGGGTCAAAAGGCGCGAGCCGTCAAAAAGTTCATCAACAGAGCCCAGCAAAACGCCCTTGCTAAGGCAGCGGCTCCACGGTATTCGTTGGCCCATGAAGATCGTATCGAAGACCTTTGCTTGGTGGTGGGCACGCTAACGCGGCCTTGACCAGTCATGTCTTCAGACGATTGACCCCAAAGCCGCCCGGAAACTTTCCTGAGGCGGCTTTTTCGTGTTCAAGGCCTCAGGAGACGGGCCTCGAAGAGTGGAGAAGGACGGATATGTCGACGATTTTGCAGGAAGACGGCTCGGAAGCCTATCAGACGCGCGGCGGCGTGACCGTCACGCGCAGGCGCCGGCCGACGCCCTATGGCGATGCCATCTCCACCTATGTCGACAAGCTCGACGAGCGGCGCGGCGCTGTCTTCTCGTCCAACTACGAATATCCGGGTCGTTATACGCGCTGGGATACGGCCATCGTCGATCCGCCGCTCGGCATTTCCTCCTTCGGCCGCAAGGTGTGGATCGAGGCCTACAACGGTCGCGGCGAAGCGTTGCTGTCGATGATCGCCGACGCTCTGGCCTCCGTTGACGATCTGGCGCTGGGTGCCCGCACCGCGACCCGCCTTGATCTCGACGTCAAGCTGCCGTCACGCGTCTTCACCGAGGAAGAGCGCTCGAAGATGCCGACGGTCTTCACGGTTCTGCGCGCCATCACGGCGCTGTTTTATTCGGAAGAAGACGCGGCCATCGGCCTGTTCGGCGCCTTCGGCTATGATCTCGCCTTCCAGTTCGACGCCATCGACCTGAAACTCACCCGTCCCGATGACCAGCGCGACATGGTGCTCTTCCTGCCGGACGAGATCCTCGTCGTCGACCATTATTCCGCCAAGGCCTGGATCGACCGCTACGACTTCACCAAGGGTGACGTCACCACCACAGGCCAGTCGGAGGATATCGCGCCGGAGCCCTTTGTGCACACCGACACGATCCCGCCGCGCGGCGATCATCGTCCCGGCGAATATGCCGAGCTGGTTACCAAGGCCAAGGAAAGCTTCCGTAAGGGCGACCTGTTCGAGGTCGTGCCGGGTCAGAAGTTCATGGAACGCTGCGATTCAAAGCCGTCGCAGATCTCCAAGCGGCTGAAGGAAATCAATCCCTCGCCCTATTCCTTCTTCATCAATCTCGGCCATCAGGAATATCTCGTCGGCGCATCGCCGGAGATGTTCGTGCGTGTCAATGGTCGGCGCATCGAAACCTGCCCGATCTCGGGCACGATCAAGCGCGGCGCGGACCCGATCGAGGATTCCGCCCAGATCCTGAAGCTGCTCAACTCCAAGAAGGACGAGAGCGAGCTCACCATGTGCTCGGACGTCGACCGCAACGACAAGTCCCGCGTCTGCGAGCCGGGCTCGGTCAAGGTCATCGGTCGCCGCCAGATCGAGATGTATTCGCGCCTCATCCACACAGTAGACCACATCGAGGGTCGCCTTCGCGACGGCATGGACGCCTTTGACGGCTTCCTGTCGCATGCCTGGGCTGTCACCGTGACCGGTGCACCGAAACTGTGGGCCATGCGTTTCATCGAAAAGCACGAGAAGAGCCCGCGCGCCTGGTATGGTGGTGCGATCGGTATGGTCGGCTTCAATGGCGATATGAACACGGGGCTTACGCTGCGCACCGTGCGCATCAAGGACGGCATTGCTGAAGTGCGTGCCGGTGCGACGCTGTTGAACGACAGCGACCCGCAGGAAGAAGAAGCCGAAACCGAACTGAAGGCCTCCGCCATGATTGCAGCGATCCGTGACGCCAAGAGCGGCAATGATGCCTCCTCCAAGCGTGGCGTGGCGCGGGTGGGCGAGGGCGTCAACATCCTGCTCGTCGACCATGAGGATTCGTTCGTCCATACGCTGGCCAACTACTTCCGCCAGACGGGTGCCACCGTGAACACCGTGCGCACGCCGGTGCCGGAGGAGATCTTCGACAGCCTGAAGCCCGATCTCGTTGTGCTGTCGCCCGGTCCCGGCTCGCCTGCCGATTTCGATTGCAAGGCGACAATCAAGAAGGCGCGCGCTCGGCAATTACCGATCTTCGGCGTCTGCCTCGGTCTGCAGGCGCTGGCGGAAGCCTATGGTGGCGAACTCCGCCAGCTCGCGGTTCCCATGCATGGCAAGCCGTCGCGCATCCGCGTGCTCGAACCCGGCCTCGTCTTCTCAGGCCTGGGCAAGGAAGTGACCGTCGGTCGCTACCACTCGATCTTCGCCGATCCGGCAACGCTGCCGCGCGATTTCATGATCACGGCAGAAAGCGAAGACGGCACGATCATGGGTATAGAGCACACCAAGGAACCGGTCGCCGCCGTCCAGTTCCACCCGGAATCGATCATGACGCTCGGCGGCGATGCCGGCATGCGAATGATCGAGAATGTGGTGGCGCATCTGGCGAAACGGGCGAAGGTGCAAGCGGCTTGAGGGAATAAGCGGGGCGCTTCGGCGCCCCGAATTGTTTCGGCGATAGACGCAGATCCGTGTCCGGGGGGCTAACGGCTCTTCCGACGGAGCTGCCGTTAGGTTGCTGTTTGACAGCATGTACACTCCGTAACACTATTCCTTGAAGCCAAGCCGCAAGGAGCAGTGATCTGATGACCAAGGTCGTTTTGACCACTGAAATCGACGCCGGTCTCAATCAGGCGCTTCAAGAGATCGCGCGTTTCGACAAACGCTCGGCTTCCGACCTAGCAGATCAGGCTATCCGAAATCTTGTGGAGGAGCGCGTCGCGACGCGTGAACTGGTACGTCATGGACTTCGTCTCGTTGACGCAGGTGACGTCAAGGCCGTGGACAGTGCAGAGGTGCACCGCTGGCTGATGTCTGACGAGGACGATTTTCCGGCGGCGCGCTGAAGTCCATGCATCTCCGCTACCTTCCGACTGCCGAGCCTGGCCTTCGATGGATGCGCGACTACTACAAGCGTCATCCGCAACTGGACATCGTGGCGGCGTCGGCAGCCTTGGCCACAGCGGAGCGGACGATCGTCAATCATCCCGAGAGCGCTCCACGCTTCGAGGATTTCGAGCGTGTTCGAGAATACCACATCCGCGGGACGCACTTTGCATTGCTGTATGTGGTGACTGCTGGCCAGATATTGATCATCTATGTTCGCGACACCGTGGACAGAGAAGCGTGGATAGGCTTCGCAAGTTCCTTGCTGATCAAGCCACGCTGTTTTCCGAGAAGTGACTGTCTGGTTTTCGTTATCTTCGCGAACGCGCGGGCAACCTGAGTACCGGCGTCTTCACCCGTCCTTCTCGAATAATGATAAAAACTCTCAAGATTTTTTCCTCCCCCTGAAAAATCCTGCTGACCCGATCGTTTTTCCGTTGGCAGCCTGCGTCTGAGCCGGTGGTCTCAACGCTCATGGTCCCGTCGTTTGACGGCTTCGGTGAGCGTTGAACCCGGTGAAGCGGCCGCATGCGCGCGCAGCCTCGGTTCGAGGGACTGCGCTTTGCGGCAAGGCTTAGACGCTGCTGATCGTGTATTGGTAACAGGGGACTTTTTATGCACATGTCGAGGGGAACTCACACGCGAAGCCTGAAGGCGAGCAGGCGGAGCATTGTTGCAGGCGTTTCGCTTCTGGCGATCTCGGTCGTTTCGGCGCATGGCCAGGATGCGACCAGCGAAGACGGCGCTAACGAGAACGGTGATACGAGGCTTGCGCCGATCGTGGTGACGACGACGGCCGAAGGCCAGCCGCCGGCCTCGGGAACGGTCGGTCAGCCGCCGGAAGCCTATGCCGGCAACCAGGTGGCCAAGGGTGCGCGCCTCGGTTCGCTCGGCAATCGTTCAATCATGGAAACGCCGTTCAGCATCACGGCCTATACGGCAAAGCTGATCCGCGACCAGCAGGCGCGCACGGTCGCCGACATCACGCTCAACGACCCCTCCGTGCGCTCGGATGCGCCTGCGTTCAGCGAACGCGATTCCTTCTTCATCCGTGGCTTCTCGGTGGTCAATCTGGACGTGCTCTATGACGGGCTGCCCTATATCGCCAATCCGCGTCGAAGCTACCTTGAAGGCATCGAGCGGGTCGAGGTTCTCAAGGGACCGACCGCCTTCGTCAATGGCGGTATCGGCCGTGTCGGCGGTACCGTCAATCTCATCCCCAAGCGCGCCGGCGACGAGCCGCTGACCCGCCTGACAACCACCTATATCAGCGACGGCCAGTTCTGGAACCATCTCGACGTCGGTCGCCGCTACGGCACGGCCGGCGAATGGGGCATTCGCGCCAATGGCTCCTACCGCTTCGGCGATACCGCCATGGACAGCAACGAGATCAAGGTCGGCGTTGCCTCGCTCGGTCTCGACTACGAGGGTGAAGACGTGCGCGCCTCGCTCGATCTCAGTCATTCTGACCAGCAGATCGATGCACCGACATCGCTTTTCAATGCGGCAGCCTCCGGCATTGCGATCCCGGATGCTCCCGATGGCCGCATCAACACGGCAAGCCCGTTTGAGTATCACGACAGCACCCACAGCATGGCGGCTGCCCGTGTCGAATATGATTTGCTGGACAATACGACGCTTTATGCTGCCGTGGGCGCCAGCCGCTATCGCGAGGACTTCCTGACCTCGTCCTATACGATCAACAATGCGAACGGCAATGCGACCTCTGAGCTTGCGATCCAGCCGCAGCAGATCGACGGCTATTCCGGGGAAATCGGCATCCGTTCAGAGTTCGAGACAGGCCCGGTCAACCACAAGGTCAATCTCTCGGTGCAGACGAGCCTCAACGAGAACTACCGTGGCGGCTTTGCACCCGGTGCACTCGGGCTGCCCGGGTCCTATTCGATGAACATCTACAATCCGAGCTATCTGCCCGCTAGCGCCGTGAGCAATCTCAATCTGCCGACATCGGACAACCTGCCGCTGTTTGCCGACCTCTTGTCCACCAGCGTCGCGTTTTCGGACACGCTGGGTTTCTTCGACGAACGTCTCGAGGTCACGCTCGGTGGCCGCTACCAGGAAATGCGCCAGAGGGGCTTCAACACCCGGCCCGATCGCGGGACGGTTGGCGTGCAGAACTACTACTATGACGAAGCGCGGTTCAGCCCGGCCGTCGCCGCCAATCTGCGCCTGATGGACGGCCTCTCGCTCTATGCCAACTATGTCGAGGCGCTGACGGAAGGGGCGATTGCCCCGGCCGCCGCTGCCAATGCCAACGAGGTGTTCCAGCCCTTCGTCAACGAGCAGAAGGAAATCGGCTTCAAATACGATCTCGGCAGTGTTGCGTTTACCGCCGCCCTGTTTGAGATCCGTCAGGCCAGCGGCTATACCACGGCAGCCACGAACATCTATTCGGTTGACGGGCTGCAGGTAAACCGTGGTGTCGAACTGTCAGCCTTCGGTGAGCCGATCGACGGCTTGCGGCTCCTGGGCGGTGTCACCTTCCTCGATGCTGAGTTGGCAAGAACCCGGAATGGCGCCTTCGACGGCAAGGACGCGCCGGGGGTACCGAAGACGATGGTCAGCCTTTACGGCGAGTATGACCTGCCATCGATCGAGAACCTGACGCTCACCGGTCGGCTCGTCTACAGTGGCAGTACCTTCTACGACCAGGCCAACACGCAGAAGGTCGATGGCTGGACCCGCGTCGATCTCGGTGCGCGCTACAAGTTCGAACGCGAGAACGGCAAGCCGATCGAAATCCGGGCGAATGTCGAGAACGTCTTCAACGAGAACTACTGGGCATCGTCCGCGCGTGGTTTCCTCGCGGCCGGCGCACCCCGGACATTCATGCTCTCCGCCTCCTTTGATTTCTAGGCGTTGATAACATCCTGACGAAGGAATTGGCCGCGCCGTTCACGGTGCGGCCTTCCGGTTGTGTGCAGAGAGCATCTCCTGCCTTGACCTTTCCTCAACCCTTCGGCATTACGCTCACACTTCAACGAACCGCCCGCTTTGCCGGGCGGTTTTGTCGTTTCTGGAATTGCGTCTGCAATTCACTCGCATCTGCAGGGAAAAGGCCATGGTGGCTGACAACAACACGTTCGTTCGGCGGCTCGCCCTCTTTGGCATTCCGCTCGCCTTCGGGGTCATGGGGCTGAAGCTTTGCGCCTGGTGGGTGACGGGTTCGGTCGCGCTGCTGTCCGATGCGCTGGAATCGACCGTCAACGTGATTGCCGCCTTCCTTGCCTATTTCGTCATCCGCTATGCGCAGAAGCCAGCGGATGACGATCATCCCTATGGCCATCACAAGGCGGAATATCTTTCGGCCGTTCTCGAGGGCGTGCTGATCGTGGTGGCGGCACTGCTCATCATCCGCGAGGCGATCCCGGCCCTTCAGAACCCGACCTTGCCCGACGCACCCTTCCTCGGGCTCGCGATCAACGGCCTTGCCGCCGTCATCAACGCGGCCTGGGCAACGCTTCTGATCCGCGTTGGCAGAAGCCACCGTTCGCCAGCGCTTTCGGCCGATGGTCAGCACATCATGTCGGACGTTGTCACCTCCGTCGGGGTCATCATCGGTCTCCTGCTGGTGCTGGCGACCGGCTATGCGATCCTTGATCCGGTGCTCGCGATCCTTGTTGCGCTCAACATCATCTGGCAGGGCTGGAAGGTGATCGCACAGTCCGTCGCCGGGCTGATGGATGTCGCCGTCTCTACGGAGGAAGCCGAGGCGATCCGGCAGGCGATCAAGGAGAATTCGGAAGGGTCGCTGGGCGTCCATTACCTGCGCTCGCGCCGGGCAGGGGCTGCAACCTTCGTCGCCTTCGATCTGGTCGTGCCCTCGAAGATGAGCGTGCGCGATGCCCATGTGATCTGTGACCGGCTGGAAATGGCCGTGCACAAGGCTGTGCCCGGCACGCGCGTTACCATTCACGTTGAACCCGAAAACGAGATGGCGCATGGCGCCGGCATCGAACTCGGGCGCTAAAATTCAAAGGATCCTATCATGAGCAAGACCGATACTTCAGGGCTGACCCAGCTCGGCCAGAGCGTCGATGCGCCGACCAGCCCCGAGACTGCCGTTCTCGAGCGCGTGCCGAACGGCAATGCCGGCACTGACTATGTCGTGCGCTTCACAGCACCCGAATTCACCTCGCTCTGCCCGATGACCGGCCAGCCGGATTTCGCCCATATCGTCATCGACTACATTCCCGGCGACTGGCTGGTGGAATCGAAGTCGCTGAAGCTCTTCCTCTTCGCCTTCCGCAATCACGGTGCCTTCCACGAGGATTGCTCGGTTTATATCGCCAAGCGCATCGTCGAACTTCTGGATCCCAAGTGGCTCCGCATCGGTGCCTACTGGTATCCGCGCGGCGGCATCCCGATCGATGTCTTCTGGCAGACCGGCGAGCCGCCAAAAGGCGTCTGGCTCCCCGAACAGGGCGTCGCCACCTATCGCGGACGCGGTTGATCTCAAACGCTTCGGATGACTTCCCGCGCCCGAAGCGCTAGCCTCCGGCCCGTTGCATCCGGATCGGAGGCCCTACATGCCAAAGTTTCTTGCCGTCTATACGATGAAGCACGAGGACTTCGCGCGTTTTCGCAACCTGCCCAAGGCCGAGCAGGATGCGATCGATGCCGAGGGGATTCCGAAGTGGATGGCCTGGGAGGAACGCAACGCTGCCGCCATCGTCAATCGAGGCGGCATGGTTGGCAAGACCACGCGCGTCACCAAGGATGGCATTGCCCCGGCGACAAATGGGATCTGCGGCTATCTGATTGTCGAAGCGGAAACGGCAGAGGCGGCAGCCCGGCTTTTCGAAGACCATCCGCATCTCACCGTCTTTCCCGGTGATGGCGTTGATATCATGCCCTTCGTCACCGATCCGCCGGAATGAGGCCAGCCTCTGCGGTAGTCCTGTCAGCACACATACCTAAACACGGCGGCCAAGGTGCCGCCGTTCGCATCTGCGCCTCTTGGAATGGGTCGGGATCAGCCGAAGACGATCAGAGCGTCGCTGGCGACCGTCACCAGACCAAGCCTGCTGTGTCCCTCTTGCTCGGTTGAGCCAGAGCGTCCGGATATTCGGTCCCGCCGATCGGCAGTTGGCGATGATGGACGACGTTCGCGCAAGTGGTTTGCCGCTGTCCAAGGGAAACACAGCGCAAATCTACGTCGGATAGCGGAGGTCACATCCCAAATCTCAATGATCGCAACCCACTTCTCGTTGTCACTGAGACTGGGCGCCACCGCCCTGTCAGAGCCCCCTCCGGCCTGAAGTAAAATGTCACAAATACTTGAAACCGATCGTCTACGGTCGCGGCTGGGGGCTCTGGGTGCCGAAATGCCGGACCTGTGCCACGCCAAATTTGGGGATGTTTGCCGAAGGAATGGTGGCTCTTGCAACCATTGGTATTCAAGCATCTGATTCGAAAACCGTTTTTGACCGTCCGCCAGTGTCATTAATCATCACTAATTTTGTGTTAATAAAGTATTGATCGAAGCAACGAGGGTGTGGTTCTATCTCGTTGGGTTGGTTGTCTCCTAGGCTTTAGTATTGCGCTACATATATAAATATAATTCGATATCTATCGTGGCGTTTGTAACGGCTTTGGGGGCACTCGGCGCTGCTTCTATATCGAGAGATATGTCGTTTAATTGTTTCCGTTGATAAACGGCGACTTTGTGTGAATCAAAATATACATCGTGATTCTCCAGAATAGTCTGGAGGGTGGTAAGCTCTGTTGTCTTGTACGGCCTAATCTCTGTCTGAGGTGGTTGAGTACGGATTGAAATCGGGGCGATAGATTAAAACAGAGGAGAGAGACTATGAAAACTATTCTCGCAGCTTCGGTCATTGCATTGATGGCCACTTCCGCAATGGCGCGTGGCGGCGGTGGCTACACTCCGCCGCCGCCGCCGCCGGCGCCTGAGATCAACATGAATCAGGTGTTCCAGGGTATCCAGGCCGCGCTGAACAAGATCGAAGGTGGCGAAGACGTCAGCGACGTCACTCAGACGGCTCTGAATGCTGCCAACCTGATCAACCTTCCTGATGAAGAGCTCGATGTTGTCACGCAGACAGCAGCTGGCGCACAGCTGGCGGCCAACTATGTGAACTTCTCCGAAGACCTGTCGGATGTCACGCAGTCGGCGACGAACGTCCTGAACTCGCTGACCGTCGATTCCGTGACGGGCTCGATCACACAGACGACGACCGCCGGCCAGGCCGCGTTGAATGCGGTTGAGGGTGTCGGTTCCTATGGCTGGAAGCATGGGAAGGGCGGTTACGGCAGCGATGACATCTATGATGTCACGCAGACGGCCCTGAATGCCGCAAACCTGGTTTCGCTCGGCAGCGTCAGTGACGATCTGAACATCGTTCAGACCTTCACCACCGGCCAGCTCGCTGCGAACTATGTCGGTGCGCTCGACAACGTATCGAAGATCACTCAGAGCGCGACGAACGTCGCCAACTCGATCGGTGCAATCGCCGCGGGTGAGTGACTTGTTTGGATGGGGGCGAGTGTCAACTCGCCCCCGTTTCTTTCCAACAGTTGTCTGAGGGGGTCCGGTTCATGATGAGCCGGGATGCGTGTTTTCATGTTCCGGAGTTTGCGAGTTTCCCTCGCAGTTGCCTGTGGGGTCGCCATGGTGGTGCCCGGCTTTCCGGCCGCGGAACCTCTCGAACTGCTCGCGTCTGACGAGGCTGCGCGCTCGACCCAGATCATTCAGCGTTTCGCGGGTCAGCAGGATGCGACGCAGGTGCTGAACTGGACGGCGCCGTCATTAGCGGTTGGGGTTCGGCAGACAGCCAGCAATGCGGGCAATGTTGTCGACATCGATGACAAGGCGCTTGAGAGTGTGCGTCAGGATTTTGACGGAAAGCAGCTTTCGCTGAATGAAATCGTGCTGAACACCGTTGCTGCCCTGGAGTCGATCGAGCAGGATGCCTCCAATATTGGCAATGCCGTGATTGGCGGCGATATCGGCAATGTCGAGCAATACTTCGCTGACGGTTCCGTGCAGCACGCGATGAACCATCTGATCCTGCCTGAATTGCCGAACACGGTGCGGCAGTCTGGCCTCAACACAATGAACCTCGTCTATTCCGAGCAGTCGGTGGCGCTGAGTTCGCAGAATTTCACCAAGCAGGCCGAGCAGGTCGTCGACAACAGACTGAACATCACCGGGGCCGGTGGCGGCGGAGCGATTGTCCAGGAGGGCACCAATCTTGGCAACATCATTATCGCGCGCAATGTCGATGAGGTGGTGCGCGATTTCTCCGGCGATCAGGTCATCAACAATGTCGTGACGCTCCAAAATGGCGCGCGCTGGGGTTCGATCAGCCAGAACGGCATCAATATTGCCAACTATATCGAGGCCGAGAGCATCGGTTATCTCCGCCAGACATCCAGCAATGGACGGCAGATCGTCAACAACCGGGTCGAGCAGGTCACGCTCGATGGTCTGACGCAGACGATCACTTCGCCGAACATCACCCAGAATTCGAACAACTATGTCAACGTGATCGTCTTGAAGAAAGCTTTGCCGGACGGCACGTCGCAGGTGGTCGATGTGCTGCAGTCCGCCGAGTATGGCCAGACCGTCCAGGGGGCAAATGCCGGCGCCGTGTCTCAGACCGGCAATGCGGTCGTGATCGAGCGCTAATCGCTCAGCAATCGCGCGTCGTCCAGGCGGTGATCTACCATTTCAGTGAGATCAATAATCCGCGCAGGCCGGGTCCTGGCACCATTGCGGGAACTCGATCCATGGTGCGTCGGGCCATTGTGTCGGCTTCGTCTCCATGTAGGACGCGGCCGCACGGAGGTAGTTATTCTGCGCCTTCACCAGTTTTGTCGAGCAGATATAGGCGGCATGTTGCTTGATCAGCTTGCCTATACTGTCCTTCGCGCCCTGATCCACGGTATTCGGCACGGGCTGGTTAAGGGCGGTAAAGTAGGCGTCTATCCCGGTCATGACGCTCTGCGGCGAGCCGCGGACGTAGGTTTCGCAGGTCGCGCCGGTTCGCTTCAGCTCCACCATGGCACGCACCATGTTCTCCACTGCGTTCGTCTCGGACGCTGCCGGTGAGGCCCCAAGGACCACTGCAAGTGTCAGATATGCAAATTTACGCATTGGAATCGCCTATACAATCGCTTGTCGTTTAAAGATTCTTGCTTCATCCATCTTCTATTGTCCAGCGTTGTGATTCGCGTGTCCGTTGTTGTGCGGCGGTGTTGTCTTTAAGCAACGAACTTGCGGTCACTTAACTGCTCTGTTGTTTTTTATGTAGATTTCCGCTGTCTCTCGCTGGCTTTAGTGCTATCCAAACCCTTGGTTATTGGGTGGAATGAGATGGGTAACCTATAAATTTATGGGGGTTTTATGATCAATTCTCGGCATGTCGCCTGGCTTCTTGCGCTGGGTCTCATAAGCCCTGCTGCTGCCGTCGCGAACGGCCTCGGTGAGGATCGCCCCTACCAGTTTCGAACGCCCAACGAGCGCCAGGTGCTTCTCAATCTTGAGCGCACCCGCCTCGAACTGCAGGGCGAGTTCCCGGCGACCGGCGTTGGATCGGCTGCCGGTCTCGGCACGCAGCAGACCGGCAATGCCACGACCATCACGATCAATGGCTCTGGAAATACGATTACTGTCGATCAGGACAATTCCGGTGATCAGACGATCACCCAGACCGACAGCAACAATTCCATCCTGAACAATTGAGGCTTGGGGCATGACTTTTGGTAAATTCCGCAGCCTCTTGCTTGCTCCCGTCCTGTTGCTCGCCGCATGCCAGTCGCAGACGGCCGAGAAGGCCCCGAAGGAACCTTTCCTCGGGCCTGTTCCGATTGCGACGCGCACGCCGGTCGACGCAGCGCTTGAATGCCTGAGTAAGACGCCCGAGGTGCAGCGCTATCCGCGCATGTTTGCCGTGCACGTCATCACCGACCAGACTGGTCGCTATTCCTCCGAAGAAGCCGGTAACTACCTGCCGCGCGACAGCGCCGGCATGATGGTCTCGCTGCTGCAGAAGGCTGGCGTAAAGCAGGTCAACCGATCGAACACGGCCGTTTCCGAATGGGAAATTGCCCGAGCCCGAGAGCAGATCCTGGGCGACGGCGGCAATGTCGTCGTCGGCGATGAGAGCCTGCCGTTCCGCCCGCTCGTCAAGGGTGCGCTGCGCGGCTCCGATTATGTCATCGATGGTGTGATCACGCAGCTCGACTTCAACACCTATTCCGATGGCATCGAGGCAACCGTGGGTGGCGGCGGCGGTGGCGCCCGCCGGTTTGCCGTGACGGCGGCCGTCGACATCCGGGTCACCGACACCAAGTCGACGCGCATCGTCAGGGCCAAGTCCTATTCGAAGCAGGCCGTCGGGCGCGAAGTCTTCGCCTCCGTCTTCCGCTTCTTCTCCGACGAATTGTTCGACATCAAGATCGGCACGAAGTCACAGGAAGGCCTGCAGGCCGCGGTTCGCTGGACACTCGCCGATGCAACCTATGATCTGGTCAAGGAGTTGACCGGCCACAAGGGCGCCTGCGACGTCTATCTGCCCAAGGCGTCCCAGGACGATCGGGCCGAGACGACAGTGGTCGCCTCGGCCAATTGAGCCCTTTCCGACTGCATCAGGAGTGGCGCCGCTGCGGCGCCGTTCGCCATGACCCGACAGTCAGGCCTTTCAGTTGTTTGTGTTCAATAATTCCACTCGATCCGTTGAAGACGCACGCCCGTCTTCACTTCTCCACGCCCAGCACTTCCGCGCAACGCGACAGGCTGAAGCCGTCGCCATCGGTGTCGTTGCTTGCACGGATGCTGGTGATTGCGCCCGAGGCGTCACTGTTGATCTGCAACTCACAGAAGAGCCGCTGATACTGCGGCGGCGTGATCATCTCGGGTTCCCAGAAGGGATCACGGGTCATGACGCGTGTCTGGGTCACGACCGTCTGGCCGGATCCGTCGGTGCGGGTTTCCGTACGCACGATGGTGCGGTCCGGTTCCGGGCTTGAATAAGTCGGCGGGATGTAGCGTGTCTTGTCGCCGCCGCGCCAAGTATAGATCTTGCCGGATGACAGCGGATATTCGCTCTCCGGCGGACCATAGGCTGCGAAGAAGCGCTCGACAGGCTGGCCGATCCAGCGCGACTGCAGGGCGCGATTGGCATCCTCCGTCGTCGTGCAGCCGGCAAGCAGCGTAAGCGGCAGAAGAAAAGCGGCGATCAGGTTTCGGGCGGGGCGCATTTGGTTCTCGCAAGACGGGTGCGTGGTGAGGTCTTCAGTCGTACTGCGTCGGGGGCATGGCCCGCAAGATGGTGTGGTGCCCTGTCGGGCAGAAGCTCTGGTCCAATCCTGGTCGTGTCGACTGATGGGGCTGGACCGCCTGCGTTTTCCCCGACAGCTGCCTCTTCTATGCCGATTTTCGCATGGCGAGTGTTCTGCCCTTCAATCACGTCGCGGGGACGTTGCGGGGCTGCAGTCCATCGACTATCCGGCCGTTTTCGCTTGGTCCCGGCGGTTGGCGGCTTGCCGGCCTGGGCCGAGCCCTTTCTCGGCCTGAACGCGCCGCTCCTTCCCACCGGCACCGCTCTCCGCGGAAAGACCGGCAGCGCCCCGGTCAGAACCCGCGGGCTGAGCCGCGGTTCGGCTTGTCTCGTGACAGGGTAGTCCCATATCAGAGGAAAGCCAAACACATGTCCGCTCCTTCGCGGACAAGGAGTGCCATCTTGTTTTCCTTCGACAACAGTTATGCCCGCCTGCCGCAGACCTTCCACCGGCCGGCCAGACCCGCTGCCGCGTCCGCTCCGAAGCTGATCCGCTTCAACAAGGACTTGGCCGATGAACTCGGCCTCGATGTCGCTGACGCCGACGAGGGGCGGCTTGCGCAGGTCTTTGGCGGGCAGATCATTCCGGTTGGCGCCGAGCCGCTCGCCCAGGCCTATGCCGGTCACCAGTTCGGCCATTTCAATCCACAGCTCGGTGATGGCCGTGCCCTGCTGCTCGGCGAAGTGATCGACCGTGCGGGCAGGCGGCGGGACATCCAGCTCAAGGGTTCGGGGCCGACCGCCTTCTCGCGCAATGGCGATGGCATGGCGGCTCTTGGCCCGGTCTTACGCGAATACATCGTCTCGGAAGCTTTCGCCGCGCTCGGCGTGCCGGCCACCCGGGCACTCGCCGCGGTTTCGACGGGTGAACAGGTCGTCCGCGAGACCATGATGCCCGGTGCGGTTTTCACCCGCGTCGCGGCAAGCCATGTCCGCGTCGGAACCTTCCAGTTTTTTGCAGCGCAAGGCGACGAGGCGGCGGTCCAGACGCTCGCAGACCACGTGATCGATCGCCACTATCCCGAGGCGCGCGATACGGACAATCCTTACCTCGCCATGCTGACACTGGTCGCCGAACGGCAGGCGCGACTGATCGCCCGCTGGCTCTCGATCGGCTTCATCCATGGGGTGATGAACACCGACAACATGGCGATCTCGGGCGAGACCATCGATTTCGGCCCTTGCGCCTTCCTCGATGAATACGATCCGCGCAAGGTGTTCTCCTCGATCGACCAGCGCGGCCGCTATGCCTATGCCAACCAGCCCGGGATCGGTCAGTGGAACATAGCCCGGCTTGCCGAATGCCTGTTGCCGCTCCTCGATGCGGATGAGGAGAAGGCGATCGAGGCGGCGAACGGTGTTCTCAAGGCCTTCGGCGACGTCTTTCAGGATGCGTGGCTTGAGTTCTTCAAGTCCAAGCTCGGTCTGGCGGGCGAGGGGCCTGACGATCGGCTGCTGATCACCGACTTCCTCGAACTGATGCATCAGGGCGAGGCCGATTTCACGCTGACCTTCCGCACCCTTTCGAAGGTCGCTGGCGGGGCAGCCGTCGAGACGTTCACCGATCTCTTCATCGTGCCACAGTCGGGCCTGTCCGACTGGCTCACCCGCTGGCGGGCCCGCATCGTTGATGACCGCACAGCCGCCGAGCGGCAGGCTGCGATGGAAGCGGTCAATCCGGCGCTGATCGCCCGCAACCACCGGATCGAAGAGGCCATCGCCGCTGCCGTCTACGGCGACTTCTCCTTCTTCCACCGGCTGGTCGAGGCGCTTGCCAATCCTTACGCGGAGGATCCCGACACCGCGGACCTGCGTGTGCCCCCGACGCCAGAGGAGCGGGTGACGCGAACCTTCTGCGGCACGTAAGCGCCGCAGCGATGTCAGTTTTGATGCATGGCCGCGAGGTCAGCTAGCAGCGAGGGACCCGATGGGGCCCAGCCCAGCTCAACCCGCGTCGATGCCGACGATGCCGCCATGTCCAAAACCGCGAAATGCGCCATTGCGCCGAGCTCTTCGCCGGCCTCCCCTGGCGCGATGGATCTCACCGGCAGGTTGAGGCTCTCACCGATCGTTTCGGTGATGTACCGAATGCGGATGCCTTCTTCATCCACCGCATTGTAGCGCGCGCCGGGCGTCGCCTTCTCCGTCGCCAGGCGATAGAGGCGGGCGGCATCGCCAATATGGCAGGCCGACCAGCGGGCCTCTCCGTCGGCGACATAGACGGCCTCTCCCTTGGCGCGGGCGATGTCTATGAGATAGCTCACAAGGCCTTGGCGCCGCGTGTCGTGGATCTGTGACAGGCGGATCGCCGACACATTGACGCCTTGCTCGAGCAGATCCTGTCCGGCGCGTTCGGATGCGGTACGCGGATTCCGCTGATCGAGGTTCAGCACATCTTCACGGGCCATCTCGCCGGGGGCAGGGGTGCCGATACCCACCGCCGAGGTGATCAGCAGGGGACGGTCCGATCCGGCCAGTGATGCCCCGAGCGCCGCGATCGCTGCCGCGTCCTTCCGGCAATTCGCCGCGTAATCGGAGAAATCGTGGTCGAAGGCGAGATGGATAACCGCATCGGCCTTTTCCGCGCCCCGCGTCAGGGTTTGGGGTTCCTCAAGCATGCCCTGATGCACCTCAACCCCTTGGGCTCTCAGTTTGCCAGCACCCTCTGCAGATCGGGTGAGGCCGAGGATCTGATGGCCGGCGGCCTTGAGTTCCGGTATGACGGCCGAGCCGATGAAGCCTGTCGCGCCGGTGACGAAAATACGCATGTGCTGTCCTTTGCTGTTGTATCGCGACAAGCAATGGCAGATCCGTTATCCTGTTAAAGTAGTGACTTTATCATGGTATAATCGCTTCCCGGATCGCGTTCCCGTCATGGCCACCACCACACTCGCCACCTTCCTTAAAGATCGTCGCACGCGCCTCGACCCCGCCACCTTCGGCCTTGCCGGTCGGCGCCGCACGCCGGGGCTTCGGCGAGAGGAGGTGGCGCAGCGCGCCAATATCAGCCCGACTTGGTATACCTGGCTCGAACAGGGGCGCGGCGGTGCGCCATCCGCCGACGTGCTGAACCGCATCGCGCGTGCCATGCTGCTGACCGAGGCCGAGCGGGAGCACATGTTCATGCTCGCTTTGGGCCGTCCGCCCGAGGCCCGCTGCACCTCTGTTGACGGTGTGAGCCCACGGCTGCAGCGCTTCATCGACCAGCTGGAGACCTGTCCTGCCGTCGTGAAGACCGCCACCTGGGAGGTGGTCGCCTGGAACCGGGCTGCAACGCTGGTGCTCTCCGACTACGGCAAGCTGCCCCCCGGCGAGCGCAACATGTTGCGCTTCGTCTTCTGCAATCCGGAGGTGCGTGCCAAGCAGCATGACTGGGAAACGATCGCCCGCTTCTCCATCGCCGCCTTTCGTGCCGACGCCGCGCGCGCGGGTGCTGTGTCGCAGATCGGCGCCCTGGTGGAGGAACTCTGCGAGAAAAGCGAGGACTTCCGACGGATCTGGAACGACAACGAGATCAGCGTGCCGGGCGAGGGGCATAAGCGGCTGGTGCATCCGGTCTTCGGCACCATCGAACTGGAGTTTTCCTCTTTCGCCGTTGATGGTCGCGTCGATCTGAACCTGATGATCTATACCCCGGTCGATGCCGCCGTGGCCGAGCACATCCGCAAGCGGGTGCTGGAAAGCGCCTGATGACGAACAAAAAGGCGCCCCTTTCGAGGCGCCTTTTCTCTTGTCCGACGGATGCGGCCGATCAGATTGCCGACGGCTGCAGCGTCATCGAGGTGCCGGTTGCTGCGATGTTCAGGCCGATCTGGCCGGAAATGCTGACGGGCTGCAGGTGGATCGCGCCGGAGGTGCCGCCGAACAGCACATTGGCACCGATGCCGGCGCCGACGGTCGCTTCTGCGGTTGCGCCGCCATAAAGGCCGCCGAGCGAGCCCTTGTGGTAACCGGCGGTCGGGGCGAAGACGGCCCAGATCACGCGGCTCTGGGTGGTGAAGCCGAGGTCGACGCCGAACTTCTTGATCGAGCCGGAATAGGTGTCGAGCGGCTCGCCGTCGATCACGGAGGTGAAGGCACAATCGGCTGTTTTGGCAGAGCCGAGGACATAGCCGAAGCCGCCGCCGATCTGGCAATCCAGGTAGCCGATACGGACACCGCCGACACGGTCGCTTTCGATGGCGATGGGGGCAGGGGCCGCGCCGGTCATGTCTGCGGCAGCGGTGATGCCGGCCGAGGTGAGGACGGGGAGGGCGGCGAGGGTGAGCGTTACGAATTTCTTCATGGGATTTCTCCTTCCATGTTCTGCTGCCCGCGGGGAGGTTGGCCGTTTTCGGCTTCTCGGGCAGCGTGGAACAACGCCTATCGGCAAAGATTGATCCAACTGAGGCTGAAGATAGGCGGCAAGGTGGCGATCCACCGGCTTATCGGCCCAAGGGGAAACGACGTCGCGCCGGGCTTCCCTTGCCGGAACATTCGCCCCGTTCGGCGCTTGTCCCGGACACCCAAGCAGGAGGCCTCCCATGACACTCACCCTTCCCGACCTCGCCAAGAAGATGCAGAAGATCGACTTCTGCATGATGATCACCAAGTCCGAATTCGGCGCCATCGCCAGTCGGCCGATGAGCAATAACGGCGATGTCGACTATGACGGCGACAGCTACTTCTTCTCCTATACCGACACCCGCAAGATCCGTGAACTGACCGCCGATCCGACCGTGTCCCTCACCTTCACTGCGCCGCCCAGCCTGCTCGGCAAGCCTGGCATCTTCGTCGCCGTCTCCGGGCGCGGCAGCCTGATTGCCGACAAGGCCGTCTTCGAGGCGCATTGGACCAAGGATCTCGATCGCTGGTTCCCTGAAGGTATCGACACACCGGGCCTCGTGATGATCAAGGTGCATGCCGAGAACATCCAGTATTGGGATGGCGAGGACAACGGCGTGATCCGCGTCTGATCTCCAGGTCCGTCAGCTGCGAGATGGGGCGTCGACTGTAGTCGGTGCCCCATCTCGTTCCCGACGCGACATCCTCTCTGCCCATCCCGCCGCGATCAGACGGATTTTGCAGTGCAAACGGGTCGTGCGTCTCTTGCAGAATGTCGCAGACAGGCTGCAATTGTCTTTGCCCGCCTCTTAAGATCGGCACTACATCATCCACTCCCAGACATCAGGGTTCACAAGGCTATGGCAGAGTTTCCGACCAAGGCGAAAGTCGTCATCATCGGTCTAGGCGGCATCGTCGGCGCGTCGATCGCGCATCATCTCATCGAGCGCGGCTGGGACGATATCGTCGGCATCGACAAGTCGGGCATTCCGACCGATATCGGCTCGACCGCGCATGCCTCGGACTTCTGCTACACCACGTCCCACGACTATCTCTCGGTCTGGACCACCCAGTATTCGATCGATTTCTTCGAGAAGATGGGCCATTACGCCCGCATCGGTGGCCTCGAAGTTGCCCGCACCGGCGATGACATCTGGATGGAAGAGATCAAGCGCAAGCTGTCGTCGGCCAAGGCGTTCGGCACCCGCGCGCATTATGTTTCGCCGGCTGAAATCAAGGCACTCTTCCCGCTGATCGAGGAAGACCAGGTCATGGGTGGCATGTTCGACCCGGATGCCGGCCTCGTCATTCCGCGCTCCCAGACCGTTGCCGGCAAGCTTGTCGATGCGGCGGAACAATCCGGCAAGCTCAAGTCCTTTGCCAATACGCCGGCCCAGTCCCTCATCGTCGAGGGTGGTCGCATCAAGGGCGTCGTCACCCATCGCGGCACGATCATGGCCGATCACGTCGTGGTCTGCGCCGGTCTCTGGGGCCGCCTGATTGCCGAAATGGTCGGTGAGGATCTGCCGGTCATGCCGGTCGACCATCCGCTCACCTTCTTCGGCCCCTATAACGAGTTCGAAGGCACCGGCAAGGACATCGGCTATCCGCTGCTCCGCGACCAGGGCAACTCCGCCTATATGCGCGACACCGGCGACCCGAAGACGTCTGAAGGCGGCCAAATCGAATGGGGTTATTACGAGCAGCACAATCCGCGCATGTGCCATCCGCGCGAGCTCCTCGAAAAGCACGAGGCGCGCCTCTCGCCCTCGCAGCGCGACCTCGACATGGAGCAGATCATCGAGCCGCTCGAGCGCGCCATGGAGCTCACCCCGATCCTCGGCGAACTCGGCTATAACGAGAGCCATTCGTTCAACGGCCTCCTGCAGGTCTCCGCTGCCGGCGGCCCGTCCTGCGGCGAAAGCCAGAAGGTGCGCGGCCTCTGGTACTGCGTCGCCATCTGGGTCAAGGACGGCCCGGGTTATGGCAAGCTGATCGCCGACTGGATGACCGACGGTCGCACCGAGATCGACCACAATTCGATCGATTACGCCCGTTTCTATCCGCACCAGCTGACCGAAGACTTCATCGCCGGCCGCTGCTACGAGGCCGCCCAGAAGATCTATTTCCCCGCGGTTCACACCCGCGAACCCTATGCATCCGGTCGCGGCGCCAAGCGCTCGCCGATGTATGAGCGCGAAGTCGAGCTCGGCGGCTACTTCATGGAACTCGGCGGCTGGGAGCGTGCGCATGGCTACGCCGCCAACGAGCACCTGCTGGAGAAATATGGTGATCGCGTTCCGGTCCGCGCAAACGAATGGGACAACCGCCACTTCTGGCGCGTCTCGAATGCCGAACATCTGGCGATGAGCGAGGATTGCGGCATCGTCAACTTGAGCCACTTCCACATGGTCGACATCGAAGGTCCTGACCATGTCGAGCTCCTGGAATGGCTCTGCGCCGCGAAGATCGGCGGTGACGGCAATATCGGCAAGGGCATCTACACCCACTTCCTCGACGACGAGGGCATGGTGCGCGCCGACTTCACCGTCTTCCGCCTCGCCGACCGCTGCCGCCTGGTCAACGGCGCCGATGCCGGCCCGCGCGACTTCCACTATATGAAGCGCGTGGCGCAAGATCGTGGCCTCGATGTCACCATCACCGACACCTCGGAAAAATACATCACCATCGGCATCTGGGGCCCGAACGCCCGCGTGACGCTGAAAAAGGCCGTGGCCGACCCGGCTGGTCTGGACCCCGAAAACTTCCCCTTCGCCGCGATCAAGCAAATCGAAATCGCCGGCAAGCCGGTCACCGCCTTCCGCATCTCCTATGTCGGCGAGCAGGGCTGGGAACTGCACATGAAATACGAGGACGGCCTCACTGTGTGGGATGCCCTTCGTGCGACGGGTGTGATGGCCTTCGGCGTCGAGACCTATGCCAACTCGCGGCGTATGGAAAAGAGCCTGCGCCTGCAGAACGGCGACCTGCTTACCCAGTACAACCTGATCGAAGCCGATCTCGCCCGTCCCAAGGTCAAGGAAGCCGATTTCCGCGGCAAGGCCAAACATCTCGAATACAAGGCCCGCGATAAGCAGCCGGCGATGCTCTGCACGCTCGTGATGACCGACAATGTCGACAAGTCAGGCACCGCCCGCTACCCGGTCGGTTCGATGCCGGTGATGGACCCCGCTACCGGCGAAGTCCTGATCGACAGCCTCGGACGGCGCTCCTACACGACGTCTGTGGCCTTTGGCCCGACGATCGGCAAGAACATCGCGCTGGCCTATCTGCCGGCGGACTATTGCGAGGTGGGGCGGAAGCTGAATGTGGAATACTTCGCCGAGAGCTTCCCGGTCGAGGTCGCGGCGGTGGGGTATAAGCCGCTGTATGATCCGGAGAACTTGAAGCCGCGCAGCTGAGGGCAGGGCGGTTTGTTCAGGGGGGAATGGACCCGTCGGTTGGGAGACCGGCGGGTTTTTTGTCGGGGCTTTGGTCACTCAATTTGCATTTTGCCGAATTCAGCGAGTTTGCGCACGAGCTCTTGCATGTCGTCAGGTACCTCACCGACGTGCATTGCATCAATGATCGCATTTGCTGTTACGCTCACTGAAAAGTTGTCAGAGAGATATTTGTTGACTGCGCTAAGCGCGTCTTTAGCTGGAACGAGTCTGTGCCAAGCATTCTTGTCTTTCCATTGTTCTTCAAATTCTTTTAGAAGTTGTTCATGGACAGTAGCTTGATGTCGTCCCGACGGGTTCTCCTTTTCGAAACGGCTCCGGAAGTCAAGGTATTGGGCTGATACGTAAGTTTTGCGCTCGTCACAAAACGATGAAAGTACTGCGCCAACATCCAAACGCTCCGAGTCTCGCATTGCGTTCCCGGAACGCTTTGCATGTTCCGCAAGTCGGTGGCGTGCGGCGCGCTCTATAGCGGTCGCATGGAGGACATAGCTCTCGATTTCTTTGCAGTTGTGCAATACCGCTAAGTCGCAGAATTCCATGCACTTCTCGGTTATGTGTGCACACTCGTCTGCGCTCCGATAGTCTTTGTCCAATATGGCGGCCGCTCGGATCCTGCCGCCAAGCGTTGCTTCCATGCCTGCCTTGAGATTGCGGATTCTCTCTGGATTGAAGCCATCCACGGGTACAACAGCAAAATCACGTCTATTCCCAACCGACTCTGCACCAAGTTTACGCGCGAAACGTCCTAGGATCTGGAAGTCTTTGCCTTCCACGAACAGCACCCTTCGTGTCTTGGCTAATTGTGTTAGAACAGGATTCAAACTTGACCCTATGACCGAAAATACGCTCGTTAGTTGTCCGGGGTCTTTTATGCGCCGAGCTGCGGCTTTCCCCTTGGCGACCAAAAGAATGTCGTTGGCTTCCGCCTCTGTGATCATCTCCGTCGAGTGTGTTGCGAGTAGTATATCTGGCCCAATGGATTTCAATATTTCTAATAACTGCCTCTGCAGTTCCGCATGAAGGTAAATGTCTGGCTCATCGATGAGGAAAAGTGAAACGTCCTTTGATTGTATAATGTGGGTTAGCATCTGGCACCAAACTTGGAATCCGAAGCCTGCCCAAAACAGCTCTCGAGGTTTCCGTTCTTCGGGGCAGTACATATGAAGTCGCGGCTTTTGATGGGTCCTGTCAATTTCTGGTGGATTGATGTCCATCCCTGGCCACGTTTGTCGAAGTAAATCTCTAAACTCCTCAAATCGTTCTGGGTAATGGTGCCATATATTGCGAAAATTTCGCGCCGCTGTGTAGCTGAATAGCGCTAGGCGTGCGGCTTCCTTCTCGTATAGCTGTTCGTGGTGGTCTACAGGGCCAAGAATTGGAACAAAACCAATTGGGCAGTTAAATTGCTTCGGGAAATTTGTGGGAGATCCGTAGGGCTTGCCCTGGGCGTCGGGTATCAACAAGCATACACCCTGTTCAGGAAAGTATAACGTTAAAGCGTTTCCGTTGGATAATTGAAATGTAACTGTTGCTGCCTCATCATCATCATAATTGTAAAAAATGTTCTCTTCAGCCACGGATATTGTCGAAAGCTCTATGTCGTACCCTAGAGTCAGACCGCCGGGGCCCTTCACGGCTGTCGCCTTTCGGGCATTCGCTTTGCGCATCGCTGCCGCAAGTATACGGAAGGCCGCTAGTATCGTGGATTTCCCAGCGTTATTCGGGCCCACCAGTATATTGAAGTGCCCAAGTTTCAGCGTAAATCGTTTGAATGCTTTGAAACGGACGAAGTCAACTTGCGTGAACTGATGCATGTTTGAGCCACAGTTTGTTGCATTATCCGTCGAAGGTAGTCGATGCTCGATCTGACGACAACCTGCGGGCGTTGGATTCGAGTGACGTATCGAACCTGGAAATAGCGCAAATCTTCACTTCGTTCCCAAGTTGGTGCGGCCCAAGGCTTCAAGCTCCGTGGTTTGCCTATCAAGGAAGGACGGCTAGGGGCGGCCCTACCTCCCCCCATGCGGGGGAGGACGGAAAATCGAAGGCTTAGGCGAGCGTAAGTCGCCTAAACTTCAGATTTTCCTGGAGAGGGGCACAGTTTCGTTGGTACTGACATCACCGAGCCCCCCTCTTGCGATTTCAGATGTTTAGGCGGCTTGCGCTCGCCTAATTCATCGAAATCGCTTTCTCCCCCGCAAGGGGGGAGATAGGCGTCGCGCAAGACGCCATTGCCCCTTATCCCAATCACTTCAGCCCCTCATCCGCCCTTCGGGCACCTTCTCCCCGCATGCGGGGAGAAGGCCAGAACGGCCACCGCTTGCGCCTCCCTCTCCCCGCCTGCGGGGAGAGGGTAGGGTGAGGGGCAAAGCCACAAACTCGGCATTTCCCGCAAAAAGGGGGATGAATCTCGAAAATCCCTCAACAAAATCAACAAAACAAATTTTTTTCATCCCCGCCCATTTCCCCTGTTTTACCCTAGTCCCCGTCCCGCCCTCGGATACACCTGACGATGCGATGTCAGGCGAGGCGGGGCCTGCGCCGGGGTGGCGTGCTCTCGCAGGCACAAATCCCCGGCCCGCTGCAACGGTCTCCCTCCGGACGAAGGGGTGGAAGTGATGGCGGACGGTCGGATGCCCGACGCCTGAAACCCCTGATCGGAAGGACGTGCCTCAGAGGCACACAGACAAGGCGCCAATGCTGTCGCGAACATCCAGACAGCGGGGCGAATAAAACGGCGGGGATGCGAGCCGAGGTCGATGACCAAGGCTTCATCCCCCGGGCGAGGGTCCCGGTCGGAATGGTGCACCATCCGGCGGGAACCTCCCGGGCCACCGGCCAGGCTATGGCAGACATTCCCTTGGGAAGACGCTGCCAAAGCCGGACCCGCGCCCGGTCATTCCTCGGGACGCAAGTTCCAAGGACCGTCGCCGCCTTGCCAGAGAGACGCATGCAGCGGGAATAGACGCCGAACGAGGCGCCGGAAGGAGCCACATAAACTACTTAGACAGGTTGCTTCTGGCGCCTCGTCCGAGACAAGCATGACCGACCCGGAGGGAGTTGATCCCGACCGGTGGCCGAGCATGCGTATTTTGACAGTTCAGTTCCTGGAGGGGGGAGAGCGGGCCGCAAGCGCGGAGGCCATCTCCCCCTTGGTGGGGGAGAAAGCGATTTCGATGAATTAGGCGAGCGCAAGCCGCCTAAACATCTGAAATCGCAAGTGAGGGGGGCCGTTCGTCGTGCCACCATCACCGATCCCCTCACCAACAAAATCTGAGGTTTAGCCCTGATCGGGCTAAGCCCTCGATTTTATATCCTCTCCCACAAAGGGGAGAGGAGAATTCAAAAATCATTTGTTCTCCCTTGAACAAATGGGCGTAAACTGCCCATCTTGAGAGAGAAGAAAAACGAGAGGAAACCGCCATGGACGGACAGGTGTCGCCGAAAGCAGAGATCGCGGATCCCGCAGCCCGCATCGCGTCTCTGCTCGCCGCGCAAAAGGCGGCCTGGGCGAAGGACGTGACACCGGATCAAGCCACCCGCGACGATCGTCTCGCGCGGCTCGACCGGATGATCGAGGCCTGGCAGGAGCGTTTTGCCGCGGCGATTTCTGAGGATTTCGGCAATCGGCCCGCCGTCGTTACCACGCTCACCGACATCGTGCCGGTGCGGGCCGCGATCCGCCATGGGCGCAAACATCTGAAACGCTGGATGCGGCCGCGTCGCGTGTCGCTTGCCTGGACCGGTAAGCCGGCATCGGCGGTGATCCTGCGCCAGCCGCTTGGCGTGGTCGGGATCGTCGCCCCCTGGAACTATCCGCTCAATCTGATGCTGTCGCCCTTGGTCGGCGCCCTTGCGGCCGGCAATCGGGCGATCCTGAAGCCGTCCGAGTTGACGCCTGCCTTTTCCGAGGTGCTGGCAAAAGCCATCTCCGAGACGTTCTCCGAGGACGAGGTGGCTGTCGTGACAGGCGGGCCGGATGTGGCGAGTGCCTTTACCGCTGCACCCTTCGACCACCTGATCTTCACCGGCTCGACTGCCGTCGGTCGCAAGGTGGCGGAAGCGGCGGCGAAGAACCTGACGCCTGTTACCCTCGAGCTCGGCGGCAAGTCACCCGCCATCCTCGACGCTTCAGTGCAGTTCGACAAGGCCGTGCCGCGCCTCGTCTGGGGCAAGCTTGTGAATTCCGGCCAGACCTGTGTGGCGCCCGATTATGCGCTGGTGCCGCGCGCGCGGGTTGCCGACTTCCTCGCCGCCGTGAAGGCGGAGGTTAACAGGCAATATCCTGGTCTGCCTGGCAATCCCGATTACACCACGATCATCAGCCCAAGGCATTTTGCGCGGCTCACCCGCCTCGTCGAGGAGGCGCGCGAGAAGGGCGCCGAGGTGGTCGAGCTAGGCGGTCCGCATGACGGCGAGGCCCGCGTGTTTTCGCCGGTGGCCGTGATCGGGGCGCCGGATGAGACCGCCGTCATGTCGGAAGAGATCTTCGGGCCGATCCTGCCGATCGTTGCCTATGACACGCTGGACGAGGCGATTGCGTATATCAACCATCGCGACCGGCCGCTGGCGCTCTACTGGTTCGGCGACGACAAGCAGGCGCAGGAGCGCGTGCTTTCTGGCACGATTGCCGGCGGCGTGACGGTCAATGACACGATCCTGCATCTCGCCCAGGACGATCTGCCCTTCGGTGGCGTCGGTGCGTCGGGCTACGGCGCCTATCACGGCGAAGCGGGGTTCCTGGCGCTCAGCAAGGAGAAGCCGGTGCTGAAGCAGTCGGCGATCTCTGGCGTGAAGTTCCTCTATCCGCCTTATGGGCGGATGGCGCAATGGATGCTGAAACTGCTCGGGCGCTTCGGCTGACTGATCAGGCTTGTCGGTCAGCCGGCAGCAAGGCGGGGGGACGGCCGTTCGGGGGCAAGCGCCGGCCTCGGCTTCGGGGCCCGCACCGCAAGCTCGAAATCGGCGAGCGGCATAGGCCGCCCGAAGAGATAACCCTGGAAGAACCGGCAGCCGGTCGTCTCGAGAAAGGCGAGCTGGGCCGGGGTTTCCACCCCTTCGGCCACGGTTTCGAGGCCGAGATCGGTGGCGATCGCCCTGATCGAGCGGACGAGGGCGGCATCGCGGTCGTTTTCGGCGACGGCTGCGACAAAGCTGCGGTCGATCTTCAGTTCGCTCACTGGCAGGCGGCGCAGATAGGCCAGCGAGGAAAAGCCGGTGCCGAAATCGTCGAGCGAGAAAGTGAGGCCGAGCCTCTTCAGGGACACCATTTTCTCCGCGACGGGTTCGAGCCCGGCGATCAAGACGCTTTCGGTGAGTTCAAGCCTCAGACGTGTGGGATCGATGCGGTGGCGGGCGAGCAAGTCCCGCAGCGTGGTTTCGAAATCGCCCTCGTTGAACTGGCTGGCACTGACATTGACCGAAAGGGTGAGGCGCCCGAGCCTCGGATCGGCCTGCCAGCGACCAAGTGTCGCCAAGGCCTCTTCGAGCACGAAATTGCCGACGAGCGGCATCAGTCCGACTTCTTCGGCGGCTGGGATGAAGGTGGAAGGCGGTATCGGGCCCTTGGCTGGGTGGTGCCAGCGCAGCAGGGCTTCAGCACCCATGATCTCGCCCTTCGCATCGACCTGCGGCTGGTAGGCGAGGCTGAGCTCGCCATGCCGGAGGGCTGCCACCAGATCTCGGGCGATGCCGCCTGGCGCCGAGAGCCGTTGCTGCAGGGCGTAAATGGCAGTGCAGAAGATGAGGGCGGCCATGGTCGGATTGAGCCAGACGCCGATGCGGTGCAGGTCCGGGGGAACCGGCTGGGCAAAGGGGAGCCTCAGATCGGCCGCATGCAGGACGACGAAGGAGACGAGGCTTGCGGCGATCACCGAAAGCTGGAGACGGGACGGTCGGCGCAGATAATTGATGTAGGCGAGCATGCCGAGCACAGGCAAGAAAAGATGCGTCACGCGCGGCGCGCCATTCTGCGGTACGTCGAACATCAGGCAAAAGCCGATGACAAAAATGAGAAAGCTGATCTGCGCGACAAGGAGGAAGAGATCGAGCCGGCGGCGGGTGACGAGCGCGAAGCAGACAAGGGCGGCGATAACCGGAAAGAACTCGGCCAGCGCCAGCAAGGTGTAGCCCTTGACCAGAAATATCAGCGACCAGAACAGCGCGACGCCACCCACGGCAAGTGTCACGGTCTGATAGACCCGGATGACACGATCCGCCTTGTCCTCCTGATTGGCCTTGCCGAACATCATTCGCCAAATCGTCCCTTCGGGGCCCCGGTTAGGCCTCTCTGGCACGGTGATCCAAGTGCGTCCGGAGGCTGAAATTCAGAATACCCTAACTTAGCCCACTAAAGAAACCATGTATCTCGATCATCAAGTCTTTCTGTTCGTTGCGAAGCCTGTCGGGCCGTAGAAGGTGCGGGGCGGCCCATCTGCCGATGAACCGCCCCTTTGGACCTTAACGGTCCAACCTCCCCCCGGAGACTATTCAGCAGGATTGTTCAGCCCGCCTTGGCGACCTTCATCACGTCGGGATCGTAGACGCGGCCAAAACGGTTGGCGAGGAAGGCGGGAAGGTCGATCTCTTCCTGGCGGACGAAGCCTGCCTGGGGCAGGGTGCCGTCGGCGAGTAGGTCAAGCACGGTGCAGATGCCCGCAGCCGTGGTGATCTGGATGGCGCTCATCTTCTTGGCAGCCACCACGCCGGCATAGACCTTGTTGGCATAGGTTTCCTGCAGGTAACGGCCATCCTTCCAGCCGCAGACCGTGACGAAGACGACAACCACGTCCTGCATGGTGGCCGGCAGGGCGTTTTCGAAGAGGTCCTTCAGCACGTCGCGGCGGTTCTTCAGGTTGAAGTCGTTGAGCAAGGCCTTGATGATCGCCTGGTGGCCGGGATACCGGATCGTGCGGTAGTTCATCGTGCGCACCCGGCCTTCGAGCGTCTTGGCGAGCGTGCCGAGACCGCCGGAGGTGTTGAAGGCCTCGTAGGTGACGCCGTCGAGCGAGAATTCCTCGCGCTCTTCCATGGCCGGCACCACAGTCAGCTTGCCTTCGACGATCGCCTCGCAGGGCTCGATGTATTCGTTGATCAGCCCGTCGGTCGACCAGGTGAGATTGTAGTTCAGCGCATTGGACGGATATTGCGGCAGGGCGCCGACGCGCATGCGGACCGTATCCAGCGTGTCGAAATGCTTGGTCAGATCGTTTGCGACGATCGAGATGAAACCGGGGGCAAGGCCGCATTGGGGAATGAAGGCGGATCGGGCGCCGCGGGCGAGCTCTTCCACTTTGCGGGTCGTCGCCACGTCTTCCGTTAGGTCGAGGTAATGCGTCGCGGTGCGTGCGGCACTTTCGGCGATTGCGCCGGTCAGGTGGAAGGGAGCGGCGGAGAGGACGGCGAACTGGCCGGAAAGGGCCGCGTCGAGAGCGTTCGCGTCTGATATGTCGAGTTCGAGCGTCTTCACGGCCGTATGTGCATCGAGCTTTGTCAGCTGTTCGGCGCTGCGGTCCGCGACTGTGACCGCGTAGTCGCCGGTTTCAGCGAGCATCCGGGCAATTGCGCCGCCGATCTTGCCCGCGCCGATGATGGTAATGTTCTTCATGGTTGCCCCTCGCATGCCTGATGTCCGCAATTCGGACGAGATGTCATTTGTCAAAGCAGTGTGCGGGCGGAGCCTGTCGATTCCAAGTGACGATCTGATCAGATTGCGGTATCAATATGAACGTATCGACGAGCAAAGTGGACGAAATGCAGATCACGGACAAGGATCGGGAGTTGCTCTCGCTGCTCTCGGAGAATGCGCGGATGCCGGTGGCGGAACTCGCGCGGCGGCTCAATCTGTCACGCACCACGGTTCAGGCCCGGCTGGAGCGGCTGGAAGCGCAAGGGGTGATTGCCGGCTACCAGGTGCGGCTCTCCGATGCCTATCAAAGCGGGCTGATCCGGGCGCATGTGATGATCACCATCGCGCCGAAGGCGCTGACCGCGGTGACCGGAGAGTTGAACGCGATCCGCGAGGTGACCGCACTCTATTCGGTGAACGGTCCCTACGACCTGATCGCCATTGTCGCCGCCCCGTCGATTTCCGAGCTCGACCGATTGATCGACCGGATCGGCGAATTGTCCGGCGTCGAGCGGACACTGTCGTCGATCATTCTTTCTACGCGGATTTCGCGATGAAGACCGCAACCACTCTTTCATCTGTAAACCCTTAATAAACCATATTTCGTTATCTTGTCTTAATCGTTCTGGGGGTTGGGATGAGTATTGTTACACTTCTGCTTGCATCGGTTCTCTGGCAGACCGGCCTGCCTGCAGCGCGAGCCGCCGAGGAGGGCGCGCCCCTCGAGATTGCAGGGGGCACCTCGACATGGATCAGCCGACACGGTTCAGTATTGGTCCTCGATCGCGAGCGTGACGGGGTGTTGCAAGGCTATCTCATCAACAATTCACCGGGTAAGGGTTGTCGCGGCCTTCCTTACGCGCTTCACGGGCGCATCATCGAGCGGACGATCACCTTTCAAGTTACCTGGCGAAACGGCGTTGAGGATTGTCCGAGACAGACGGAATGGCGTGCCGAGATCCGGTCGCTGGAGAATGGTAGCTTTGAGCTCCATGCGGAGTGGGAGCAGTTTTCGACAGTCATCGCGATCGGGCTCAATCATGATGAGGCACGAAGAGGTAAAGACCTCTTCACCTTGCAGATGAGCAACGAGCCGCCGCAGAGCAATGGGCCAGAGGTTTCGGTAATTCCCTAACTGGGCTTTGGCTACGCCGCCTTCAGCTCCGCCCTTGCCAGTGCCCGTTCGAGTGCTGCGATGCAGGTTTCGTCGTGGTGGCGGCCGGCCCCTTCCCAGAGGATGGCGAGTGCCTTTTCGACCGGCATGGCGGCGCGATAGGGCCGGTCGGCGGTCAGTGCATCGAAGACGTCGGCGGTGGCGACGATGCGTGTCTCGAAAGATATCTCGTCGCCCTTCAGGCCGCGCGGATAGCCGGAGCCATCGAGTTTTTCGTGATGGGTGCCGCCAATCAAGGCGAGATCGGCGAAAGCGGCGATGCGCGAGAGGATGGTCTCTGAGAATTCCGCGTGGCGCTTCATTTGCTCCCATTCCTCGCCTTCAAGGCGGCCGGGTTTGTCGAGCACGCTGTTGGAGACGCCCAGCTTGCCGATGTCATGCAGCAGGGCTGCACGCTTCAGGCGGCGTCGTTCCGGCAATGCCATGCCCATTTCCTCGGCGATCAGGTCGGTGAAGAGGGCGACGCGATCGCTGTGGCCTGACGTGTAGGGGCTCTTCGCATCGATGACGCGGGCAAAGCCTGCGGCGATATCATCGAGATAGCACTCGTCGGCCATCACCGCCTGGCGGCCCGGTTCGAGGGCCAGCACATAGGCTTCAAGATTCTCGGAGCCGAGTTCGGCAAAGAACACCGGGGTGGCCAATGCTTCGAAGATAGTGACAAGTTCCGGATCGAACCAGCCACCGGCGCGCTTCTTTACCTCGATAAGAGCTGCTTCCGGGCCCTGATGGACGAAGAAGACGTCGATCACCTGCGCCATGAGAGCGATGCGAGCAAAAAGGTGGATTTCTTCGCCCTTCAAACCTTGAGGCAGGCCGCCGCCATCGACATGTTCGTCGAGATCCAGAATGCCGCGTGCTACCTCTTCGGAAAAGCGCATCTGGCGGGCGATTTCCGCGCCGCGCTGGCAGCGGGTCTGGATGAGGCTGGTCGAGATCTCGCCGCCATTCTTGAAGATGTTGAGAATGCCGCGGAAGCGTTCGGCAAGCCCCGCTTCCATGCCGGTGTGGGAGAGCACGAATTTCAGAATCTGCGGGAAGGAGCCGTCGACCAGTTTGAAGTCGTGTTTGAACTTCAGGTCATCGGCCAGATAGAGCTCGCAGATGCGGGCGGCATTGGACGAGCAGCCGAGATCCTTCAGGAGCAGGGTGTAATAGAGATCGCGCAGCGCCTCTTCGCCAAGACCGAGCGCCTGGCCGATGCGCGTGCCGATGAAGCAGCAGCGCACGCAATGGCCGGCGGGCTGACCTTCCGTCATGTCTAGCGCGTGACTGAGTGCCTCGATCAGTTCTGCAAGCCTGATGGTCTGGGTCATGGCGCCTTCTCCTCCCGTTAGACCAATTCCGGCGAAAACGGAGTAGCATCCATGCTCTATCCTTCTGTTTTCATGCAATTCCGGAGGCAAAGCGGCTTCGCGCCTTTGCTTTGACTGCTCCAGTCTGAAGGAATGGGATTAAGAACGGGTATCGCTGCGGCGGTCGCGCGATCACGCAGCCGCGAGGGCGTTGTCCCGGGCGACTGCGCGTTCGAGGGCGTCGACGCAGAGCGGGTCATGATGCACCCCTGCGGTCTTGCGGATGACGGCGAGTGCTTCTGCCGGGGTGATCGGAGCCCGGTAGGGTCTTTCGGCCGTCAGGGCATCGAAGACATCGGCGGTGGCAACGATGCGGGTTGCGAGCGAGAGCTGGTCGCCAGTGAGCCCACGCGGATAGCCCCTGCCGTCGAGCCGCTCGTGATGGGCGCCGCCGACCTCCGCCAGTTCCGCGAAGGCGGGTATTTTCGAGAGGATGCGCTCGGAATGCGCTGCATGGGCCTGCATTTCCGTCCATTCCTCGGGATCGAGACCGGAGGGCTTGTTCAACACCCGGGCCGAGACGCCGAGCTTGCCGATGTCGTGCAGCAGGGCTGCCCGACGCAGGCTCCGGCATTCGGACGCAGAAAGGCCGAGTTCTTCGGCGATCTTCACGGTGATTTCCGCCACCCGGTCGCTATGGCCGGCGGTGTATGGGCTTTTTGCGTCGATGACGCGGGCGAAGCCCTCCACGATATCGTCGAGATAGTCGTCGTCTGCCAGGATGACCGTCTGACCCGGCTCTGCTGCCAGCACCTTCAGCTGGAGATCCGGCGCCTTCAAATCGTCCCAGACGCCAGGTTGTGCCAGCACGGCGAGGCAGGCATCGACGACTGCGGGATCGAGCCAGGTGCCCCGGCGGGCGCTGAGCTGACGCAATGCCTGTTCCGGGCTGCCATGGCTGGAATGAACATCGACCACCTGGGCGGCCAGTGCGATGCGGGCGAAGATATGGATCTCTTCGCCCTTCAGGCCGTCTGGTCGGCCGGTGCCGTCATGATGCTCGTCGAGCTCGCGGATGCCGGCTGCGACATCCTCGGAGAATCGCATCTGCCGGGCGATTTCAGCGCCCCTGCGACAGCGGATATCCACCAGTTGCGCGGCATGTTTGCCGGCACGCAGCGCCTTGAGGATGGCCTTCAGCTTACCTGCCACGCCGCGACGGGCGCCGGCATGGCGGAAAACCTGTCGCAGCAGGCTTGGCAGCGTGCCATCGACACGGCGGAAGTCGCCCTTGAACCGGATATCGTCCGTATCGAAGATCTCACACATGCGCACCGCATTGGCCGAGCAGCCGAGATCCTTCAGCATCAGGGTGTAATAGAGATCGTGCAACTGCTCTTCCGGCAGGCCCAGGCGGCGGCCTATGGCCGTACCGATATGGGCGGTGCGAATGCAGTGTCCGGCAATCTGTCCGCCGGTCAGGTCGAGTGCGTGGCTGAGGGCACCAATCAGTTCAGCGAGGCGTATCTGTGCGAGCATGTGTATCTCCGTCGCTGCCAGATTTAACCCTTAAGAGTTAAGGGGTCGTAGATAATTCGGATATCCTCACATACGAAACGCCTGTGATGGCAACCTCCTGTTCACTCCTTCCATGCTTGTCTTTTTCCCGCATTGTCTTAAGCCATGAGACGCACTATGTGCGGATAAGCCAAACCAACGAGGACTGTCCCCTGTGATGAACGAAGACGAAGACGACAAGAGCAAGGAACTGCCGATCGGCAAGGAAACGGAAGCGAACCTCTTCAAGTCGCGTTCGATCTTCATCTATGGCGGCATCACCATGGAGCTGGCGCAGAAGGTCTGCACGCAGCTCGTCGCGCTTGCTGCCGCCTCGGATGAAGACATCCGTGTGTTCGTCTGCTCGCCGGGCGGCCATGTCGAAGCCGGTGATGCGATCCACGACATGATTCGCTTCATCAAGCCGAAGGTCTTCATAATCGCGACCGGCTGGGCCGCCTCTGCCGGCTCGCTGATTTTCGTAGCGGTTCCGAAGGAGCGCCGTCTGGCCCTGCCGAACACCCGCTTCCTGATGCACCAGCCGTCTGGCGGCACCCGTGGCATGGCCTCCGACATCGAGATCCAGGCCCGCGAAATCATCAAGATGAACGAACGCCTGATCAAGATCTATGCGAAGGCCACCGGCCAGAGCCAGGAGAAGATCGCCAAGGATATCGACCGCGACTACTGGCTCTCGGCCGAAGACGCCGTCACCTATGGCCTGGTCGGCCGGATCATCGAGAGCCACGCCGACATCGGCTGAGGCTTTCGCCTGAGATTGACCTGAAAAAGCCGCCGGAGCGATCCGGCGGCTTTTTCGTTTGAGGCTTTTCGATCAGATCAGCGGGCAACCGCGGCGATTGGCAAAACGCAGCTGTCCAGGCCCGCGACGGGTAAAGCCACGCACCGTGATGCTGCGATCGGTGACGCGGACCACTTCGGCGCGGCGCAGACCCTCTTCGGCCGCCGCACGCTGGGCTTCACGCGGGCTGCAGCCGCGATTGCGGTCGCGGCGGTCACGATCACGGTCTCGGATGATCGGGCGCACCCCATCCGGGCCGATGCGCAGTTCAATCCCTTGTGCCGAAGCCGGGGCGGCAAAGGGGGCGGCGAGCGGAAGGCCGGCGAGGGCGAGCGTGGTGACGAGCGCTGCGCGCAGGAACTTGGCGGACATTATGGGGCTCCTTTGATGTCTTGGCGAGGAAAGTCGCACGGAGCCCGAAAGTTCCTTCGTCTCAGGCGGATGAGCCGGCTTTCAGCGCCACTCGTGCAGCCTGTCAGCCATCAGCGGCCTGGATGTCACCAGCGGCAGGGTGCCCTCCGCACGCTCCGCATAGGCGATCGCATCTGCCTCGTCGTTGAAGCCGATAAAGATCATCGACAGCGACTTCGCCTTCGGGGCGCCCTTCTTGCGATAGGCGAGCTTCACCGCGCAATGCGGAAAAGCTTCGTCCAGCACAGCACCTTCGG